>CAJMAZ010000048.1:0-16452 GCA_905211535.1 uncultured Collinsella sp. | reverse complement strand
TCACGCAGCAGGATGGCGCGGACATAGGTTGCGAAGGCGGCGGGACCGGCAGCCTCGGCAAACGAGACGCCATGGTAGGAGGGGTTGGGCTCGGCGATCTGCGCATACTTGCCGCTCGCCTTCCAATCGAAGTTACCGCCGTCGACGATCACACCGCCCAGCGAGGTGCCGTGGCCGCCGATGAACTTGGTTGCGGAGTGGACGACGATGTTGGCACCATGCTCCAGCGGACGGAACAGATACGGGGTGCCGAAGGTGTTGTCGACGACAACCGGTAAACCGTGCTTCTTGGCGATCTCGGAGATGGCGTCGATGTTGGGGATGTCGGAGTTGGGGTTGCCGAGCGTCTCGAGATAGATGACCGTGGTGTTGTCCTTGATGGCGCCCTCGACCTCGTCCAGGTTATGGGCATCGACGAAGGTGGTCTCGACGCCAAACTGGGAGAGCGTGTGCTCCAGCAGGTTGTAGGAACCGCCGTAGATGGTCTTCTGGGCGACCACGTGGTCACCGGCCTGGGCAAGAGCCTGCAGGGTATAGGTGATGGCGGCGGCGCCAGAGGCGACGGCGAGGCCAGCAACGCCGCCCTCGAGCGCGGCAATGCGGTCCTCGAAGACGCCTTGGGTGGAGTTGGTCAGACGACCGTAGATGTTACCGGCGTCGGCAAGACCAAAGCGGTCAGCAGCATGCTGGGAGTTGCGGAACACATAGCTCGTGGTCTGGTAGATAGGCACGGCGCGGGAATCGGATGCGGGATCGGCGCTCTCCTGGCCAACGTGAAGCTGCAGGGTGTCGAAACCAAAGGTGTGCTCGGGGTTGTTGATAAACTGGCTCATGATGATCTCCTTGATCGAACAAAAGTAAATAAAAAGAGAGAAGTAAGTCGCTGTCTCCTGATCACGCCGACGGGCGCAAACAGGAGCCCGGCATTCGTCTTGGTAAGCAATTCATATGCGGGCCTCCTTTCGCATCCCGGTTCCGTGGTCGGCTTAATTACCTACCGCCTTTGTGTGTTTTGAATAGTACGAACATTGTTTCCCTCGGTCAATCACTTAAAAGCGCTAACCTGTTATCTGTTTTGTAGATAGCAATCGAGAGGATGGCGTCGATGACCCTTCAGCAGCTTCGTTTTCTGATTGCCGTGGCAGAGTCCGGCTCAATCAACGCTGCAGCTCAGCGCCTCTATACCGCTCAGTCCAACATCTCAAACGCCGTCAAAAGCCTGGAACAGGAGCTCCATCTGGAGATCTTTACGCGCTCCAGCCGCGGCGTCACGCTCACCAACGACGGCACCGAGCTTTTGAGCTATGCGCGCCAGGTCGTGGAGCAGGCAGATATGCTCGAGGCCCGCTACGAGGACGGCGGTACACCCCAGGCGCGCCTTGCCATCTCGGCCCAGCACTACGCGTTTTCGGTCGAGGCCTTTGTCAACGTCGTCGAGCGCTGCCGCGACAGTAAGTTCGAGTTCATCATGCGCGAGACCACCACCTCGCAGATCATCGACGACGTCCGCGCATTTCGCAGCGATATCGGCATCCTCTATCTGGACGACTTTAATACCCGCGTCCTGCAGAAGGCCTTCGCCGACGCCCGCGCGAGCTTCCACCCCCTCTTCGACGCGACGGTCCACGTCTTCGTTAGCGAGCGCCATCCACTCGCACGCCGCCCTCAGCTGTCCCTTGCCGACCTCACGCCCTATACGCGCTACAGCTTTGAGCAGGGAACCTCAAACTCCTTCTATTACGCCGAGGAACCTTTTAGCTATATCCCTTGCGACCGCAACATACGAATCTCGGACCGCGGAACACTTACTAACTTACTTATCACGTCGAACGGTTACACCTTGTCGACCGGCGTCCTCTCCAATGAAATGCAGTGGGGTATGGCATCGATTCCGTTGGCAGACGCCCCAACGATGCACGTAGGCTATATCATGCACGACGAGCGCAAGCCCTCTCCCCTCTTGCAGCAATACCTCGACGAGCTCAACCGCATCATCCATGCCAACTAACTGTCGGAAGACGGGGTAGAAATCGTAGATTGCTAGCCCCCGGCGGGCATGGCGCTACAATGGTCACTCACACGAAACGTACCCAACGAAAGGAACCATGTGAAGGTCATCATCTATACCGACGGCTCGGCCCGATCAAATCCGGGACGCGGCGGCTACGGCGCCGTGCTCAAGTACACCAACCCCGCCGGCAAGACCTTCACCTCCGAGCTTTCGCGTGGCTACGCCAAGACCACTAACAACCGCATGGAGCTCATGGCGGTCATCGTGGCGCTCGAGGCACTCAACCGCCCCTGCGAGGTCGAAGTCCATTCCGATTCGCAGTACGTCGTCAACGCCTTTAACAAGCACTGGATCGACGGCTGGAAAAAGCGCGGATGGAAAACCGCCAACAAGCAGCCCGTCAAGAACCGCGACCTATGGGAGCGCCTGCTTGCCGCAAAGAGTAAGCATAAGGTGGAGTTCATCTGGGTTAAGGGGCATGCCGGCCACGAGCTCAATGAGCGCTGCGACGAGCTCGCCACCACCGCGGCCGACGGAGCCAATCTCGATATCGACACCGGCTTTAACGAGAGCAACCTGTAACGGCGTTTTCGCACGCCATTTCTTGCCCCCTCGCGCTACACTCATCCTGTAAACCGAACGGCACGAGGGGGATACATGCTGCGCATCGCAACCATCGGCACATCCATGATTACCGACGACTTTATCCAGGTCGTTAACGCCAACGACCAAGCCACGTTTGTGGGTACGCTCTCGCGCGATACAGATCGCGGCGCCGCCTTCACCGCTAAGCACGGCGGCGAACGCAACTTCACCGCACTCGACGAGCTCGCGTCCGCCGACGACGTCGATGCCGTCTACATCGGCAGCCCCAACGCGCTCCATCACGAACAGGCGCTCGCCTGCATCGCCGGCGGTAAGCACGTTATCGTCGAAAAGCCCTTCTGCGCCACCGAGGCGCAGGCGCTCGAGGTCTTTCGCGCAGCCGAGGCGGCGGGCGTCGTAGCCCTCGAAGCCATGCGTCCGCTCCATGACCCCGCTTTCCACGCCGTCGAGGACGCCCTGGGCGAAATTGCGCCCATTCGCCGCGCCTCGCTGCGCTTTGGCAAGTATTCCTCACGCTACAACGAAATCCTCGCTGGACGCACCACCAATATCTTCGACTGCAATATGGCATCGGGTTCCCTCATGGACATTGGCGTCTACGCCGTCGAGCCCATGGTCGAGATTTTCGGCATGCCCTCTGGTCTCACCAGCATGACCACGCTGCTCGACCCCTCAACGCAAGAGCTCACCCATGGCCCCATCGACGGTTGCGGTTCCATTCTCGCCAGCTATGGCGGTGGCCATATCTCCGTCGAGCTCGCACACTCCAAAATTACGAATGACCTGCTGCCCTCGCAGATCGAAGGCGAGCGTGGCACCATCCAGATTGACCATCTGTCCACGCCCCGCAACGTACGCATCGACTATCGCGGCGACGTCGTACGCGGCTCGGCGACCGAAGCACCGCGCGAACAGGGCGACAACGGCCGCGCGCTCGATCTGCCTAAATCGAGCAACACCATGGAGTATGAGCTCACCGACTTTATCACCGCCATCAGCGGCATCGACAACGTTAAGGAAGAGATTTGGGAAACACCGGCCGGGCGCCACGAGCTCGGCCACTACCGCGATGTCACGCTCGTCTCGCTGCGCATCATGGATGCCGTGCGTCAGCAGGCCGGCATAACCTTCCCGGCCGACGCAGGCAAGCAGGCCTAGCGATGGGCTTCTTCGATACGTTCTTCTCCAGCGTCACCGGCGGCAGTCGAGAGCCTCAAAAACCATCAAACATCGAGCTCGAGTTGCGCCGCAGGCTTACTGTGCTCGCAAGCGACGAGGCCACTCAAGACACTCCCCTGCGCTATTTCCTGCGCTGGGCGGGACAAGTCCAAGGCGTTGGTTTTCGCTTTACCAACACCAACCTCGCGCAGGCACGCTCCCTCACCGGCTGGGTGCGCAACATGGAAGACGGCTCGGTCGAGATGGAGATACAGGGAGCTCCAGCAAACATCCTATCTCATCTCGAGGCGCTTCATGCCTCCTACGAGCGCATGGGAACGCGTTTTCACCTCGTAGACGCCCAGGCCCGAGCCCCACTTGCCAATGAAGATGGTTTCATTCCTCGTTATTAGTATTGTGTGCTAAATACGGTATCATTTACCTACGACCGTTAATAGAAAAGAGGCGAGGCGCATGGCGGTGCAAAGAAGGAATACCAGGCAGCGAAAGCTGGTTCTTGACGCCGTGCGCCAAAGCTATAACCATCCCACCGCCGACGAAATCTACAACGTCGTGCGCGCGCAGGATGACAAAATCAGCCGCGGTACGGTCTACCGCAACCTCAATCTCTTGGCCGACGCCGGCGAAATCCTCTCCATCAAGACGCCGGGCGGCAGCCGCTTCGATCGCACGATCGAGCCGCATGCGCATATCATCTGCACCTCGTGCAGCCGCGTCATCGACGTACCGCTCCCCTTCGATGCCCAGCTCGACGCCAAGGCATCCGAGCAAATCGGCTGGCACGTCACGTCGCACTACACCATCTTCGAGGGTCTCTGCCCCGACTGCCGGTAGATGTTTGGGGCATGCCTTAAAATCCACCTTTCCGCACTCTGCAGCAAAAAGTAGATTTCTAGGCATACCCCAAATATCTACTCAGCAAGTAGACGACGCAGCTCTCCTTCGACCGTGCACACGTAGCGGACACGGTCATTGACACCGCGCATGGTGGGGTTGCAGCTCTCCACCAGATAGGGATGGCCCACGACGTTGAGCATGTCGCGATCGTTCTCATTGTCGCCAAACGCCATCATCGCATCGGGCGAGATCCCCAGGGCACGACCGTAATCGGCAAGCGCGGACCCCTTGCCCGAATCAAAGCCGATAAAGTCGGTCCATTCGGTTCCCGACGTCATCACATCGACTCGGTCGCTAAAGAGGCGCTCGAAATACTCCAGCGCCCCCGGCTGCTCTGCCTCGGGCGTCTGGAAGGCAATCTTAATGACATCCTCGTCAATGTCTTCGGGACGGTCGACTACCGCCACATCACAATGGACCTCATAACGCAGGTGGTCAACAAACGCATCGTTGCCGCTCATGGTGTAGAGGTGTCCCTCGCACGAAAGGGTCACGTCGGCATGGGGGTAGGCGACCACGGCATTCGCGATATCCATGGCCAGGCCACGCTCCATAGAACGCTTGACCACGGCACGCCCCTCGCTCATGACCAGGGCTCCGTTTTCGCATACATAGGCGAGTTCATCGGCCACCGGGGCAAACAGATAGCGCAAGCTCGCATATTGACGGCCGCTCGCCGGCATAAACACAATACCGCGACGATGCAGCTCATCAATGAGCTCAAAGGCCTCGGAACGCGGCTCGCACTCCCCCGGATGCAGCAACGTGCCGTCCAAATCGCATGCAATCAGCTTGATTCCTTCAAGACCCATATGCTTTCCCCCACAGCATCTCATCAACAGAAAGACGGACTTTGAATAGTTGCCTCTCAAAGTCCGTCTTACTTATACGCACGTTAACCGCGCGCCTTCTTTACGATCGTAAAGTCTGGAGCCATACTCACAACGGCATCCGTCGCACTCGACGCAAAGCGCCGGTCCGCATCGAGTTCACGGGTAACCGTCGAGAGCCGAACGCCCTCGACGCCCCGGAGCATGCGGCCCAAAACAGGCTGCACCGGCGTATACATGCGCACGGTATGCTCGTCCGAATCGCCTCGGAAAAGCGGCGCATGCATATTGCCGATCTCCCAGCACGCATGCGCGAGCGCAATCGGGTCCATGCGGTCAACTTCGACCAAATAAACCTCGGCGTTGCGCAGGCGCACGACAACCGCCACGGGCACCACGCCCGAACGGTCGACGGCGAGCACGTCGCCGTCGACAAGACGACCGCCGTCGGCAGTATCCAGCCGAACATCGACCGTGCGTCCCAGCTCCGTCACGCCCACAAACGCGCATGCATCAGCCTGGTCCCAATCGAGCAGTAGCTCGTCAACTTCAAAGACGCCGCCCAGCTTCCGGCGAAGCAGGAGTTCATAGGACGGATCGTTGAGATTTCCCAAGCATGTCGTCGAAACCAAGCGCTCAGGCATACTCTAACCCTCGACCTCAACGAGCTCGATATCAAAGTTGAGGTCCTTGCCGGCAAGCTCGTGGTTGGCGTCGAGCGTCACGGCCTCAGGCGTCACGTCGATGACCACGGCGGGGACGGGCATACCGCTCGGCGTGGACAGGAAAAGCTTCATGCCCTTCTCGATCTGCTCGATGTTGGGAACCTGTTCGGCCGGGAAGGTAATAACCATCTCGGGATTGTGCTCGCCGTAGGCATCGGCAGCAGGAATGTGCACGGTCTTCTTCTCGCCCACCTGCATGTCGACAACAGCGGCGTCGAAGCCCTTAATCATCTGACCGGCGCCGCAGGTGAACTCCAGCGGCTCGCCGCGATCGTAGGAGCTATCGAACTGCGTGCCGTCATCGAGCGTGCCGCGATAATGGGTCTTGACCTTCTTGCCCTGGTTGGACATGGTAACCTCCGTGATAAGGGCGGCGCACAACGCGGGCCGCCGTGAACATATGGCGCTAACTATACCCTAGTCATACAATTCAAAGACAGTTTGCAAAGAAACGCTGCAACCGGAGGAACCATGGCATATCCCGTATTTGACCTACATTGCGACACCGCCGACCGCATCGGCTGGGCCACGCTCGATCTCGACCTGCGCTTTACCGCTGGCACCGACGGTTATTTCCCCGGCGACGAAACGCATCCGCAAGATTTCGACCTCATCGAGGGCAACGCCTGCGCCATCTCGCTCGCAAAGATCGGCAACACGCCGTGGGCACAGTGCTTCGCCACGTTTGTCCCCGACGAGATTCCCACCGCCCACGCCGCGCGCTTCCAGGCGCAAATCATGGCGCATATGAGCGGCCAGGCAATGCTTAACCACGACCGCATGGTCAACGTACGCAGCGCGGCAGACATTCGCCCTGCGCTCAAAGACGGCAAGGTCGCCTGCATCCACACCATCGAAAACGCCACGTTCTTTGCCGAGGACCCCGCGCTGATCGAGGTGCTCAAGAGCCTGGGCGTACTCATGTCATCACTCAGCTGGAACGCGCAGGGGCCGCTCGCGAGTGGCCACGACACCCACGCCGGTCTCACCGCCGCCGGCATCGAGGCCCTTACGCAGATGGAGCACGCCGGCATGGTGCTCGACGTCTCCCACCTCAACGATGAGTGCTTTGACGAGGTTGTCACCCACGCCACGCGCCCCTTCGTCGCCAGCCACTCCAACTCCCGCGCGGTTTGCGGCGTCAAGCGCAACCTCACCGACGACCAGTTCCTCACCATTCGCGACATGGGCGGTATCGTCGGCCTCAACTACTGCAGCGAGTTCCTTTCCAACGACGCAACCAACAAGACCGCCGCAGACGTCACCTTCGACCAGCTAGCGGCACATATCGAGCACTGGCTCGACCTGGGCGGCGAAGACGTCATCGCACTCGGTGGCGACTGGGACGGCGCCACGGTGCCCGCCTTCCTCTCCGATGCCAGCATGATGCCCGAGTTCCAGAACATGCTCTCCAAGCACTTTGGCAAGACCGTGATGCAAAAGCTCTGCAGCGACAACGCGCTTGCCTTCTTTGAGCGTTATTAATTTCACATCCCTTGAGCGGGCCGGCATGCCGAACGGTCGACATGCCGGCCCGTCCCCAATCCAAAGGACCGCTTTTGACGCAGCAGTTTACGATTTCCGCATCCCGACCGGATGGGACGCCCATCCCCGTCGTCGTTACCAAAAAGTGCGTCAAGAACTTCAACCTACGCGTCACTTCGAGCGGTGAGGTCCACGCCAGCGCACCGCTCGGCGCCACCCGCGAGCGTATCGAAGCGTTTGTGAAGCGCAACAGCGCCTGGATTATCAGCCGACTTGCCCAGCGCGAGCAGCGTCAGGCGACGGCACGAGAGCCACTCAGCCCCTCGTCCATCATTGCACTTTGGGGCAAGCCCATCACGGTACAGGATGCACTCGATCACAACTTTGCATCACCCGCACCGCGACCCAAACAGGCCACCTTCGCAAGTTTTATAGGTACCGATGAATCGGACGAAGGCCCACAGGCCAAGCGGCACGCAATCCTCGACGGCCTAACGTCCGATGAGCTCCAAGCCCGTATCGACCAGCTCTATGCAACCGAGGTCACCACGGCGCTGTACGATATGGTGCACGCGTACGAAATCGCAATGGGCGTCACCGTGGCCCGCGTCTCCGTGCGCAGCATGAAAACGCGCTGGGGATCATGCACGCCCAAGACCGGCGCCATTCGCATCGCACGCGAACTTGCCGCCTATCCCATCGAATGCCTCGACATGGTTGTCGCCCACGAGCTCGTCCACTTGCTCGAGCCAAGCCACAATCAGCGATTCCACGCCCTGCTCGACACGTACTGTCCCAACAATAAAGCTCTGTCGCAGCGGCTCAAGCAGCCACCCCTCAACAAGCTCTAGCGTCGACTAGCGCACGCGCTCGATCTCGACGCCGCAGCTTGCCAGGGGCAGGCCAACAGGAGCCCACGGCTTATCGAGCTTTATGCGCACACCAAGCAGCAGGGGGTAACGACGTAGCAGCATCTGGGCCACACCCTCGGCTGCAGCCTCGATGAGCTTAAACGTATGCTCGCGCAGATAGCCATCGACATCGTGGCACACCGAGCCGTAGTCAATCGAGGCATCCAGGTTATCGTGCTCCCCCGCCGTGCGCAGGTCGGCATAGAGCACCAGAGAAACGATGAACTTCTGACCCAGCGCATTCTCCTCGGGATACACGCCATGGTTGGCAAAAACCTCAAGGCCATCAATGACAATGCGATCGGCATGGCGCAGATCGTCATAGCTCACGTGAGGCACCGCCGTTGCGGTGGATATTTCGCCCCTTCCACGGCGGGCGAGCTCAGCACCTTCAGTCTTGGTTGCATTCTCGGGCAGCTTCTTGTTACTCAACGCGATCGTCTCCTTCGTTTAGAACCCCGACCGCGCAAACTAACTACACGCGAATCGACAGGTTCTTTTTATCATCGCTCCAGTTGCAAGCGTTGCGCGCGGGGCATGCAAAGCAGGCACGCGACGCTTTGTCGGCTGCAAAGAGCAGACGCTCAAGCGGTTGGCTGTTCACGCGCAGCTTTCGATGGCCCAGAATGGCCGTCTTAATGGCTGCGGCATCGGCCGGCTCAAACGCCACGTCATCGGGCATGCCGCCGAGAATCGCATCAGCGACGCGTTCGCTTGCAACATCATGGGATATACCCGATTCATACTGTTCATCTTTGCCGATATCGTGAAGAAGTGCCGTGGCGTAGATGACCTCGCGGTCAAATTCGAGCTGCTCCTCGAGATTCTTGATCCACATAATGCGAGCGACATCGAGCAGATGGTCAATACCGTGGCGGCAGAAGATGCGCCCCGATTCCAACTGTACGATGTTGCCCAGGTGCCGCCGGAACAGCCCGTTGGCACAAATGTAATCAATGCGAGGCATGGCACCAAAGGGGGCCAGGCCCGAAGCCATAAAGCCGCGACGCGACGTCCCCTCATCGGTCTTCGATGTAAAGTCGTTGACGACTCTCATGGTTAGCGGCCCAGCATCCTAAAGAAACGCTCCTCGAGCGCGGGATCGGTCTCAAAGACGCCGCGGCGAGCAAGCGTCACGGTCTTGGTGCCGGGCTTTTGCACGCCACGCATCGTCATGCACATATGCTCGGCCTCCATCAACACAATCGCTCCCTGGGGAGCGAGATAATCCATGAGGGCATCGGCAACCTGTGCGCACAGCTGCTCCTGCAGCTGAAGACGGCGGGCATAAACCTCAACCGTGCGGGCGAGCTTGGAAAGCCCAGCCACCCGACCGTTAGGGATATAACCAATGGCGGCCTTGCCATAAAACGGCAGCAGATGATGTTCGCACAGCGAGTAGAACGTAATGTCGCGCTCGATAACCAAATCGTTCGAAGCGACGGCAAAGGTTTTGGACAGGTGTTCCTCGGCACTCTGGTCCATGCCGCCGGCGATCTCACCATACATACGGGCAACGCGCGCCGGGGTCTCCAGCAGGCCCTCACGAGTTGGGTCCTCGCCTATGCCCTCAAGCAACAGCTTAATGGCGGCCTCGACTTTTTCCTGATCGACCATCTGGGCCTCACTTTTCCGATTTCACGTTCGCGCTATGGTACCACGCCCTCCGGCATCGACCACAAGCTACATAGTATGGGTCGAATAGACCGGATCATCACGCCAAAGTTCAACCGCATCACAAAGCGTAACGCCCTCACGCTCGGCACGGGCACGCGTGGCATTCATATCGATCACGCGCTGATTGCTCGAGCCCCTAAAACGCAACGAGATATCGTACAGATCTTGAACAAACGGACCGTCCACCAACATGTCAAGGCAGGCAAGAATGCGATCCGTCACCTCGGTATGATGACGACCGCCCGGCATAAGCTCCTCGAGCACGTCACCGGTAAAGCACCAAATGGTCTTCCCCGACTCCACGGGATAAGCCTCACGAACACGCTCGACGAACTCAACGAGTCCCGCCTGATTCTCAGGTTCCATAGGCTCGCCGCCCAAAATCGTCAGGCCATCGATAAAGGGATGATCGAGGCTCTCTATAATCTTGTCCTCGACGGCGCGATCAAAGGGCTCGCCCGCAGCAAAGTCCCACGCAACAGAGTTAAAGCAGTTCTTGCACCCACGACGGCACCCGCTCACAAACAGAGAAGTACGAACGCCTTCCCCATCAGCAATGTCGAAATACTTAATGTTCGCGTAGTTCATAGGTAACTCTCCCGGGAGGCCGGGACATATCATCCCGTCCTCAAACATTCTCGGCCTTCGGCCTGCGAAACTGCGGGCGGGACGATATGTCCCGGCCTCATGCAAAGGGTAACTCAATGAACGAAGCGAACATCGAGCATAGGGTTCGAGGTCCAATAAATACTTTGCTGCAGCTCAACCGACTTCGCAAGCAAAGCATTGTTGCGAGTCAACTCATTTCCGCTAAGAACTTCGAGGAGTGAGCAGACTGCGCGCTGCATCTCAGCTACGTCAACTTGGCCGCCCCGTAGCGAGGCCCCGGACCTTTGCTCGATATAAGTTCCGCACGAACAGGAGGCGCCAGTGGCGCCTCCGTCGTGAGCCAGGACTGTCCGAAATAGCGAGTAAAGGTCCGGGGCCTCGCTACGGGGCAGTCTGGGATGGTTATTAGAGATGCAGCACGCGGTCGCGGATCTCCTCGGTTCGACCCTGGTTCCAGAACTGGGTACCGATGTAGCCGCACGTGCGACGGGCGACATTCATCTTCTCCTGGTCACGATTGCCGCAGTTGGGGCACTCCCACACCAGCTTGCCATCGTCCTCGACAATCTTGATCTCGCCATCGTAGCCGCACACCTGGCAATAATCGCTCTTGGTGTTGAGCTCGGCGTACATGATGTTGTCGTAGATGTACTGCATCACGCGGATGACAGCCTTGAGGTTGTCCTGCATGTTGGGAACCTCGACGTAGGAAATGGCACCGCCCGGCGAAAGCTGCTGGAACATGCCCTCGAACTTGAGCTTGTCGAATGCGTCAATCTCCTCGGACACGTGGACGTGGTAGCTGTTGGTGATGTAGCCCTTGTCCGTCACGCCCGGGATGATGCCAAAACGACGCTGCAGGCACTTGGCGAACTTGTAAGTCGTCGACTCAAGCGGGGTACCGTACAGTGAGAAGTCAATATCGCTTTCGGCCTTCCACTCGGCGCACTTATCGTTCATACGCTGCATGACGGCCATGGCAAAGGGCGTGCCCTCCTTCTCGGTGTGGCTGTGGCCCGTCATGTACTTGACGCACTCATACAGGCCGGCATACCCCAGGCTGATGGTGGAATAGCCGCCCACGAGCAGCTTGTCGATCGTCTCGCCCTTCTTCAGGCGGGCGAGGGCACCGTACTGCCAAAGAATCGGTGCGGCATCCGAAAGCGTACCCATCAGACGCTCATGACGGCACAGCAGGGCGCGGTGGCACAGCTCGAGGCGCTCGTCGAAGATTTTCCAGAACTTGTCCATGTCCTGATGCGAGCTCAGCGCGACATCGGGCAGGTTGATGGTCACAACGCCCTGGTTAAAGCGACCGTAGTACTTGGGCTTGTTCGGGTCATAGTTCAGCGCGTTGGCGACATTGTTAAAGCCGTTGCCCGAGCGGTCGGGTGTCAAGAAGCTGCGGCAACCCATGCAGGTGTAGCAATCGCCGTTGCCAGCGGTCTCGCCCTTAGACAGCTTGAGCTCGCGCATCTTCTTCTCGGAGATGTAGTCGGGCACCATGCGCTTGGCGGTACACTTGGCAGCCAGCTGGGTCAGGTAGAAGTACGGGGAATTCTCGTGAACGTTATCGTCCTCGAGTACATAGATAAGCTTGGGGAATGCCGGAGTGATCCACACGCCGGCCTCGTTCTTAACGCCCTCATAGCGCTGACGGAGCGTCTCCTCCACGATCATGGCAAGGTCGTGCTTCTCCTGCGCTGAGCGAGCCTCGTTGAGATACATGAAGACCGTCACGAACGGCGCCTGGCCGTTGGTGGTCATAAGGGTCACGACCTGATACTGGATCGTCTGGACGCCGCGACGGATCTCGTCACGCAGGCGGTCCTCAACAACCTCGCGGACCTTTTCGGGAGATGCGGAAACGCCGAGCTCCTCGAGCTCGCGGGCGACCTCGCCGCGAATCTTCTGACGGCTCACCTCGACGAACGGGGCAAGATGGGTCAGCGAAATCGACTGGCCACCGTACTGGGAGGAAGCAACCTGGGCGATGATCTGCGTCGCGATGTTGCAAGCCGTCGAGAAGCTGTGCGGCTTCTCAATCAGCGTACCCGAGATAACAGTACCGTTCTGGAGCATATCCTCCAGGTTCACCAGGTCGCAGTTATGCATGTGCTGGGCAAAGTAGTCCGAATCATGGAAGTGGATCAGGCCCTCATTGTGAGCATCCACGATCTCCTGGGGCAGCAGCACACGCTGAGTCAGGTCCTTGGAAATCTCGCCGGCCATGTAGTCACGCTGAACGGAATTGACGGTCGGGTTCTTGTTGGAGTTCTCCTGCTTAACCTCTTCGTTGTTGCACTCGATGAGCGACAGAATCTTGTCGTCGGTCGTGTTCTTCTGGCGCTTCAGGCTCTGAACATAGCGATAGATGATGTAATGGCGGGCAACCTCGTAGCAGTCGAGACGCATGATCTCGTCCTCGACCAGATCCTGAATCTCCTCGACCGACACGGTGTGGCCCGCGTTCTCGCATGCCTCGGCGACGTTTTGTGCCGCGTAAACCACCTGGCGGTCGGTAAGACGAGAGCTCTCCTCGACCTCCAAGTTTGCGGCGCGGATGGCATTGACGATCTTATCGATGTCAAAGACAACCTCGGTGCCGCTGCGCTTGATGATCTTCATCCTCTTGCCTCTTTCGCTTCGTAGCCTCATCGCGCTTCAGAGCCAAACGATGCCCGGCAGGGCTTGCCCCTGTCTTGCGGCGCCGTCGCGCAATCTGTGTTCTCGATAAACCATAAGCCTCCATGCGGACATTCCCTAGAGCCAATCAAGCGGCTCAAAGACACGTTCAAAAGAGGCAGTTAAGGTCTTCGTTCTCTGTCCGCCATCTATCATACGACAAAGAGGCATCTATATCCTGTATTCTTTTTTAGATCAAACACAACATATAGTGTTTCAGCAGGTCAAAGCAATTAGTCATTTTGCAGACGCATTAAAAATGAGGGGTTCTTGGCAAGTCGGTAAAACGTTACCAACACGGCTACCTGCATGGCAGTTATAAAACCCCCTTAGTCAAGCCGCTGACAAATCCTACCAAAACCAAGCCGCTCATGCCAAAAGAATCCAAAAGATTATGCTTGACCAACATGTTGCGGTCACGATCGGCCAGGACGTATGCAATCTGCCGGCACCTCTACGGGATGCGAAGACCATCGCGTACAGACCTTGGATCAATATTTGGCGGCTTATTTGGCGGCGTGCTTGGTGGCAAAACAAAACAGCCCAGAGGACATAGCCTCTGAGCTGCGAACATTTGGTGGGCGTTAGAAGATTTGAACTTCTGACCTCTTCCGTGTCAGGGAAGCGCTCTCCCCCTGAGCTAAACGCCCAAATGGAGCGGACAACGGGGCTCGAACCCGCGACCCCAACCTTGGCAAGGTTGTGCTCTACCAACTGAGCCATGTCCGCTTACGAGGATTAATCTTACGTGATGCCCGCATCCTATGCAAGAACTTTTTTTGAAAAGTTTTGCGACGCCCTCGCGAGCCTCATGAAGGCATCAGACACCACGGAAGGCGCAGGCAAACGCAAACTCGCCGCAAGAGGCCTCTACATCTCACCGAGCATGATCCAGACAGAGCTGTCCTGCGCAAGTCTGCCGTCTGCAAGCGGTGATGAGGTGAGCAGGACCTTGCCCACCGGCAGCTCCACGGGTGCTGCACCGAAGTTCGTCACACACGCCCAGCCGTTGTCGCGGCGATAGGCGATGACGCCGCCCTCAGCGCCCTCGGCACCATCCGCAAGGCCGGTGCGCCCGTCAAGATCGAGCCACGCAAGATCGTTGGCGCACCCGCGCAGCTTGCGCCGCAGCCAGAGGGCGTCACGATAGAGCGCAAGCATCGATGTCGGGTCCGCTTCTTCCCTATCGGCAGCGTAATCGGAAAACCATGCAGGCTGCGGCAGATGGGGCGCCGCATCGGCGTCCGCCGGTGAAAACCCAAACGATCCGCCCCGCGTGGGATCGTCCGCTGCCACCCACGGCAGGGGCACGCGGCAGCCGTCGCGCCCCTTCTCGCGCTTCGGTCCGTGCGTATTGGTCGCAGTAGGATCTTCGAGTGCGGCCCACGGGATATCGGCCACCTCAAAAAGGCCGAGCTCCTCACCCTGATACACGTATGCCGAGCCCGGAAGCGCCAGCTCGAGCAAAAGGGCCGCCCGCGCGCGGCGCTCGCCGAGTTCACGGTCCTCGTCATAAGACGACCCGTCGCGTAAGAGCCAGTCGAGCGCAATCTGGTGGTAGCGCGTCGCCTTGATCTGCGGCAGGGCATAGCGCGTCGCCACGCGCGGCACGTCGTGGTTGGAGAGTACCCAGGTCGAGGCAGAATCGGATTCGATAGCTGCCTTCAAGCCCTCCTCGATTGCAGCGTGCATGTCATCATAGGTCCAAGTGGCCTTGGCAAACTCAAAGTTGAATGTCTGGCCAAGCTCGCTGGGACGCGCGTAGAGATACTGGCGCTCGGGCAGCACCCATGCCTCGGCAACGGCGCTGCGCGGCGGATTATAGCGGTCGAACACGTGGCGCCACTCGCGATAGATCTCATGGACCTCGTTGCGGTCCCACAGCGGATGGGTGCCGTCGTCAACCATGTCATCGCCCTCGGCGAGATGCCACCGGTCGAGGTCATCGCGGTCGAGATCCTTGGCAAGACCGTGCGCCACATCAATGCGAAAGCCATCGACGCCTCGATCGCTCCAAAACGCCAGGACGTCGCAAAAGAACGCGTGAACCTCAGGGCATGACCAGTCAAAGTCCGGCTGCTCGGGCGTAAACATGTGCAGATACCACTGACCGTCCGCAACACGCGTCCAGGCGGGGCCACCAAAGTTGGCATTCCAATTGGTGGGAGGCAGCTCTCCGTGCTCGCCGCGACCATCGCGGAAGATATAACGGGCGCGCTCGGGCGATCCGGGGCCGGCGGCAAGAGCGGCTTTGAACCAGGGGTGCTGGCTGGATGAATGGTTAGGCACGATGTCGACGATGACCTTGATGCCGCGCGCGTGAGCCGCAGCGATCATGTCATCGAAGTCGTCAAGCGAGCCGAGACGCGGGTCGACATCGCAGTAGTCCGCCACATCATAGCCACCATCGACAAGAGGCGATGGGTAAAACGGGCTCAGCCAGATGGCCTCGATACCCAGTCGCTCAAGATAGTTCATCTGCTGGGTAATGCCCGCGATATCGCCCAGACCCGAACCAGTCGAATCCTTAAACGAGCGCGGGTAGATCTGATAGATCGCGGCATCGGACATCCATGAACGCGAAGAAGACTTTTCTGTAACCATGGGGCGTGCCTCCCTTGCAACGAGGTTTTGTGAGATGCCCACGATGATACGCCCAAAGCTGACATTCGCAGCAAACAACGCCACAGCCACGACCCAAAACGCTCGCTCCCTCTCGGGTTCGAGCCCAGGCGATGGGTACGAAAAAGCCCGGCTACCGTAGTAGTCGGGCTGTTGCGTTTGGAGCGGACAACGGGGCTCGAACCCGCGACCCCAACCTTGGCAAGGTTGTGCTC
>CAJMAZ010000047.1:0-16928 GCA_905211535.1 uncultured Collinsella sp. | reverse complement strand
CAAAGCCCGGCTGCTCGTGCTTGATGATGCTGCCACGCGAACCAGCGCGCAGCCACAGCAAGGGTGCGATTTCCTCGAAGGCAACGCCCAGCTCGACAGCGTCGGGGTCCTCGTAGGTGAGGTCGAAGAAGACCGCATTCTCCTCGAACCCGTCGGCCATGGGGAACTCGTCGGTGAACTTGTAGTCGCCCTTGATGGGGTCACCCTCGGGCGTCTTGCCCGTGATGGCCGCCGTGACGCGAGGCTTGGTAATGTACCGGCAGATACCCAGTGCCTCCCAATCGGGATCGCCCTGACGGAGCCCGCGCTTGATGAGTTTCTTTGTCTCGTCCTCGGAGACCTCGTTGTTCGTAATACTGATGGAGCACCTATGCCCGCCGTCTTGGTGGTTCAGGCGCATGACGGCATGCGCCGTGGTACCCGACCCTGAGAAGAAATCCACTATTAAGGCGTCACGCTTGTCCTTTGTGACAGTCTTCAGAGCATCTTCTACGGCATATAAAGATTTGGGGTAAGGAAAAACCCTCTGCGGAAGCATAGCGCGGACAAGCCTCGAACCATACTCTCCGGCATTGTGCGCTTGTCTGTTCCAAATCGTTTTCGGAGCCTTTAATATCTGCTGCTCTTCGGATTCTTCAAGTTCAACGATATTGTTGTCATCCCTGCCAACAATCAGAATTTCCCCGCGTTCTATACGTTCCCGCTGCTTTTTTCCAAGATACAGAATCGAATATCGATTTCGCTTGCGGTCGTATGCCCCGACTTTAGCTAGACCCTGAACAACGAGTTTTCGCAAATTGCCAGGATTCATCTGCCAGACTTTTTCAGCTCCCGTCCCGCGCGCAATGGGCCATGCGGTAAAGAGGCCTTCTTTATCGAATTCCGATGAGGGATGCTGGTCTATCGGGAGAGAATCGCCAACTTCAACTATTCGCTTTTTCTTAGGATCGATATACACCGGGTAAAAGCATCCCGGAGAATGCAATCTGTCCGAATTACTTCCACCTCTCATAAGCCACTCCCAGCGAACACCCCGCTTGGAGCGGCTTATAGCATCATCAGCTATTTCTTTTCTCTGATTGATATCTGAGGTAAACAACGGATCCTCCAGCATCGAGGGACCCGCATCGCCGACATACACATAGAACGCGTACTCCTCCAGGCGGTACATCTCTTTGTCACGAGCCACGCCATTTGGGTTAATGACGATGCTGACCATTTGAATATGGGCTTCCGGGAATACCTGCTCCAACAACAGCCCCAACCTCAGATACTCCTTCTCATCAATCGTGACAATAAGCACGGAATCGTTGGGGTTGAGCAGCTGCTTGGCGAGCTTGAGGCGGCGCTCCATGAAGGCAAGCCACTTGGAGTGGCGATAGGCGTCAGAGCCGTCGACGTAATCGTTGTTGTATTTCCAGTCGCGGGCGCCAGTGTTATAGGGCGGATCAATATATATGCAGTCCACTTTGCCTGCATAGGCAAAGGCCAAGGTTTCAAGAGCATGGTAGTTTTCGCCGTTAATGACTACTTGATAGGGCTTATCGCCAGCGCGCTCGACACGCCCAGTCTCTTTGAGGCCAGCATAAATCGGCTGGTCATATTCAGCAACAGGCACGACATCGTCGACAGCAACGGAGCGGGGCTCACATTCGTTTTCGTCATATGAGGGCGATTGATATGGCTTTAGATCGGCAACCCCCCCCCGAACGGTATTTACCAACCATAGCAGTTGGGAGTTAGAGTCCTCTTTTTTACCACGCTCGGGAAGCACCTGCACGACATCGCCCTTCATGATAGGTTTGCCATAAAGGCGAAGTCGTTCTGGACGGTTGTGTTCGAATACAAGCCCAAACTGGCGCTGCGCCGCAAAGGCGCGAATGTCAGCGGCAAGCTGACGGTCGCCCAGTTTAACCGCGCGATCAACGAGGTTTTGAACGACGGCCTGCGCTGTTTGAGACATTACTTCTCCCCCTTGCACTTCTCGTCGATCCACTCGCGCAGAACTTTGGCAACGGTCTTGTCTTGACGCGCTGCGTACGACTTAAGAGCCCGCTTGTCCTCGCGGGTTATCGAGAGCGTGAACTTATCTAGCTCCCTTTCGGCATGAACAGCCTGATCTTCCTCCATGATCGCCCCTCCGAATTGACCTGTTCTACGTTCCTTAATTGACCGAAATCATTTTACTTCAGAATACGTAATTACGTAATTACGTATGCCAATTTGAGCCATGCATCACTCAATCACTAGTCAGTATTCGTTGACGAATCGTTGGGGATAACGAATATATCGAGGTAGACAGTCGTTTTTTCCGTCTGTGAGTACCAGCAAATCGATACTCAAAACGTCGTGAGTACATTTTGAGTACCAGTCCGAGCGGCCTCTTGCGGGCGGACGCGATCTGCCGGTCAGCATTAATTGAAATAAATTGATGGCGTTACTTCGGTAATTGAAAACACTTTAAAAAATACCAGCAAACAATAATCCCAGCTAAACAGCTTGAGAGATTGCGTGGCTGGTTTGCATGTACCACATACACCACAATGCACAAGCATCCATGGCACGCAAATAAAAAACGAGGGAGGCCGCATCCGACCTCCCTCGCAAAGAGCTATTTACTATTCCCACTCGATGGTCGCGGGCGGCTTGGACGTGATGTCGTAGCACACGCGGTTGGCGCCGGGAACCTCGGCAACGATGCGGCCGGAGATGCGGGCCAGAACGTCATAGGGCAGCTTAGCCCAGTCGGCGGTCATGGCATCGCTGGACTCGACGGCACGCAGGATGATCGGGCGCTGATAGGTGCGCTCGTCGCCCATAACGCCGACGGACTTGATGTCGGGCAGGACCGCGAAATACTGCCAGCAGCTGTGCTCGGAGTTGCGCTCGCCGGTCTGCTCAAACAGACGCTGGTTGTAGGCGTCGAGCTCCTCGCGCACGATGGCGTCGGCGTTCTTGAGGATCTCGAGCTTCTCCTTGTCGACCGCGCCGATGATGCGGATGGCAAGACCCGGGCCCGGGAAGGGCTGACGGAACACGATGTGACCCGGCAGGCCCAGCGCCAGACCAAGCGCGCGGACCTCGTCCTTAAAGAAGTGGTCGAGCGGCTCAATGAGGTCGAAGTGCACGCCCTCGGGGAACGGGATCAGGTTGTGATGGCTCTTGATGGTGGCCGTCTTGCCGCCCGTCTTGCGAGCGCCGGACTCGATGATGTCGGGGTAGATGGTGCCCTGGGCCAGGTACTTGACCGGCTTGCCATCGGTCTCGAGCTGCTGCGCCACGGCGAAGAACTCTTTCCAGAACTGCGTACCGATGATGCGGCGCTTCTCCTCGGGCTCAGTCACGCCGGCCAGAAGCTCGGCATAGCGGTCCTCGGCGTGAACGTGAATAAAGTCGACATCGAACTGCTTGGTGAAGACCTCCTCCACCTGCTCGGGCTCGCCCTTGCGCAGCAGGCCGTGGTTGATGAACACGCAGGTCATCTGCTTGCCCACGGCGCGGGCGCCCAGCGCGGCCACGACGGAGGAGTCGACGCCACCGGACAGGGCCAGAATCACGCGGTCGTCGCCGACCTTCTCGCGGAACTCGGCCGTCATGGTCTCGACCAGGTTGTCCATGCTCCAGTTGGGCTCCAGGCCACAGATCTCAAACAGGAAGTTGCTCAGCAGCTGCTGACCGTACTCGGAATGCTTGACCTCGGGGTGGAACTGCGTGGTAAAGATCTTGCGCTCGGGGCACTCCATGGCGGCAACTGGGCACACGTCGGTGCTGGCGGTAACGGTAAAGCCCTCGGGCACCTCGGAAACGGCGTCGCGGTGGCTCATCCACACGGTCTGCTCCATGGGCGTGGAGTTAAAGAGCTTGGCGCCGGCCGTGCGCGTGATGGTGGCGCGGCCGTACTCGCCCACCTCGGAGTGGCCGACCTTGCCGCCGAGCGTCACGGCCGTGATCTGATGGCCGTAGCAAAAGCCCAGGACGGGAAGGCCCAGGTCAAAGATGGCGGGATCGATAGACGGAGCGTCCTCGGCATACACGGAAGCCGGGCCGCCGGAAAGGATGAGCGCAGAGGCGTTCATCTCGCGAATCTCGTCGGCCGAGATGTCGCAGGGGACGATCTCGGAATACACGTTGAGGTCGCGGACGCGACGGGCAATGAGCTGACCGTACTGCGCACCAAAGTCGAGTACGAGGACCTTTGCGGAAGCCTTTTGATCCATGGTTTCCCCCTCTTGTTGGCGGGGAGCCGGTGCCCACCCGCGCGAATAAACGAAAATTGCTTTCATAGTGTACACGTTATATGGGGTTTCTCGTCCCTCGCAGCCATCAGTGCACGGCAAACGCACGACCAGGGCCCCTATTTGACGGCAATTGAAGTGTTACCAAACGTTACAGATGATGTAATACGTTTGAACATTGGACGCCCTGTGCCACAATACTGCCGAACGACTCCGCCTCTGTGGCGGCAAATACGATAGGAATACCAGCATGAAGCGCATCCTTCTCATCGCCACGGGCGGCACCATCGCATCGACCGAGGACGGTAACGGCCTCTCCCCCGCCCTGACCGGTGAGGAGCTCGCCCAGAGCGTCCCCGAAATCTCGGGCCTCTGCGAGCTCGACGTCGTGCAGCCCATGAACATCGACAGCACCAATATGCGCCCCAGTGACTGGATGCGTATCCGCGACGTCATCGTCGAGGGCTATGCCGACCACGACGGCTTCGTGATTCTGCACGGCACCGACACCATGAGCTACACCGCCGCAGCGCTTTCCTACCTGATCCAGGACAGCCCCAAGCCCATCGTGCTCACCGGCTCGCAAAAGCCCATGGGCAATCCCTTTACCGACGCCAAGCTCAACCTGTACCAGAGCCTGCTCTATGCGCTCGACGAGCACTCGCACGACGTCTCGATCGTGTTTGGCGGCGTAGCCATTGCCGGCACGCGCGCCCGCAAACAGCGCACCATGAGCTTTAACGCGTTCATTAGCGTCAACTATCCGCCCATCGCCTATATCCGCAACGACCGCATCGTGCGCAACGGGCTTCACGGCGCCCATCAGGGCGAAAACCCGGTGCGTTTCTACGACAGCATCGACCCGCGTGTATTTGTACTCAAGCTTACGCCCGGCGTAAACCCGGGCATCCTCGACGCCCTTGCCGATAGCTACGATGCCGTGATTCTGGAGACCTTTGGCATTGGCGGTATCCCCGAGTTTGGTGAGTCGGGCGAGTCGTTTCAAGAGGCAATTTTCCGCTGGGTCGATTCGGGCCGTACCGTCGTTATGACTACGCAGGTCCCCGAAGAGGGTCTCGACCTGGGTGTTTATGAGGTCGGCCGAGCTTACGCCGATCATCCGGGTATTTTGCGCGGCGACGACATGACCACCGAGACGCTCGTGGCCAAAACCATGTGGGCGCTCGGCCAGTCACGTGATGCGGCAGAGATTCAGCGCCTGTTTTACAGCCAAGTCAACCACGACCGTATCCCGATGGCGTAGCTAAAACAAAATCCGCCTCTTTGGGCCTTGTAGGGCACGTGGTACCCCTCGGAACGTGCAAAAAGCGGAGTTTTCAGCATCCGCCCCTTCCGGGAACGTTAAAAACGCTGGCTGTAAATTGCCTTTCGACTCGAAAGACTCGTTCCACGCGCTTGTTATTCATCATATTATTGAATTTTGTGGATAATCCAAAACATTACGCGTCGTATTTGTGGCCCCGGCTGCCGTCAAATTATTGAGGGATGCTGAATACTCACGTTTTTGCACGCCGCCGTCGGGGGGACCCGTTCAACAAGCGGCAAATCTAGCAAAAAAGGCTACTCGATACCCTCGAGAAGCTCTGACACCGTCATGCCGAGTGCAGGCGCGATCTTAAATAGAACCTTGAGCGTGAAATTTGCCGTCCCATCTTCGATTCGGTCGAGGTAGGGTCGGCTGATTCCTGTCGCCACACAAAAATCAACCTTGGAGATACCAAGGTCTCTGCGTGTCTCTTCGACCCGCCTGCCAAGAATCTGTTTCGCACGTTCGTCCATGCAGCCGAGTTTGAAATGGAGCCGAACATAAACGTAAACTATAGTTTACGTTTTGCCGAATACACAGGAGTTTTCTATGTCGGGTTCTTCGGTCCGCACGTACCGAGCCACGCTTCGCACAAACAGCGCACCGCCCAAGCTCGTCGTCGTTGAAGCAGAATGTCTTTCGCCCGATGAGCGCACAGCATTTGCATTGCTATCAAGTCGCGTCGCCGCCGTTCTGGTCCCTTGCCCGGCGCAAGGTGAACTTGCCATCCAATGCCAAGCGCACAGCTGCTCGCTCAATCAGGCTGCCGTAATCGTAACCAGCCAACGCGGCCTGTCGCTCCTTTTGGAAGCCGGCATCGCGCTCGCCCTCCGCGGCGCCGGATACGAAAACGAGGCCGCCGCCGACATGGTCTTTCAACCACGATCGAGCGGCGGCCTCGCAGCAGCCATCGAATATGCTTGCAGGCTCGTTGCCTAAAGGCGCAAGCTAAAAGCCCAGGCCAAAGCCCATACCGGTAATCGCCGAATACATAAAGTAGACGTTGATTACGTTGAGAAACACACCCGTGATGCAGCCGTTTCGCAGGTAGCGCTCGCACACGATGCGCGCCATGGCGGCGGAGTCATCATTGTTTTTAGCCTGGCGTCCCGCCGTAAAGTACGTCGCCACGCTCAGCAGCAGATTGAGCACCGGCAACGCCAGCAGCTCGTAGCTCTTGCCCCAGCGCGTCGCCTCGCCGGCGGCATTAAACTTCGTTGCCACCTCGGGACCAATGTTGGGGATAACACACGCTGCGACCACCAGCGGAATCACCGCAAGTACGAGCAGCGCAATACCCATGTAGCCAGCTTTTTTGCCATATTTAAACATATGCGTCGTCCTTACACGTTAAAGCGGAAGTGCACGACGTCGCCATCGACCATGACATAGTCCTTGCCCTCAATACGCAGCTTGCCGGCAGCCTTGGCGCCCTGCTCGCCACCGAGCTCGATGTAGTCGTCGTAGCCAATGACCTCGGCCTTAATAAAGCCGCGCTCAAAGTCGGTGTGGATGACACCGGCGGCCTGCGGGGCGGTCGCGCCCTGACGCACCGTCCAGGCCTTGACCTCCATCTCGCCAGCCGTAAAGAACGACTGCAGGCCGAGCAGCTTGTAGGCAGCCTGAGCGAGCACGTCCAGACCGGGCTGCTCCAGGCCCAGGCTCTCCAGGTAGTCGGCGGCATCCTCGGGATCGAGCTCGGAAAGCTCGGCCTCGATCTTGGCGCAGATCGGCAGCGGCTTGACGCCATCAATGGGCGCCAGGTCCTCGTTGAGCATGTCCTCGTCTACGTTGGCCACATATAGGATGGGCTTCATGGTGAGCAGGAACAGGCCCTTGGCGGCGGCACGCTCCTCGTCGGTCATCTCCATGGACGCGGCGCGCTTGCCCTCGTTGAGCCAGGCAAGCAGGCGCTTGGCGACCTCAAACTTGGGCATGAGCTCCTTGTCGCGCTTGGCCTCCTTCTCGAGCTTGGGCAGCTGCTTCTCGAGCGTGCCCATGTCGGCCAGGATGAGCTCGGTCATGATGGTGTCGGCATCGCCGGCGGGATCGACGAACTCGCCCGTGCGGCCCACCTCACGCATGACGTTGGGGTCCTTAAAGTAGCGCACGACCTCGCAGATAGCGTCGGTCTCGCGGATGTTTGCCAAGAACTGGTTGCCCAGACCCTCGCCCTCGTTAGCGCCCTTCACCAGACCTGCGATGTCGACAAACTCGACCGTAGCCGGCACAATGCGGCCGGGGTTGACGATGTCGGCGAGCTTTTGCAGGCGGCTATCGGGCACATCGACGATACCCACGTTGGGGTCGATCGTGGCAAACGGGTAGTTGGCGGCAAGGCCGGTCTTTTTGGTAAGCGCGGTGAACAGCGTCGACTTGCCCACGTTGGGCAGGCCCACGATACCGATGGAAAGGGACACGACAGCTCCTTTTGGTACAGGTACTTCAAACTTCATAAGTATAGCGCCGCCGCAGCATCCGGGCGAATCCGGACACCGCGGCGGCGCAAATGAAGCAGAGATGCGTGAGGGTTCGAGACAGTAGTCCTTACTTAAGCTCGGGCCAGAAATCCTTGTTGGCCTCGATGAGCTCGTCCAGGATCTGCTTGGCAACGCTTGCCGAAGGAATGGTCTTGGAGAGCGTGAGTGCCTGCCAGAGCTTCTGGTAGCTGCCCTCGACCCAAGCCTGGACAACGAGCTTCTCGACGGAAACCTGCTGCTCCATGAGGCCCTTCTGGAACTGCGGGATCGGGCCCTGGCAGATCTTCTCAAAGCCGTTGGAACCGACGATGCAAGGCACCTCGACCATGGCCGTCGGGTCGAAGTTGGGCACAGCGCCATCGTTGGGGACAATCAGCAGGAAGCGCTCGAGCGTATTCTCGGCCAGTGCGCAGGCAAGGTCGACGATGTAGTTGGCATGCACATCCGGCTCAAAGCCGCCGTCCTTGGCAGTACCCTTGGCGATGATGTCGCGGCAAGCGCCAAAGACCTTCTTCTCACGGCCGTCCATAACCTCATTGGCGCGAGTGTAGTTGGGGTCAGACGTCTCGACGACATAGTCCGGGTACAGGTAATACTTGAGGTAGGTATTGGGAATCGTCTCGGGATCGACAGCATAGACATCCTTGGCCTTGCCGAAGGTGTGAATCCAGCTCTCCTCGACATGCTGCTCCTTGCCGGCCTCGTGCTCGATGCCGTCCAGGTAGCCGTTCTTAGCCATGTGCTCCTTAATCTGCGGCATGAGGTCGTTGCCGTCCTTGTCGTAGATCTTGCTCCACCAACCAAAGTGGTTGAGGCCGTAGTAGCTATACTGCAGCTCGCGACGATCCTTGATGCCGCACATACGGCTCATCTTATCCATGAGGTCGATCGGCATGTCGCAGATGTTGATGATGCGGCTGTTGGGGCGCAGCACGCGGCAAGCCTCGGCGACGATGGCCGCAGGGTTGGAGTAGTTGAGCATCCAGGCGTTGGGGCTGTACTTCTCCATGTAGTCGAGGATCTCGATAACGCCGCCGATGGAGCGCATGCCGTAGGCGATACCGCCGGCACCGCAGGTCTCTTGGCCAACGCAGCCGTACTTGAGAGGAATCTTCTCGTCGAGCTCACGCATGGCGTACAGGCCGACGCGGATGTGAGCAAGGACGAAGTCGGTCCCGGTGAATGCGGTCTCGGGGTCGGTGGTGTAGCTAAACTCAACCTCGGGGGCGTTCTCGTGGAAGTAGATCTCGCAGGCCTTGGCCACGGTCTCCTGGCGCTCGGCGTTGTTGTCGTAGAAGGTCACCTTGTTGACCGGGAAGCGGTCGCGCTCCTCAAGCAGCATCAGAGCGATGCCCGGGGTGAAGGTAGAGCCACCGCCGGCAATGGTCACGGCATAGTTTTTCTTGGACATGATGTCCTCCTCATTCTGGCCGCTTGCTCAATCCATCCCCGTACGCGGCCTGCACGGTTTGGAATTGTTACCTAGAAGTGGAGTTTTTATCTCTAGAATCGGCCTTGCGGTGCATACCGGCTCTGCAAGGCCGATTGTTTCGATGGACGATGGTTTACAGAAGACTCTCGAACTTCTCGCGAACCTGCGGGACGGTAAGGCCGATGATGACCTGGATTGACTGGCCTTGGACCACCAAGCCATGCGTACCGATTGCCTTGAAGGAAGCCTCGGGTGCAACGGCGCCTTTGTCCTTGACGTTAACGCGCAGACGGGTAGCGCAGTTAGTTACATCGATGACGTTGTCCGTGCCACCGAGTAGATCGAGGATGTTCTCGGCAAGCACCAAGCGCTCGTCATCCTTACTCTGGGCGACCGATTTGCTAGCAGCAGCACCGCTCTGCTTTTGCTTGTAGTCGGCCTTGGACTTGAGCTCGACCTCAACATCGTCATCCTCGCGACCGGGGGTCTTAAAGTCGAACTTGATGATCAAGAAACGGAAGACCACGACCCAAAGAGCGGTAAAGCACAGACCGACAAGGATGGAGATGGCGTACTGCAGACCGTGTGCGGCCCAAAGGGGCAGCCAGTCCCACGAGAGCATCGAGATGATGCCGCCGTCGAAGATGCCCACGACACCAAGGAGGTTTTGAGCCATGCAGCCGAGCGCTCCGAGCACGCAGTGGACGACGAACAGGCCGGGCGCGATGAACAGGAAGGTGAAGTCAAGCGGCTCGGTGATACCGCAAAGCATAGCGGTAAGGGTGACCGGGATCAGCAGAGCCTTGACGCGCTGCTTGCGCTCGGGTTTTGCGGTCATATAAAACGCAATGGCGACGCCAAGCGAGCCGAAGACCTTAGTCCAACCAGGGCAGGTATAGGCAGCCCAGGGTGCGGCATCCTTAAGAGCAATGCTCGGATCGGCAGCCAGTTGGGGCAGGATGTTGGCCCAAGCAGCAAAGATGCCGCCGTTGACCGCCGCGTTGTCGTAATAGAACGGCGTATAGATAAAGTGGTGCAGGCCTGTAGGGATCAGCACGCGCTCGAAGAAAGCAAAGACACCCACGCCGAACGTACCGGCGGAAAGGATGAATCCCTGGAAGGCGGAGATAGCAGCCTGGACATGCGGCCACACCAGGCAGGCGATAAGAGCGACCGGAACCATAACGAAGAAACCGATCATATAGATGAACACGGAGCCCGAGAACACGCCCAACCACTCAGGAAGTTCGGTGTCGAAGTACTTGTTGTGAAGCATCGTGGCGATACCAGAAATGATAAGCGCGCCCATGATGCCCATATCAAGCGTTTTGATGCTTGCGATAGTGGCAAGACCAGTACCGCTGCCCGCCTCGACAGAGTAGTCGACCCCAAAGACAGGGCCCCACTGCCCCAAGATTGTGCTTACAAAGTAGTTGAAGGTAAGGTAGATGGCCAAAGCCTCCATGCAGCAGCGAGCGTTCTGCTTGTTCGCGAGCGAGATTGGCAACGCTACGCAAAACAGCAACGGCATCTGGTTAAAGAGCGTCCAACCACCCTGGAGCAGCACATTCCAGCAATCAAACCAAAGATGGCCCGCAGTGGCCATCTCGCCAAAGATCGCCTCGGTGGTAAACAACGTACCCAGGCCGACGACGATTCCGGAAAATGCGAAAAGAATTGCAGGCGTGTACATTGCACCGCCGAAACGTTGTATCTTTTGCATCATGACGGGGAATCCCCCTCTCTTCATTCGGAGCGGCTGCGGTTTTGGCTTCACTCGAGACCGCAGACGCGCCGTTTGCGTGTACCTCGTGCAATAGGACGGGTGGGCCCGTGTCCCCGACTTCTTGCACTTCTTTTTTGTCATATCACTTATCTAGACAAGTTAATACGGTTTCTATGTTCGGTCAGCGGTCGATAATTGACGGTGAACGGTTTATTTCAAATAATTTACCTGTTATTGCCTGTTTGTCGTAATTCTTTAAAACCAAAAAATTTATCAACTTGTCTAGATATGCTTGTATAAGGATGTTTACATACCTATACTTCGATACAACATTCACCGCCACGTTAAGGAGTCACCATGAAAAGCGCGGTCTTCTATGGAAAGCACGACCTCAGAGTCGAGGAATCGGCAAAGCCAGCCGTGGGCAGGCGCGACGTTCTGATCAACGTCAAGGCTTGCGGTGTCTGCGGTACCGACGTTCATATCTATGAAGGCGACAAGGGTGCAGCCGACGTTACCCCGCCCACGATCCTTGGTCATGAGTTTGCGGGCGTTGTCGAGGCCGTGGGCAGCGACGTCGCTGGCTTTAAACCGGGCGATCGCGTGTGCATCGACCCAAACCATCCCTGCGGCTGCTGCGAACCCTGCCGCGACGGAATCAACCACTACTGCGAGCATATGACCGGTTACGGCACCACCGTTAACGGCGGCTTTGCCGAGTACTGCTCCGTCGATATGCAGCAAGTCTACAAGTTGGGCGATCACACCAGCTTCGAGCAGGGCGCCATGACCGAGCCCGTCGCCTGCTGCCTGCACGGCATCGATATGTGCAACATCAAGCCCGGCAGCACAGTTGTCGTTATCGGCGGTGGCATGATCGGTCTGCTCATGATGCAGCTTGCCAAAAACGCCGGCGCCACCAAGGTCGTCTTGCTCGAGCCCGTCGAGGGCAAGCGCGAGGTTGCGCTCAAACTCGGCGCCGATCTGGCAATTGATTCCATCCACGAGGACGTCCCGGCCCGCCTGAAGCAGGAGGGCGTCGGCAACGTCGATGTCGTTATCGAGTGTGTTGGCAAGCCCGTCACCATCGAGCAGGCCATCCAGATCGCCGGCCACAAGGCTACGGTCATGATGTTCGGCCTCACCAAGCCCGATGAGACAATCACCGTCAAGCCCTTCGAGGTCTTCCAGAAGGAGCTTGTGCTCACCTCGTCCTACATCAACCCTTATACGCAGCGTCGCGCGCTCGAGCTCATCGACTCTGGCAGGCTCGACGTATCCTCGATGGTCGCCAAGGTGGCTTCCCTCGACGAACTCGGCGCCATCCTGTCAGACCCAGCTCTGCGTGCCATGGGTAAATATATAATCGACCCCAGCAAGTAAATCGATTGACACCTGCGCGGACGGCCCTCATCCGTCGTTCGCGCACCCAGCTCTAGGAGACCGTCATGGCGCGAGCCATCTTCCAAACTATTTATGACAACGTGAAGCAGTCGATTGACGACGGCACATACGCCTATCAGAGCTATCTGCCTTCGGAGACTGAGCTCACGCAGCTGTTTGACTGTTCGCGCATGACGGTCCGTCGCGCCATCTCGATGCTTGCGGCAGATGGCTACGTACTCCCCCAGCAAGGCAAGGGTATGCTCGTCATTCGCAACATCAGTGACGAGACGAGTCGTGGCGGCGGCGGACTCGAGACCTTTAAGGAAGTCGCAGCCAGCCGAGGCTTTGAGCTCAAGACAGTCACCACCGTCTTTGAGCTCCTCGTCTGCAGCAAGGCGCTCTCCAAGATTACCGGGTTTCCCGAAGGCTGCGAGCTCACGCGTGCCAAACGCATCCGTTATGCAGACGGACAAGCCGTGTGCTCGGACGACTCCTATTACCTAAGCTCACAGGTACCGGGACTGACAGCCGAGATTGTCAACGATTCGATCTATCGTTACCTCGAAGAAGACCTTGGCATTAAGATTGCCACGGGCAAACGCGATGTGACGATCGAGCACCCCACGCCCGAGGATGCGCGCGTGCTCGATCTCGATGACTTTAACGCGCTGGCCGTTGTGCGTGGACAGACCTACAACGCCGACGGCATCCTTATGGAATACACCGAGACCAAACAGGTTCCCGGGTTCTTTTTACTCCATGAGACGGTTACCCGCCGCAATAACGGCAGCGGGACCCACCAGAGCAGTATGAACTAACCATTTATTAGTTGCGGTGGAATAGCTCCTAGAATGGCCAGCTTAAGGGCAAAACAGGAACTATTCCACCGCAACTTTTTTGGCCGGCGGGGCAGTACCTGTCCCACCGGCCATCATTTACGCTCTTTTAGCTAGTCCGCGAGCTTCTCCACCTGGTCGAGCATCTTGTCGAGCTTGGCCTTTGCCTCGGCCTTGACCTTCTCGGCCTCCTCGTGGGCCTTGGCCTTCTGAGCGGCCTTTTCCTCGGCCTCGGGATCGACGACGACCAGGTTGGATGCATCATGCTCAACCAACTTAAGCGCATGCTCGGGACACACCTTGACGCAGGCCCCGCAACCTAGGCAATACGTGGACTCCAGTGCAAAGCGACCGCTTCCCACCAAATCGCAGGCAAACGTGGGGCACACGTTGACACACTCGCCACACGACGTGCACTTGTCAAAATCGCACTCCGGCGTGCTCACCTGCATGTTCTGGGCAAGCTCGGGATGGTTTTGCAGCGTCGAGAGTACCAGCTGGCGCCCGTGCGTAAGCGTACGGCGACGCTTGCTCGTCGTGGTGCCGCACATGGTGTTGAGCGTGCGCTCCAGCTGCGTAATCTGGTGACGGTGGGCCTTCAACTTCTGCGTCACCGAGGCCAGCGCCGCCGTCGCCGGATTGAGCTTGGTCACCGTCAGGCCCGTTGTACGGGCGATCTTTTCCATGTACTCTTTGCGCTCGTACTCGCGAAGCTTATGGCACTTGAGGCTCTTGGGGTCGACCTCCAGGCCCATGCCCGTACCGGCCCACTCCTCGGCAGTGGCGATGGCCTCGCCCAGAATATCCTCGCCACCGGTGTTGCGGCATTTATCGCACACGCCCAACGGCAGGTACACGCTCACGTTGGGATAGTCGGCCAGCACCGAGAACCAGGTCTCGGCCGTAATATCGCCCACACAGGCGACGACGACCTCGTTTTCGCGCGGCATGCGCTTAAGGGCGCGCGTGCAGGTGACGTAGGCGGTCTCGTGGCTCGTAGCAGCAGAGACGATATCGTCATACAGATTTTTGGGCGCCAGGCGCGGCGAGATGATCGCCTCGGTCGGACAAGCGGCGGCGCACAGGCCGCACTTGCGACAGGAGTCGAGGATCTCGATGGCGTCTTCCTCGATCTCGATAGCGTTGACCGGGCACACGTCCATACACGCGGTGCAACCGCTCTTCTCGTTTTTGCAGGTCAAGCACGGAATGGTGTTGCCGCGCGGACGCTCCTTGTAGTCGGCAGGATTCCACTGCGGCGCCGACGGATCGAGTGCATCGGTCACACCGCCAAGCGGGTTTTTAAGAAAGTCGAAACCCTTGCTGATCTCGATAATGTCATCAAACAGATCGTGTTCCTGCGCCATGCGCGGCCCCTCCCTGAGCAGTGCAAACAAGCAAGTGATAATGATACGCTATCGGCCCACGCCTCGGGCAAATTACACGCGGCGCATCTTTGCGGCAATAGCCTATGCCTATCGCCGCCTCGATTGCACAAGGTCAATCAAGCGCCAAACTATGCCTCGCATATGAGCTGCACGAGCTTTTGTTTGGTCACCTTGGCCTGCTCGTTGGCCATATTACGCTCGTTTCTAAAGACCGCATCTGCAACACCCTGCAAATCGGCATCGGAAATCTCGCTGCACGGACCGTCCATCGATGCCGCCGTGGGGCATACGCACAACGGCAACTCGGCATAAAACGCAACGGCCTTGGCGATATCGAGCATCTTGCCGCCGCCAATACCCACCACCATGTCGCAATACTCGGCCTGGGCTTCCTTAGCCATTTCGGCAACGGCCTCTTCCGTACACGGACCGTCATAAATCTTAAAGAACGGCTCGCTTAGATCTTCGTCCAGAAATCCATCGACGATCTGCTTGCACAGCCGATCCTCGGTGCCCTGGTCAAACAAGACATAGGCAGCGCAGCCCAACCATGACAAATACCTGCCTTGACGCGACAGTTCGCCCGGCCCCTGAACATACCGGCCGGGACCGCCGTAAACCATAGGAAGCGCCATACGAGAATCCGCCCTTCATCAAACAACGATTGGTGCAAAGTAACCTTACCCCTTTGCACCATAGCAAAAAGGGGCAAGGCCATCTGTCGGCTTTGCCCCTTCCTTAGCTTGATTTACTCATCCATGAGATAGTAGTGGCCCAGCGCGTCGGCACCCAGGATGGCGTTTGCAACCATCTCGGGCGTCACCTCAAACGGCATGTTGCACATGGTGTCATCGGGCGCGCAGGCGGCCTCGGCAACAATCATGGCCTGCTCGCGCGTAAGCTCGGCAACGCCAAGTTCCTTCATCGTGACCGGCAGGCCCAGCTCAATGCAGAAGCCCAAGACTTCCTCAAGCTTCTCAGTCGGAGCATCCTCGAGTACCAGCTGGACGATGGTGCCAAAGGCGACCTTCTCGCCGTGATACATGCCGTGGCACTCGGGCAGCATCGTCAGGCCATTGTGGATGGCATGAGCAGCAGCAAGGCCCGAGCTCTCAAAGCCAATACCGGAGAGCAGCGTGTTGGCCTCGATGATGTGCTCGACGGCAGGCGTCAGCGCACCCTTCTCCAGCGCGACCTTGGCCTTGACGCCATCGGCCATAAGCGTCTCGTAGCAGAGCTTGGCGAGCGCCAGGCCGGCCATGCCGCCCTTGCCGCCGGCGCAAGTGCCGCCGTCGGCATCATGCGTCGCCTGGGCCTCAAAGTAGGTTGCGAGCGCATCGCCCATGCCGGAAACCGTCAGGCGCACCGGGCTCGCCGCGATAACCGTCGTATCCATCAGGACAATATTGGGGTTTGCCTTAAGGAAGAGGTATTTATCAAACTGGCCGTCGTCGGTGTAGAGCACCGAAAGTGCCGAGCACGGAGCATCGGTCGAAGCAATGGTGGGGCAAATGATGACCGGGGACTCCAGGTAGTAGGCAACGGCCTTCGCGGTGTCGAGGATCTTGCCGCCACCGACGCCGACGATGATGTCGCAACCGTTGTCGCGAGCGAGCGCAACCAGACGATCGACCTCGCCCTTGGAGCACTCGCCGTTAAAGTCCTCAAACAGCAGCTCGGCCTTGGCCTCGGCAAAACCGCCCTCGATCTTGGCACCGACGCGCTTCTTGCCCGAAGGCGTCACGATGACGAGGGCTTTAGCACCGAGCGGCTCGACATAGGAGCCGAGCTTTGCGAGCTCGTCCGGACCCTGGATGTACTTGCTGGGGCTATTGAAAATTGCAGCCATAACTATCCCATTCTCTAATAATAAAAAAGAAAGGGGCTCCGTACGGATACGTGCGGAGCCCCTCGTTACGATAACAAGAGTCGATTAGAAATCGATGTCGGTGTCGTAGTAGCAGGCCTTGAGGATCTTCTCGAAGTCGGCAGCCTTGGTCTCACGCGGGTTCTCCGGCGTGCAGGCGTCCTGCTCGGCGTTCGCGGCGATCTCGGGGAGCTTCGCGAGGAACTCCTCCTCGGAAACCATCTGCGGGTTCTCGGCGTCGACCTTCACGC
>CAJMAZ010000046.1:0-18768 GCA_905211535.1 uncultured Collinsella sp. | reverse complement strand
CCCGCCGCGCCGGACCCCGCCGCGCCGGCCGTGGTCGCGGCGCACGCCGCCAGCAAGGGCCGGTACGGCTCGCGCAAGATAAAGGCGTCGCTCGAGAGGTCGGGCGTCACCGTCAGCCGGCGCCGGGTCTGTCGCATCACGGGGGAGAACGGACTGGCCAGCGCGTACGGCAGGAAGAGGTTCAAGGTGCACCCCCGGGGCGGTCAACGAGGCCGACGTGCCGAACGCCGTCGCGCGCGGCCTCGGCGGCAGGGTGTTAGCACCCATATATGCAGCGACCTGACCTACGTGCGAGTCGGGGCCTCGTGGAACTACGTCTGCCTGCTCGTCGACCCCTGCAACAGAGAGATCGTCGGCCACTCCGCCGGGCCCAGGAAGGACGCCCGGCTGGTCAAGTCGGCGTTCGCGACGCTCTCCTTCCCGATCTCGGACATCGAGGTCTTCCACACGGACCGCGGCAGCGAGTTCGACAACGCCGAGATCGACCTGATGCTCGAGGCCTTCGGCATAGAGAGGTCGCTATCGGCCAAGGGCTGCCCCTGCGACAGCGCCGTCGACGAGTCGACCAACAGGATACTGAAGGCCGAGCTCGTCCACCGCGAGACGTTCGGCACGACGCGCGGGCTCCGGGCCAAGCTCTCGGACTACGTGCACCGGTACGGCAACTTCAGGATCCACTCGACGCTGGGCTGCATGTCTCCGGTCGAGTTCAGGGAGGCGGGGCTGTCCCTCCCGGAATCGTCCAAATAGGTGTTGCCAATCCAGGTCCCGGGCGTGCCGGACGAGCTGGCGAGGCTGTTCACGGAAGAGAAGGAGGAGGGCGCCGAGGAGGGTGCCCGCAAGGTCAAGGAAGATTGGGGTGACGTCGATGAAGAGGCTGGTAGGTTCTTCATGGCGGCGCTGAAGGTCACGCTGGCCTTTCCGTCTGACTGTTCTACGCCGTATTCAAGTGGGTGATATAGAGAGAGGCGGGCAATTGCTCGCCTCTTTGCTTTTCGGTGATTATTTCTTTACGATCTTCGCGGCAACGCTGACGACCACGGCGCCCACTGCGAGGACTGTGCTGCCCGCCGCACCGCCCACTTTCTTTATCTCGTCGACCCTGTCGGCGCGCTTCGCCTCGCAGCGCGCGCAGAGCTTCTTTGAAGGGTCGTCCAGAAACGTGTAACATCCCCTAGACTTGCACACTGCGGCAAGCTCCGCCCCACATTGAGGACAGTAGTTCATCGAGGTCTTGAACAAGGTCTTCTTCTTGTGGGCAGCGCATTCGCCGTTTGGGCATCCTTTAGCCGAGCTCATCTTCGGCCTCCTTTTCATCGGTTATCGCTTCGAGATGGAAGGTCTTCTCGGGGACGGAGAGCGCCTTGCTGAGTGCCGACACGTCGAGCTGCAGGGCGGCCCTTGAACGCCAGACGCCATGGTCGGTGCCGTCATCCGATGCGTCGAACTCGGCAAGCAGGTCGGCGCGCGACCCGACCGTCTGCTTGATCAAGCGCGAGTAGGCCTCGAGGGCGGAAGCCATGGCCTTGACCTCGCCCTGCTCGCAATAAATCGCCGCGCGGGCGACGGAGGCCTGGTGCAGTACCGGAAAGCACCGGTTGATTGAAGCCATCTTCTCGTCGATAAGTTCCGTGCGCTTGGCCTTCGCCTTCCTGTACTCTCCGTTGGCGAGGTACGCGACGTCTTCCTGCAGCTCGAGGTCGAGCTGGGCCGTAGCGTCCGAAAGCGCGCGAAGGGACTGGGTCACTAGCAGCTTCCTCAGCCCTTCGTCGGAGACCTCCCTCGCCTCAAGGTAGAGCGACATGCCGCTGCGGAAAAGGCCGATACGGTCGTTTTGCTGGCCCCGGAGAACCTCCTTAACCCTTCCGTCGATCACCGTGATCTGTTCCGCGATCTAGTTGAGCTGTTCCTGCAGGGCCTTCATCTGCATTGCGTTGGCTGCCTGCACGGGATCGATCCCTTGAGAGAACTCTTCTCTCTTGATGGGGAGTTTTTTACCGTATCTGCCGTCCGAGCGCTTCATCTGGGCGAAGGTGTTGCCTATTTTGTCCGTCGTCAGCTTGATGTCGCCCCGGTCGATGGCCTGGAGCGTCTCGTCGGAGGCGTCGACGACAAGGCGGAAGCCCTTGTCGGTCGCCTTGCTGATCTGGGCAATCTCCGGAGCCTGCCGCTCCACGGCCTTGACGATGTCTGCAATGGCGTTGTCCGCCTCATCACAGTTTTGCCTTATCGCAGTACTCAGGAGGGCGAGCGGCGACCGATCGACCGGAGGCGCAATCTCCTGCGTCCCCGCTTTTGCTAGGGAATCTTTCGAACTCACAATTGCGCCCCTTTCCAAGAACTCGTCGCCCCATTATAAGGAGCATGTCTACGATACTTTCATAGATGCGCTGTTGCGCCGCGGAAACGCAATGTGCGGGATGGCGCCTAGTAGCTGCATCGGGCGATGACGCAGCCGCATTTCGCGCATTTTCCCTCGATCACGATTCCGAACTTGTCGGCGCGCAGCCCGTAGCCGGTAGCGTGAGGAGCCCATGAGGCGACCTGTATCGTCTTTTCGGACGCGCATGCCAGAGACTTCGATGCTTTAACATGCATACCGACGACGACCGAAGAGACGGTGCCATGCCGAACTCATCCGCCAGGCACGCCAACGAGTTCAGGCGCGAGACCGCCGACTATATGATCTCGACGGGCAGGCCGACAACGCAGTGCCGCCCCGAGCTCGGCCTCAACTCGAAAACCGTCGGCAAATGGGTCCAGGCCCGCCGCTGCGGACTCAAATGCCGGCTTCATGATTGACGAATACACCTGGTATATCTCGAATCGCTTGAGTTATTTCAAGAACCGCGAACCACCAACCCGATCCGTTCAAATTGCGTATAAGTCAGGCCTTCGGCGACATGGCCCGGCGCAACATGACACCATGCGGATTCGCTTAGCCATCGAGCGGGAGTATCTGAAACGAGGCATTTGAATAACTCCATCCGTTTTGGTTACAACGAAATGTGTGCTGCGCGCCTGTAGCATGAGGGAGAGGGAATCCTATGAATATCGTTGTATTGAGTGGTAGCCCGCGCAAGGGAGCCAATACCGACACCATGGTCGAGGCGTTTGCCGAGACCGCGCGCGAGGGCGGCAATACGGTCGAGGTCGTCCGCGTTGCCGGCAAAAAGATCGCTGGTTGTCTGGGATGCCAGTACTGCTTTACCCATGAGGGCACTTGCGTGCAGAAGGATGACATGGCCGACGTGATCGAGTCGCTGAAAGGCGCCGATATGGTTGTCTTCGCTTCGCCTATTTACTGGTTTGATATCACTGCGCAGGAGAAGGCCGCTATCGACCGCCTGTACGCCTTCGGTGCTACGGGCTTCCCGTTCACCAAGACGGCCCTTTTGCTCGATAGCCACAGCGAGGGCGTCTATGATGCGGCGATCGCTATGTACAAGTCCACATGCGCATACTGCAAGTGGGAGGACCTGGGCATTGTCACCATCAGCGGTATGACCGAGCGCGACAGCATGGCATCCTCGCCCAAGTTGGAAGAGGTGCGAGAGCTCGCCCGCAAGCTCGCCTAAGGACAAGAAGAACGCATGGCAATCAGCGTTGGCGGAAGTACTTGCCGTCCTTGCCGGGTGAATCGTTGATTGCCATGCACCGTTGCCCTTGTGGACAATCTCCGCGTGCTAGGAGACTTTCTCGCTCAGGAACTCCCTGAACGCGGGGATGTCAAAGCCAACGAGGCCACGTCCACGTTCCCCGATGACGCCGTCCTCGAGGAGACGGCGTTTATATTGGCTTGCATAGTTGCTGGCAACGCCCATGCGTTTGGCTATCTCCGAGACCCTGCTGGGGCCAGAATCGGGCAGCATCGCGAGCAAAAACTCAATGTCTTTATCGGAAAGCTCCCGATAGGTCGTTTCGAGAATTCGATCGCGCAGCTCCATACGGGCAAGCAGAGAACCCTGCTGGACATCAGGTGCGCTGATTTTGGGCGAGTTCTCCGAAACATCCCATGTGCGATATCCGACGAGCTGCATCATGTAGGGGAATCCGTCGACGGCCTTCACGGCATCCTCGAGCGCTTCTGGCGTGATTGAGCGGCCTCCGGCCTCAACGGTTTTGCGGAATGCATTTGCAATTTCAACGTCAGTGATTCGTCCCAACTGATGATATTGGGAACGCCTGAGAAACGAGACGGAATCGTTACGCAGCAACGCCGATACTTTGTAGGGCAGTCCTGCCATGAGTAGGGCAACTTTTTTACCTTCGCGTACAAAGTGCTGGTAAACAGAGGCAAATTGAAGCATTTCTTCGAGATCGACGGTGACTTCATCGATGGTGATGAGAAGTCCGATGTCATGTTTTTCGAGTTGCTTAAAGATGCCATTCATGCGCGTGCGCCAGTTGCCCTGAGCCTCTTGAGCATATGTCCAATCGATGCCCACTGGGCCAATTTGAACACCGTTTATGCGCGCGTGAGGCTGTGAGAGGTAGCTATCTGCGGCTTCTTTGGTTCGCTCGATAATATCTTCGAGCATGCCTGGCATGGCGGAGACATTTGCTGCGATCCAGTCGTGTTCAAGCGCCGTTTCTGAAAGGAGCGAGAGAAGCGCCGTCTTGCCCGTTCCCCTTGCGCCAGTAAAAATGGTCGACAGGTTGGGATCTCCCGGGCCGTTGATAAAGCCACGGTTGATGTCACGCAGGATATGCTCGCGACCCGCTAGAAAGGGAGGGACGCTTCCGAACGTCGGGGTAAAGGGGTTCTTGCTGTACTCCATGGTAGCTCCTTTGCATGTTTTGCTAATTTTTGCAAGTTTTGCTAACTTTTGCAAGTTTTGCTAACGACTGGCCAAAGGGCATCGTAGCAGTGACGCTGACATTTTTTTACGCAGAAAAATAAGCAGAAATCAATTTATCTGCGTTAAAAAATAGTTGAGAAGAAAAACGACGAGCCCCGGGCGCAATGCCGTTGCGTTCCGGGCCTCGTCGCTTTGCGAAGTATCTAACGATCTCGTTGCCGTGGTACCTAGTCAAACAAGCTCGGCATGTCGTTTTCTTTCATGAGGGCACCGGCAGAGGGGAGGCTCTGCGCGGTAAACTTCTCGGCCGAGACGCCGGCGCCAAGGATTTCTTCGGTCGTGCCGACGGTGGTGACCGAGCGGCCCTTCTTGGCGGTAAAGGCCTGGACGCCCTGCGTGTTGGTGGTCGTCTTGGTCTTGAGCAACGACGTGTTGAAGTTCATTAAACGATAGTCGCTCGAGACCAGCGCAATGTCGCGATCTTCCTTGAGTACCTGCGCATACAGCAGTTTGCTACCGCCGTAGATGGCGTTCTTGAGGCGCTTGCGGTTGGTTTTGGTGACGTATCCGGAAAGCGCGACGCGCACCACGCGGCCGTTCTCAAAGACAAACAGCACGTCGGCCTTGTAGTCCTCGGGGTCGATGACCCAGATGACGCTCTCGTCTGGGTCCATCTCGAGGTCGGTGGGCAGGTACGAGCCCAGCTGGGCCGACTTGGTGTCCTCAAACGTCGCAACCTTGCACTTGTACACCTGGCTCTTGTTGGTAAAGACCAGCAGCTCGTGGGTGTTGGAGGACGGAAACTCGATAAAGGGCTTGTCACCGTCTTTGTACTTGAGCGTCGCAGCCTTCTTGAGCACGCGGTCCGTCATCTTCTTAAGGTAGCCATCGCGCGAGAGCATGATGGTCACCGGGTACTCCTCGACCTCGGGCTCCAGGCTCACCTCGATGACCTCGTGGGGCTCAATCCTGCCCGTGCGGCGCGGCATCACGTACTTCTTGTTGACCGCGGCCAGCTCGTCGCTGATGACCTTCTTGATGTTGTCTTCGCTCGAGAGAATCTCCTCAAGCTCGGCAATCTCGCCCTCAAGCTTGGCAATGTCCTTGGTGCGGTTGAGGATGTACTCTTCGTTAATATTGCGGAGCTTAAGTTCGGCAACAAACTCGGCCTGGGTCTCGTCGATATCGAAACCCTTCATAAGATTGGGCACGACCTCGGCCTCGAGCTTGGTGCCGCGGATGATGGCGATGGCCTTGTCGATGTCGAGCAAGATCGCCTCGAGGCCGTGCAGCAGGTGCAGGCGCTCGGACTTTTTGCCCAGGTCAAAGTTAATGCGGCGACGCGTGGACTCAATACGCCACTTGACCCACTCGTGCAGGATCTGGCGCACGCCCATAACACGAGGATAGCCGTCGACGAGCACGTTAAAGTTGCACGAGAACGAATCCTGCAGCGTGGTCGAGCGATAGAGCTTGGCCATGAGCTTGTCGGGGTCGACGCCGCGCTTAAGGTCGATGGCGATGCGCAAGCCCGAGAGGTCGGTCTCGTCGCGGATGTCAGCGATTTCCTTGACCTTGCCCTCCTTGGAGAGCTTGACGATGCGCTCGATGATGACATCGGTCTTGGTGGTGTAGGGGATCTCGTACACCTCGATGATGCGCTCTTCGGGAATCCAGCGCCAGCGGGAGCGGATCTGGAAGCTGCCAAGGCCGGTCTCGATAATCTTTTCCATCTCCTCGCGGCGGTAGATGATCTCGCCGCCGGTCGAGAAGTCGGGCATGGGCATATATTCGAGCAGGTCGCAGTCGGGATCCTGTAGGTAATGCATCGTGGCAGTGCAGACCTCGTTGAGGTTGAAACCGCAGATATCGGACGCCATGGCGACGCCGATGCCCTTATTGGCCGAGACGAGGATGTTGGGGAACGTGGTGGGCAGCAGGCGCGGCTCCTTCATGGCGCCGTCGTAGCTGTCGACAAAGTCGACCGGGTCCTTGTCGATGTCCTTGAAGATCTCGGCGCTGATGGGGGAGAGCTTGGCCTCGGTGTAACGCGAGGCGGCGTAGCTCAGGTCGCCCGAATAGTATTTGCCAAAGTTGCCCTTCGACTCCACGAAGGGGGCAAGCAGCGCTTCGTTACCCGTCGCCAGGCGCACCATCGTCTCGTAGATCGCGGCGTCGCCGTGCGGGTTGAGCTTCATAGTCTGACCCACGATGTTGGCGCTCTTCTGGCGCTCGCCCTTGAGCAGACCCATTTTGTACATGGTGTAGAGCAGCTTGCGGTGCGAGGGCTTAAAGCCGTCGATCTCGGGGAACGCACGCGAAACGTTGACGCTCATGGCGTAGGGCATGTAGTTGACCTCGAGCGTCTGCGTGATCGGCTGGTCGGTGACCTCGGAGTGCAGGCCGATGACGTTCTCGGCGTTAACCTGCTTTTTCTTTGGCTGGTTCTTCGTCTTCTTCTTTGCCACGATTTCCTCTTGAACTTCTTATGGCCGTCGTTATCGATTTGCTGCTATTGCAGGTCTAGCTGGTCCAGATATTCCTTGCCGTGCTCGGAGATATGGCGCTTGCGGCCTGCCTCATCGTTGCCCAGCAACAGGTTGAACATGGTTTCCATCTTGGTGACGTCCTCGGGCTCCACTTTGATCAGACGTCGCGTCTCGGGGTTCATGGTGGTGAGCCACATCATGTCCGGATCGTTTTCACCAAGACCCTTGGAGCGGTTGATGGAGCACTTTTGGTCGCCAATCTCCTTGAGAATGCCATTCTTCTCGAGCTCGGTGTAAGCAAAGTAGGTCTTCTCTTTGCAGTTGATCTCGTAGAGCGGCGACTCGGCGATATACACGTAGCCCTCGTCGATAAGCGTGGGCACCAGACGGTAGAGCATGGTGAGCACGAGCGTGCGGATGTGGTACCCGTCGACGTCGGCGTCCGTACAGATGATGACCTTGTTCCAGTTGAGGTTGTCCAGGTCAAAGGCGCCAAGGTTCTTGATGCGCTTGTCTTTGATCTCCACGCCGCAGCCCAGCACGCGCATGAGGTCCATGATGATGTCGGACTTAAAGATGCGCGGGTAGTCCTCCTTCAGGCAGTTGAGGATCTTACCGCGGACGGGCATAACGCCCTGGAACTCGGCATCGCGCGACGTGCGAATGGCGCCTGCTGCCGAGTCGCCCTCTACGATGTAGATCTCGCGACGGCTCTTGTCCTTGGAGCGGCAGTCGATGAATTTCTGCACGCGGTTGGCCATGTCGGTCTTCTGCTGCAGGTTGGTCTTGATGCTCTGACGCGTCTTCTCGGCGTTCTCGCGCGAGCGCTTGTTGATGAGCACCTGCTCCATGATCTTGTTGGCGGCGTCCTTGTTCTCGATCAGGTAGGTCGAGAGGCGCTCCTTAAAGAAGGCAGTCATGGCCTGTTGGATAAAGCGGTTATTGATGGCCTTCTTGGTCTGGTTCTCGTAGGACGTCTGGGTGGAGAAGCAGTTGGTCACCAGCACCAGACAGTCCTGGACGTCCTGCCACTTAATGCCGCTCTCGTTTTTGTTGTATTTGCCCTGTTGCTTAATGTAAGCATCGATGGCGCTGGTGAGGGCGCTGCGGGCGGCCTTCTCGGGCGAACCGCCGTTCTCGAGCCACGATGAGTTGTGGTAGTACTCCTGCATCATGAAGGTGCGCGAGAAGCACATGCACGCGGTGATCTTTACGTTGTAGTCGGGCAGGTCCTCGCGGTCGCGACCGCGACGGTCGGCCTCGATAAAGAAGGGCTCGGTGAGGTAGTCGGTACCGACCTTCTCGAGCACGTAGTCTTCGATGCCCTTGGGATAGCAAAAATCCTCTTCGGAAAACTCGCCATCGTCGCCCTCGATGCGCAGGCGGAAGGTCACGTTGGCGTTGACCACGGCCTGGCGGCGCATGGTCTCGCGATACCAGTCGTGGGGAATGCTGATCGAGGTAAAGACCTCAAGATCGGGGCGCCATTTGATGGTGGTGCCGGTATGGTCCTCGTCGCTGGGCTCAATCTCGAGTGCCTTCTTTTTGGCGCCGACGACCTTGCCCTTCTTAAAGTGTAAGGAGTACTTGTTGCCGTCACGCCAGACGGTGACGTCCATATACTCGGAAGCGTACTGAGTCGCGCAGGAGCCTAAGCCGTTGGTGCCGAGCGAGAAGTCGTAGTCGCCGCCCTGGTTGTTGTTATACTTGCCGCCGGCGTAGAGCTCGCAGAAGACGAGTTCCCAGTTGAAGCGCTTCTCGGAGGGATTCCAGTCGAGCGGGCAGCCACGGCCATTGTCCTCTACCTGGATAGAGCCATCGCGAAAGGCGGTAAGGGTGATAAGTTTGCCGTAGCCCTGGCGCGCCTCGTCAACGGCGTTGGACAGGATCTCGAAGGCGGCATGCGCGCAGCCATCGAGTCCGTCCGAGCCAAAGATGACGGCGGGGCGCAGGCGTACGCGCTCCTCGTCCTTGAGCTGGCGGATACTGTCGTTACCATAGTTTGCGGTGTTTTTTGCCATACTCGCTCTCTCGGTGCTCCTTTGCTGCGTTTAAGTCATATAGATAGTCAAGGTAGCATAGCCCAGCCCATAGGCGATTCCAACTAACACGAAATCCATCGAACGCGCGTTCGTTATCGGTATGGAAACTGACGGCTTATCAAATGATAGAATTGCCGCCACAAATGTTTTTATTAAGGGGGCCCACAGTGACCGAGAAAGAGAAGATGGAGCGCGGGGAGTGGCATGATGCCAACTTTGACGAGGAACTCCTGGCAAAACGGGCGAGGGCAGAGGCGCTCTGCTATGACTTCAATATGGGAAAACCCGGAAGCGACGCGCAGCTTGACGCCCTAAAATCCTTGCTCGATACCGATCTTCCGGCGGGGCTGACGGTCCTTTCGCCTGCCTACTTTGACTACGGGGACAAGACAACCTTTGGCGACGGCTGCTTTGTGAACCATGGCTGCTACTTTATGGACGGTGGTTCTATTACCTTTGGTGACAACGTGTTTATTGGGCCGTTTTGCGGCTTCTACACCGCTTCGCATCCCCTTGGAGCAAAAGAGCGCAACTTGGGTCTCGAGAGGGCTCTGCCCATTGTTGTTGGCGATAACTGCTGGTTTGGCGCGAACGTGTCCGTACTCCAGGGGGTTACCATCGGCAGCGGCTGCGTTATCGCTGCGGGAAGTGTTGTGACGGAAGACCTTCCGGACAACGTGATGGCGGCAGGCGTTCCCGCGGTCGTCAAGAAGATCATCGAACAATAACGGAGCTATTAAACGATGGGGCACGCATGGTTCCGGCAAATCCGGTTATTGGCGTGCGCGTTGGCCATGCCGATAAGTCCCACTTACTCGGTTCCTTCCGACTCGGTTCTGCCCGAGTAAGGTTGAATAGCGAATCGAAATTGTTATGTCCGCACGGCGATGACGAACATGATTTTCATAATGACAGATATAGTTGACATCTTCTGATGAATGCAATATATTTCTGTCATGTTGCAACGGATATCTGTCCATTACTACGAAAGGAACTCCATGCCGGGCAAAAAGAACCTACGCATGAAGGCGGCGCGCGCGGCGGTTGGCCTTTCGCAAGCTGACTTGGCCGAGGCCGTGGGCGTTACGCGCCAGACCATCGGCCTGATCGAGGCGGGCGGCTACAACCCCACGCTCAATTTGTGCGTGGCAATCTGTAAGGTGCTGCGCGTTACGTTGAACGACTTATTTTGGGAAGATGAAACCGATGCCGACCCTAATACTTTTTAGGAGTTCACTATGAAATATGAAGATCTGAAAATCGTGCAAAAGTGGCGTGAATATGCCGGCCCAAAGGATGAGCGCCTGGAGGCTGAGAGCGCGAAGATCTACAAGATTGGTTTCGTGCTGCTTTCGTTTGGCATGTTGATGATCTTTTTCTACCAGTTTATAGCTCGACAGGTTGCGTGGGTTCACAGCGACGCCAGTGAAATGCCGCATGGCTTTGCAACGCCGTTCGAGGCAGCCATGTATTTGTGGCTCATTCTCGTGATGTTGATTTGCGCAGGACTGCAAACGCGGAAGGGCTATGTCGATACCAATCGTTTTGGGCAAACCGAGCATCTTCCTGTTGGATATTTCCTGCTTGTCAGCGGTCTTAGCGGCGCCTCGTTCGCGCTTGTTATTGCCGCAATGCGCTGTATCGCTGAGGCGCAGATCGTACCGCTCGAAAGCGTCTTTTGGTTGGCGAACCTGGCCACGGGCGTGTTCTGCGGTGCGACGATTTTCGCGGCCACGTTTGCTGTCCTGTGCGCAACGTTTTTCACGGCGAAAAGACGCCGTGCCAAGCTCGAGGCAGAACTCAACTCCTCTGACGACATCTAATGCGTAATGGGCTGGCTCTGGGTATCCAGAACCAGCCCATTTGATGTTCGATGAGCAGGGTCAGCGCCCCCCCCACAAAAGCGGCTGAGAGCTAGTGGGACCTATCCGCATCGGCTTCGTCGCTGGCACCGCGTCCGAGGGCGGTTCGGCGGGTGCTGTAGACGATAAGGCCGGCGCCTGCTGCGGCGAGTGCTGCAGCGGCTGCCGTAAGGGGAGCGTTGACATCGCCCGTGCCCGCAAGCGCGCCCGCTTTTCCGGGGCGCTTGCTATTGCCGTGATCCTTGCCGCTGCCAGAGCCACTGCCGCCACCGGAGCTGCTTCCGCCGGAGCCACCTCCGCTCGAGCCGCCACTGCCGTCCGCCGTCATCGGGGCGTCGTGAAGTCCCGTCGTATCCGCGCTGTCGCATACGCCGACCTGAACTTCTGAGCGTTCGCATGCCGCGTCGGGCACATGAAGCTCGTGCAGTACGGCATCCAGCGCCGAGTTTGCGCCCGGTCGAATTTCCTCGAGCGTTACGGGATCGAGCGCCACCAGATTACGTGCCTTCGCATACAGCGTTACGCGTTTGCCCACTTCGTCGCTCCAACTCTCGGGAATGGCGAAGCTCATGCGGAACTGTGCCGTGCAGCCTGGTGCCAGCACGGCGTTGCCATTGTCAGCAACCAGCGGGTGCGTCGCAAAACGTGCGCCCAGCGTCTTGAGCGCGTACTTCACGTGTGCCATGTCGTTGGCCGAAGCATCCTCGGCGAGCTCCGGATCGTAGATCGATGCCATGCGTGCGTTCACTCCGAATCCGATGGATGCGCTGGAGAACGGCTGGCTGGAGCCCTCTCGGTACAGATCGATCGTGCCGGCGGTCAGCAAGGTGTTGCCGTCGTTTCGCACCGTGACCATAAAGGATTCACCTGCTGCTCCGGGCACCACCGCGCCCGAGGTAGCGACCGCGCCCGTCGGAGTGGCACACGCCACCAAGGGCACTTCGATGCCGTGCAGCTCTGCCTCGCTCTTCTCTGCGCTCACAATGTGCGTGGCGAGCGCGGAGAGCATGCCTCCCGACGTCAAAAATGTCGTTATCTGATCGACGGGATGGTCCAGCTCGCACATCACGAACGGCTCCGTGAACAGATCGCCTGCCAAGGTGCTGGCGAAGATGCGGAAGTGCTTGCCCATCACTGCTGCCGGGTTGCCTTCTTCGTCGTAGGTTTGTCCCACCTTGCCATCGGTGTTCTCTACATAGAGCACGCACCTGCCGTTGTTGCTTACGCTAAACGATGCCGGGCCACAGTCTGCGGCGCCCACGGGCTGCGTTGCAAATGCCGATGCGCCTCGCGTCCAAGTAATATGCTGCAGTTGCTCGTTGACGGTTGCCAAAAAGCCCGTGTGCTGCGGCCACGGCACCGCGTGGGGTACTGTGGCATCTGGCGACATAACGCCCCAACCCGCGATGGACTGGCCGATCACGGCGTACGATGCACAGCCACAACCGCCTGCAGTCTTGTATGCAACGGGCACCACCATTTTGCCGTTGATATTCTCGGGCGTGCCGAGCTCGATGCTCGACGGTGCCTGCGGAAAGCGGAGGACCTGACGGAACGTGAGACTGTCGCCCAAATCATCCGACCACAGGGTAAAGCATTCCAGTGCAACCTCGGCCTCGCTGCCGAGCGCCTTCTCTGCGGTGGTTCCGCGGCGGTGGAGGTAAGCGCCCGACAGGCGCCCGTCGACCAGCGTCTTGCCCACCGTGATGCGTGGACACTGCAGGCAATGGTAGCCATCCTCCTGAAGGCGGCCGCGCGAGATGCTGCGCCACGACGTGTGCGATATCACGCGGGCTCCGTCGTTGCTTATGCGCAGGCGCACAACGGACAGTATGCCGGATGTGCTCGCCGTATCGAAATGGGTGTTGTCGCCGGCGGGGCGCTCGCCCGAGACCAGCAGCACGTAGGCGTCCTGGTTTCCTCTTCCGTCCGTATATTCCACCACGTCGAAGTCGTAATCGTATACGCTGTCGCGCTCCACGTCGTTCTCGCCAAACCCAAGGGGAAAGTCCACGGGCGTGGGAGCGGACCACGTGCCGTTTGCCTTTGTGTGCACCACCAGGCGCGAGCGACCATTGTCGCCGTAGCGCACCGAGGCGATACGGAACAGGCATTCTACGCCGGCAATCATTGCCAGCTTCATGTGAGCTTCGCTGAGCACGCCAGCAAACAGCACGTTGTCGCTCGAGGGTTTGATGCCGCCACGCTCGTCCTCCGACACGCCGGTAGAATTGGCGTTGGGGTCCGCAACGGCGTTCGTTGCCTGACCGATGTAGGTGTACTCATACATCGGCGCGGCGTTTTCGTCGTTCTCTATCAGTGCGTGGACGAAATGCTCGATCTGTCCCGTGTCGTCGCTTTCTGCATCCGCCTCGAGCTCAATGCGCGTGACCGACCGGTCCCAATCGCGTACGGTAGGCGCGACATTCCTTGCAGTGGCTTTAACCTCGGCGCGCGCGAGCAGCTCGGCGTTGGTGACAATGGTGGCCGATGCGATAAATTGCGGAACGCCGCCCGCCTCGGCGTTGCCGGCTGAGCCGAAGCAGGCATCTAGTGTATAGGGCGTATCTCCACCCAATGCGAGCTCAGAGCGCTGGAGTACATACTGGTCGCCGTTGTTCACCGACATATTCCACGAATCGAGGAGTGTGGGCCACGACCCCGACCAAGCCTTGGTGGTCCACTTGAACATCACGAACTGGAGTATCACATCGACATCGACGTCTGCACCTACGCGCAGTCGCGGAAGCTGGTGTCCATCAGCCTTCTCGTACCCAATGAACAGCGTGAGGGATGCGGCGCCGCGCACGGCGGACGAAGCGACGCCTGCAACGCCGGCGCCAAAGGTGACGGCAAGCCCGATCTGGATGGTGAACGAGCCCGAGGTGTTTGAATAGTCGAGCGATATGTTTTTGAAAAACGCCGCGCCGCTACCGTGCGTGTGGGCGCCCACGGCGAGCGCCAGTTTTGCCAGCACCCAGGGGTTGACGTTTAGGAAAAACGGCACCGGTCCTAGGGTAAACTGCTCGGTCCAATTGAGGTCGGTTCTTACCTGGAAGAGGGCCTTAATATTGCCGTATGCGGGGTCGTTGTTGTTACCCCAGGTTTTGCCCACCCAATCGTAGGCGAGCGAGCCGTACAGCTGTGTGGCGATATCCATCGTGAACAGCGGCGTGCAATGGTGACGAAGGAGCTTGGTGTTTCTTGGATCGGTGCCCGAACCGGCACTCATACTTTTGTACTGATTCCACTTCCCCTCCATCTCGTCGAGGTAGCGGTTTGCCTGCTTGGCGCCCGACTCACGCGGCGATTTCTTCCAGTACTCCGGATCCGGATTGCCTGAATCGTTCATATAGCTGGCTGGTTTGTATCCTCCGCCAAACAGCACGTATCCGGCAAACGAGAAATCGAACAAAATGGGGAACGAGGGCATCCAACACGTGAACTTATTACCACCGATGCCGGGAAACGCCGCCGGAAAATCAAACGGAGTGATCTCTTGGTCCATGGTGGTGGGGACGATAGTGGTCGATCCGGATTCCGCCTTTGCGGCCGGCGCGGTGACAACGGCCATGGGGGAGGAGAGCGTGTAGGTTTTGTCCTGATAGTCGAGGACGAAGCGCAGCTTGCACCCTTCTTCCAGAAGGCCCGAAGCTGCATCGAGGAACTTGTCTTCGAGTGTGAACGTCGCCAGATTATCCACGCTCGATGCGCTGGCCTTGACTTGGCCAATCTGCGTGACGGTTTCGGGTGAGCTGCCCGCGGCGGGCGTCACTTTGTTGATGCGCAGCGTTGCCTGTCCACCCTGTGGCAGATGTGCCTGCACGGTAAAGGCGTGCGTATCGGGCTGCTCGTTTGCCGTGTCGCCCTTCGGCAATGCCATGAACGTAGCATCGGCGTACTGGATGTCCCATTCGTCGAACGTGAGCTGTCGAAAGTACGGCTCGCCGTCGGAAAGCGGACGCGTGGGCGCGGTTATGGCGGTGCCGCCCTGAATACGCGCAAGGGGAATCTCGACATCACGGTAGCCCGCCATGCTAATGGAGATGCCGCCGTTAAAGTCGTACGCGTCGAGAAGCGTTGCCTCGTCCACGTAGCCTTCCGAAAGAGGGGCGACCTCAAAGATAGCCGTACCCTCGTCGTCGGTAGTGGCGGAAAGCTGTTTGCCCGCGGCATAACGCGACGCGAGCGTGACCTGGGCTCCCTTGATGGGCGTATTCTTGTTGGCGACGTCGACCACGACCACACCGAACATGGTGCGCGAGAGAACGAGCACCCTGAAGGGGTCTTTTTCGTCGGCATGGGCTTCGGTGGGCGCGAACGGCAATATGAAGGCGTTTGCGCTTCCCGGCACGCGAGGCAACATAATGCTCGCTAGCGAGGACGCTCCGGCAACAAGTAACGAACGGCGATCAAGCATCTTTGGCTCCCATCCCGCAGGTATCGGTGGAAATAATCCAATTTTGCGAGAAGGCGCCACGTGGCGGTAGTGCCGTTCAAGGGACAAAATGTCCAAATTAATCGAGCGAAGCGCCGGGTTCCGGAACGCGTTCGATGCGCTTGGCAGCCCGGTCGCTAACGCAACATATGCGCGACCAGCTCGGCGCGGGTTCCGATACCAAGCTTGGCATACACTCCTGATAGGCGGTTTTTAACAGTGCCCGGCGATACGTCCATGTGGCGTGCGATTTCGGCGTTGGTCCATCCGCGGCAGGCGAGCATGGCCATGGTGAACTCTGTGGTCGTTAAATCGTCGGCCACGTCCTCGCCCGAATCGGGGTTGTGGATGCGCCGCCAGCCGTAGCTGAATCGATACGTAATCTCGATGATGCGTGCGAAATCGTCAGGGTATTGCGATTTTAGGCATGCCTCGATGAGTCCCTGCAAAAGGCCGTGGTGCTCGCCAATGAGCTCGATAAGGCCGTCGGGGCGCGCAATGTTCCAAGCGGCTCCGAAGTGCGTTTTTGCGGCGTCGATGTCCTTGAGGCTCATGCATGCCATGGAAGCTGCCAGGTGCAGGAACAGTTCCGAGATCGGATAGCTTCCCTGTTTCATGATCAGGGCGTTTTCCGCCATGCCCAGACTGCGGCCATATTCGCCGCGCAGGTACAGGGCATGCGCCATCACGTAGCTGGCGAACAGGCGCAGGCCTTCGGGCAGATGCGCCGCAAGCGGATAAAACTCTTCGGCGGAATACGGGGAAGGCAAGTGCAGCAGGACGCTCGCGGCGGAGGCGAACAGGATATGCGTAGCGTGGATGGCGGGCGATTCCTCGTCGGCCGGCGTATCGAGGATGCCAGCAAGGCACCGGCGGGCGTCGGCGATACGGTTGAGCGACAGGCTGGCATATCCGCAGATAAAGCATGCGGAATAGCGCAGTGCGGGGTCGGTGGCGTCAAGATAGGGGCGCGCCGTTTTGGCAGCGAGGGCGGCCTGTCCGCGAAAGTACAGCGCTTCTGCCGTGGCAATGGCGCGCGAATTGGGGTCGGAAATGCCTGCAACTGCAGCGTCAATCTGCCCTGGCACAAAGGCAGTGCACATCAACGGCATGGGAACGCATGGGTAGCCATCGCAGTCCATCTTCCATCTCCCAACAGCTGGCAACAATAGCAGCAATTGTACTCCTGTTGCTCGGGACCCCTTTCGTTTTACTGTTCGGTTAACGCTGCGGATCGTTTTGGAAGGCTTACGAGCATGGTGGTTCCGTTCTCGGAACTTGTTTCGACCTCTACCGTGCCACCGTGAAGAGCTGCAATCTCCCAAACGAGCGCTAGCCCGAGTCCTGCGCCGCCGTATGCCCTGCTGCGGGATTTGTCTAGGCGAAGGAACGGTTGGAAGATGCTCTCACGGTACTGCTTGGGTATTCCCGGGCCCTGGTCCTCGACTCGCAGGAACACGTGGCTGTCGTTGTCGCAGATGGAGACGTTGACAGCCGAGTCGGAGCGGCTGTAATGGATGGCATTTTCGACCAGGTTAAACACCAGCCGATAGAGGAGCGTGTCGCTCCCGATTACTAAAGCTTCTCCAGCACAATTGAGGGCTATGCCCTTATTTTCGGCAAGTGGCGCAAGGTCGGTGAGGACCTCTTCGGACAAGGGACCAAGTTCCACATCGTCCTCGCAAGGAACGCTGCGGAGCTCACTCATCTCGAGCAATACCTTGGCCATTCGAGACATGCGCTCGGTTTGTTCTTGTAGCAGGCCGAGCAGCTCGGCCGTTTCGGGTTGCAAACCGGGGTGCTCGGAGATGAATAGTTCAATCTGTGCTTGCATAAGGGCGAGCGGGGTGCGCAGCTCGTGTGCGGCGTTGCCGGTAAACTGACGCTGTGCAGAGAACCCTTCGCCAAGACGGGCGATCATGTCGTTGAAAGAGGCGCTGCATCGTTGTAGCTCGGTGGGTACATCTTCACTGAGTCTGATTTCGCTTAGGTTGTCAGGCTGCACGCGCTCCACCTGGGCGGCAAAATCCCGTAGCGGCTTGAGCGCGTGGCCGCTCACAAAGTATGCCAGCACGCCGCCAAGGAGTGTGACTCCAGCCGTGATGTACCAGGCTGTCGCGCCAAAAGATTCCTGTGCGTCGTTTACGACGATCGTGACCTCGTCATCGAGGGCCGTTTTCGTTGGGTCGAACGCCTGAGGCGAATTCGCGCCGGCAGCGTTAAAGGCCGAGATGTTGCTGCCGATGGCATCCATGTAGCGCATGCCCGTATAGCCGACCAGGCAGTTCGTCAGCACGCACACCGCACACGTGAGCAGTGCCGTCATAATCGTTATGCGCCATTGCAGCGAAAGCCTTTTCATTCGTTATCCTCCATAACGTAGCCCTCTCCAATCCGATTGCGAATCGGGTCGTATCCCAAAGCGCTGCGTAGCTTTTTGCGGAGTGACGAGATGTGAACGCGGGTTGCGTTGCTAAAGCTGTTCACGCTGCTATCCCAAACGTGCTCGATAAGCTCCTCTTGGCTTACCGGTCGCCCCTGATTAAGCATCAGGTATTCCAAGATTCCCGTTTCCTTGCGTGTAAGAGATAGAGCCTCGCTGTCCACGGAAGCGATGCGCGCCTTGGTGTCAAAGCGGAGCTTTCCGCAGGTTAATACTATGTCGCTTTGTGCGAAGCGCCTGAGGGTAAGGCTGCGGATCCTTGCCGCAAGTTCGTCCAGATGAAACGGCTTGGTGAGGTAATCGTTGGCGCCGGCATCGAGTCCGTCGACTTTGTCGGATACTTCGCCACGTGCGGACAGAATCAGTACCTTAGTCTCGCAGTCAGTTTTCCTAAGTTCCCTGAGTACGGTCATGCCGTCGATGCGGGGAAGGTTGAGGTCGAGTACCACAAGGTCGAAGGCCTCAACGTCCAGTAGGTCGAGCGCCTCCTGTCCGTCGTGGCAGCAGTCGACACTGTACGCCAAGTTTCGCAAGCTGCGCGCGATTGCGTCACACAGCGCCCGCTCGTCCTCGACGATCAAAATACGCATAACAGTCTCCTTGCACATTCCAAATCGCGCTTAACACGGATTTTATAGTCGATATGGTCCAATGGTCGCGTAACGAAAGGAGTGGTCAGGTTGTTCAAAGCG
>CAJMAZ010000045.1:0-19542 GCA_905211535.1 uncultured Collinsella sp. | reverse complement strand
GTGACAAAGGGACTGTCCCTTTGTCACATCTTTTGTATGAGGGGAGGTGCTGATATGGACGAGAACAAGATGGGCTGGCGCGAGTATGCGCGCTTTGCCGAGATGTCGGTTGAGGAGCTGGCGCGCGATTGCGAGGTACAGGTGTTTCGCGCGACGGGTCCGGGTGGGCAGGGCGTGAACACGACGGACTCTGCGGTGCGCATGAAACATGGGCCCACGGGGATTGTCGTGACGGCGCGCGAGAGCCGTAGTCAGTTTCAGAATCGCAGCCGCTGTTTGCGTAAGCTGAGGGCAGAGCTTGAGCGTCGTGGCCGTCCGCCGCGCCGTCGCGTCAAGACCAAAGTGCCACAGCGATCGCGCCAGCGCAGGCTCAACGACAAGCACTTCAACGCCGTTAAAAAGGCCAACCGACGCAAACCGGGCAGCGACGAATGATCTCCTCATAGTTGCGGTGAAATAGGGACTGTTTATGCAGCTAAAGCCACAAAGCAGTCCCTATTTCACCGCAACTTAGGTGGGGCTAGCGGGTTGGGTGCCAGACTTGGAGGGCACCGGGTAGGATGTCGACTTCGATGCGCGAGGCGACAACGGGCTCGCCGTCGGCCTGGATGGGGTAGTCGGGCTCCTCAAAGGTAAGCTCGGCATGGCGGCAGCGGCGCATGCGAACCGGCGGCAACTTGGTATGGTGGCCGTCCTTGGCCGAAAGGAACATAGGCAGGGCTACCGCGCGAGGGACGGGGCCGCAGGCGTAGCAGACGTCGAGTGTGCCGTCACAGGGGTCGGCGTCGGGACAGATGCGATAGCCCGAGCCATAGGTAGGACCCAGCTGAATCGCCATGATGATCGCCCTCACGCGCTCGGCGGGCGCCTCGTCAAAGCTGACTGTCATGGGGTAGTTGCGATAGCGTAGGCCAAACTGCTCAAGTCCCGAGAGGGTGTAGAGTGGCGCGCCCGTCAAGCCGGTCTTTTTGCGCAGCTCGGTGGTGCCCAGGCCGATGGCGGCATCGATGCCGATCGAAAGCGTTTGGTCATAGTACTCGACGATCGCCTCGCCGCTGCCGCTTGCGGGGTTCCATGAGCGAATCCGCCCGATGTCCTGACGCTGCAGCTCACAGGTGAGCAGCGCGCCAAAATCCTTGCCGGAGAAATCGTCGATGCCGAGCGTCTGGGCAAAATCGTTGCCGGAACCCACGGGTAGGACGGCAAGGGTGGGACGGACCGATTCATCCAGCGTCATGAGTCCATTGACGACCTCGTGAATCACGCCGTCGCCGCCAAGGGCGATAACGGTACGATAGCCCTGAGCCTGTGCGGCCAGCTCCTTGGCGTGTCCCATGCGCTCGGTCAGCACCAGGTCAAACTGGGATGCGCGTGCAGCCATGTCCAAAAAGCGTTGCAGGCGCTCGGCAACTTCGCGCGCCGCACCCGACTGGGCGGCTGGGTTGGCGATGATGAGCGTGCGACCATAATCAGTTGTGTGCATGGGGCGACTCCCGGCGTGTGACATGGCAGTGCGGTCGCGCTCAGGTCGAATTGCCCCCGATTGTGGCTGCACGGCGATTATTACATCTACTCTATCAGGTCGTTGTGGCGCTCGATAGCATCCGCTACCGTACCGCCCTCATCCACAATGAGCGAACGGCGCTTGGGTGAGATGATGCGCTGGGCAGGGTACACGCCGCGGTGTCCGCCGGTCAGGTAGCTGATAAAGGCCACGATGACAAAGAACCCGGCGGCCGTGCCGTGGAACAGGTCGATGGCCATCATGCAGGTAGTGATGGGCACGTTGAGGCCGGCGCAGAAGACGCCGAGCATGCCGAGAGCCGCCAGAAAACTGGGGTCGAGCCCGGTGAGACAACCGATCCAGCCGCCGAGCGCCGCGCCGATGCCAAACAGAGGCGTGACCTCGCCGCCTTGGAAGCCGGCACCCAGGGTAAGCGCTGTGACGACCAACTTGATGGTTGCGTCTGCCAGGGTGGTGTCGCCGGCAAATCCGGCGCCGGAAAGCCACGTGGAAAGGCCGGCGTAGTCCCAGGCGTCGAGGAGGGCATAGGCAGCCAAAACCACGAGTGCGCCTATAAGTGCCCGAACGAGGTAATTGGTGATAAAGCGACCGTACAGGCTCTTGACGGTTCGAACCGACCACGCAAAGAGGCGTGCCGTCAGACCGAAGATGATGGCGCTGATAACAACGATGACGACCGTTTTGGGCGTCATGGCGGGAACGCTGGCGATGACATTCGCTTCGTACTCGGTACCCAGGGCGAGTGATGCAAAATAGCCGGTAAACGAGGCGACCAGGCAGTAGATGCCCGCCGTGTAGTCGATCTTACCGATAAAGCACATCTCCATGCCAAAGAAAGCCCCGGCAAGGGGCGAGCCGAATACGGCGCCAAAGGCCGACGAGATGCCGGCGAGCATGAGGTCGTGGTGGTCATGCTTTTCGAGGTGGGCCAGGCTAGATACATTGCTGGCGATGGTGCCGCCAATCTGCACCGCGGCTCCCTCGCGACCGGCCGATCCGCCCGTTAGGTGCGTGAGCGTGGAGCATACGAAGGTTAGGACGGCCATGCGCATATGGATGAGGCGTGTGCCCAGAGCGGAGTCGATGACCAAGTTGTTGCCTCGTTTGGCGGCAAGGCCGTGGTTTTTGTACACCCATGCGGTGGCAACGCCCACAACGGGAAGCAACGCGTAAATCCATGCATGGTGCTCGCGATAGTCAGTCGCGATATTCAGCGAGGCCAAAAACGCCCAAGCGGCAACGCCCATGGCGAGCGAGACGATGACGACGAGTACGAGCAACTTAGCGCTCGCGAGTAGGTTGCGGGCGTTGCGGCGCGTGTCGGCAGCCAAGAGATGCTCGGAGCGGGTAAGTTGATGCCTGCCTGCCGTGATGACGTCGTTCAGGGAGAAAAAACCGCCATCGTCGAGCGGCTGGGAATGATCCTGTGCTTCGTTTGCGCTTTCGGGTTTGTCGTTATGAGTCATACGTTCCTCTTTTAGGTTGCAACGCAAGCATTATAAAACGCGGTAAACGCGACGAGCCGGTGGGTTGGTTTCGATTCTGTTTCGTGGCTTGCGGCCGACAGGTGTATTTGCGGGTACAGGCCAAGTCGCGGTCGTGCGTCTGGGGATTATACTGAGACAAGCATAAAGAATCGGCGCCCCTGTTGTGCGCCGTGGCATTAAGAGGTGCATATGGCAGAGAAACTCATTCCGCTGGAGGACGCGCAGTCGATTGTTCTGTCGCACGTTGCTCCGACCGATCTCGTCGAGATTCCCGTGTGGCAGGCCACCGGTCTTCCCTTGGCCGAGGACGCGGTGGCCGACATCGACATCTCGCCGTTTGCCAACAGTGCTATGGACGGATATGCCGTGCGCTCGGCGGACTTGGCGCAGGCATCTGGCGAGGCGCCGGTGACGCTCGACGTTATCGGACACGAGGCCGCGGGCCATGTGTTTGACGGCGCAATCGGCACGGGCGAGACCGTCCGCATCATGACGGGCGCGCCGGTGCCCGAAGGTGCCGATGCCGTGGTGAAGTACGAGATCGTCGACGTGCTCGACGGCGATGGCAACGAGGGCTCGCACGTTCGCTTCTCGGCGCCTGCCAAGGTAGGGGAGAACGTTCGCTCTGCCGCCGAGGAGGCCCATGCCGGCGATGTTGTGATGCATGCCGGCGAGGTCGTGGCTCCGGCGGGCGCCGGCTTGCTGGCAAGCGCCGGATACGCGAGCGTGAAGGTACATGCCGCCCCGCGCGTGGGCATTATCTCGCTGGGCACGGAACTGGTCGCACCGAGTAAGGTACCGGCGCGCGGTCAGATTCGCGATTCCAACTCCTCGGCGCTGATGGCCGAGGCGCTCGATGCCGGGGCAGATCCGGTGTTCTACGGTATTGCGCCCGACGATGAGCAGGCGATTGCCGAGCTGGTGCATCGCGCCACGCGAGAGTGCGATTTTGTCATTACAAGTGGTGGCGCCTCGGCGGGCGATTACGACTACGTGACGGCGCTCGTCCGGCGCGAGGGCGAGGTGCTGTTCGATCGCATCTCGATGCGTCCGGGCAAGGCCATCACGTTTGGCTTGCTCGGGGGTAAGCCCTACCTGGGGCTTTCGGGCAATCCCGCGGCGGCGTATGTGGGCTTTGAGATGCTTGCCCGTCCGGCGATTCGCAAGATGCGCGGTTTTTCCGAGGGTGCGCGTCCCGTGCAGCAGGCGACGCTCACGCACGGCGTGAAAAAGCGCCAGGACCGACGCTTCTTCGATCGCGCCACGGTTTTGCGCGACCCCGAGACCGGTGAGCTGTTGGTGACCGAGGCCAAGACGCAGAATTCGGCGCTGCTCGGCACGATGCAGCGCGCGAACTGCCTGTTGCGTATTGACGAAGGACCGTGCGAGCTTAAGGCGGGCGACGTCGTGGATGTCGTGCGTGTCGACCTGCCCGAGGGAACGGTGCTGTAGGAGGAAGACTATGGAGCTGAAGATTTCGATTGTGACGTGCTCGGACACGCGCGATCTTGCGCAGGACGAGGCGGGTGCCGCGCTCGAGGAGCTTATCGAGGCGCAGGGCTGGGCGGTCGCCTCGCATGTGGTCGTGCGCGACGACGTCAGCGAGATTGGTGATGCCATTGCGGAAGCCGCCGATGAATGCCACGCCAATGTCGTGCTCACCTGCGGCGGCACGGGGCTTTCGATGCGCGATGTGACGCCCGAGGCGACGCGTGCCGTCTGCGACCGCGATGTGCCTGGTATTGCCGAGGCAATCCGTGCGTACTCCATGACCAAGACGCGCCGCGCCATGCTCTCGCGCGCCGTGTGCATGCAGCGTGGACATACGCTTGTCATCAACTTTCCGGGATCCACGAAAGCGGCCCGCGAAAGCTGGGAGGCCGTGAGCGATCAGCTGGAGCATGCGGCTCAGATGACAGCGGGCGGCGGACATACCAACTAAGCGGTTTACCTGCGGCGGGGCGACCTGAACGGCTGCTCCGCCTTTGTTTTCCGCCGAAGCGACGCCGAGGTGCACGGCAACTCGAAACTATATTCTCTGGCGAGAATAATTTCTCACTATCATTATTCGCGCGTAAGTATAATCTAGTAACAGAATAAAGCCTGCGGCGGGGTGCCCGGGCATAGCGTTCGAAAGGGTCGAATATGTTCGATATGGTTTCACGCCGCGGTTTTGTCTTGCTTTCTGCTGCCGCTGCCGCCGGCCTTGGCCTTGCCGGCTGTTCGGGCAACAAGACGTCCGAGCCCGCTGGTTCCGATGCCGGCTCCGCCAAGTCTTCCTCTAAGAAGAAGGCTGTCGAGCTGCAGGTCTTTGCCGCCAACTCGCTCGAGAAAGCTCTGCCCGAGGTTCAGGAGCTCTACGCCGAGCAGACCGGCACCACGTTTGCCGACACGCAGTTTAAGGCGTCTGGCGACCTTGTCGAGCAGATGCGCGCCGGTGCCGCCGTCGACGTGCTCATCACGGCCTCCAAGGGCACCATGGACGACGCCGAGGCCGCCGAGCTCGTCGATACCGATACCCGCGAGGACATGTTCGTCAACGACCTCGTGATCATTCGCGCCGAGGGCTCCGATACTAAGATCGAGGCCATCGCCGACGTCGCGAATCTGGACGGCAAGATCGCCATTGGCGACGCCAAGACCGTTCCGGCCGGCAAGTACGCCAACCAGGCGCTTGCTTCTGTGGGCCTCTACACCGGCACCGAGGGCGATGACGGCGAGTACGTGACCGAGATCGCCGACAAGGTCGCGCTGGCCGACAAGGTCGGCACCGCTGCCGCCTACGTTTCTACGGGCGACTGCGTGGCTGGCTTTGTCTACAGTTCCGACATCTTCCGCTACGACGGGATCGAGGAGGCCTTTGTGTGTCCCGAGGACTCTCACAAGCCCATCGTGTATCCGGGCGCCGTTGCCGAGAGCTCTGAGCATGCCGACGAGGCCAAGGCGTTCATCGACTTTTGCCTGACCAACAAGAAGGCCCAGAAGATTTGGGCCAAGTACGGCTTTGAGCTTTCCGAGTAGTGCGGCTTGGCGCGATAATTCCATCGTTTTGTGTTTTACTCCGTCCTTGTATTCTCTTGGAGCTTTTCGTGCTTAATAGATTCCGCATGCTTGTCGCCTGTGCTTTGACCTTCGCGCTTTGCTGGGTGCCGGGATTTGCATTTGCTGGGGACGCTGAGGACGGGGCCCAGAACGCTGCGACCGCTCATGGGCTTTCCTATGGGATCGAGGGTTTTGAGCGGTTGGCCAAGGGGACCGCTCGTGCCATGGAGGGCCAGCCTGAGGGCTACCGGTTTCCCGTTGACGAGGACGTGGACCTTGTAGTGGCTCCTGCTGCCGATCGCGTTGTGGTGTGGATATCGCCTAAGGCGGTCGAGAAGTATGGATTGGATCCGCAGGATAACGAGTGCGTATCGGGTCTCAAAGCCCTTGTTTGTAAGCTCGACAGCGCAAACTGCATGGGAGGTGCGCAGCTAGGGGACGTGGATCTTCCTTGGTATGTCACGGCGGAAACAACGTTTGATGCCGGCGGGTATACCTATGGCTTTGACGAGCGCGGTGCGGATGGGGACCGCTATGTGGTGATTGCATCAGCCTCGGGTGATGCCAAGGGCGGCGCGCGTTGGCTTGATAGCGCTCAAATGGTAAAAGCATCGTCTGTCGTGTTGCGGGATGAGCAGGGGCCCTTGACCTCTCTGGCCACTTTTTTGGGCGGTATCGACTACCGCCCGTTTTGGGTGTCTATCAAAACGAGTGGCCTTGCCCTGGTGATTGCCTTTGCACTGGGCCTGTTTGCCGCATGGAAGACCATGGGTACTACGAGCCGCATCAAGGGCCTGCTCGATTCGGTCTTTACGATTCCTATGGTGCTGCCGCCTACGGTGTGCGGCTTTTTGCTGCTTATGCTGTTTGGCCGCTCGACCGGGGTTGGCCAGTGGCTGATCGCGCATGGTGTCTCAATCGTCTTTACCTGGCCGGCAGCGGTGATATCTGCCGTGGTGGTGTCGTTTCCCCTGGTCTACCGTACGGCGCTCGGTGCCTTCGAGAGCCTCGATACGCAGATGCTCGACGCCGCGCGAACCTTGGGATGGTCCGAACGTCGCATCTTTGCCAAGCTCATGATGCCGCTCGGCTGGCCCTCCATCGCCGCCGGCACGGTGCTCGCCTTTGCCCGCGCGATGGGCGAGTTTGGCTGCACGCTGTTCTTTGCGGGCAACTACGCCGGTATTACGCAGACCATCCCCATTGCCATCTACTTTGAGTGGATGGGCGGCAACACGTCGGTAGCCCTCTTTTGGGTCGTCGTCGTGATCGTGTTTAGTTTCCTAGTCATCCTGTTCATCAACATGTACACCGCTCATTCGCAAAAGTATCGCGAGCGGGGCCTTTCCCGTGCGGAGCGCAAGCAGACCAAAGATCTCAACGGACAGGGCGATTCGCTCGACCCGGCGGGCGGCGATGCCTTGCGTATCGATCGCGAGGCGTTGGCCGAGCTCATGCGCGATGATGCGGCGCCGCAGGGAGGTCGATAAGCTATGTCGCTCGTTTTGGATATCAAAAAGCGCTATCCCGGGTTTATGCTCGACATGCAGCTCGAGGCCGGCGAGGAGCGCGTGGCGCTGCTGGGCGCCTCGGGTTGCGGCAAGAGCTGCACGCTGCGCTGCATTGCCGGTGTGGAGACGCCTGACGAGGGCAAAATCGTCGTCAACGGCGTGACCTTTTTTGACTCGGCGGCGGGCATCAACCTGTCGCCCCAGGCGCGCAAATGCGCCCTGCTGTTCCAAAACTATCAGCTGTTTTCCAACATGACGGTGGCCGATAACGTATGTGCCGGTGTAAAGGGCGCGGGCGATGCCGCCGCGCGCAAAAAGCTCGCCGAGCGTTATCTGAGTATTTTCGGTCTAGCCGATTTTGCCGACCGCTATCCCGCACGACTTTCGGGCGGTCAGCAGCAACGTGTGGCGCTTGCGCGCATGGTGGCGGCGCATCCGGGCATCTTTATGTTCGACGAGCCCATGAGCGCACTCGATTCCTATCTTAAGAGCGCCCTCGAACAGAACATGCTCGACCTGTTCGATGTGTGTAACCGTACCGTGCTCTACGTGAGCCACGACATCGATGAAGCGTGCCGCCTCTGCCAACGCATCTGTGTGATGCACGACGGGCATGTTGAGGAGATCGGCTCCGTCGAGGACGTGGTCCGCCGTCCGCAGACGCTGGCGGCACTGCGCCTGACGGGGTGCAAGAACACAAGCCGGGCGCGCAAGGTCGGCGACGAGGAAGTCGAGGCTCTCGACTGGGGCATGAGCTTTAACGTGGGTCGTGAGGTTCCCGATACTGTGGCGTTCTTGGGCATTCGCGCAAGCTACTTCCATGTTGACAATCGCGCTGAGCGGGGGCGCAACAGCTATGATTTGCACGTGGCCCGTGTGAGCGATTCGCGCTTTGAGCGGCTGGTATTGCTGGACGTGCCGCGCGCTGATGCGCCCACGCGTCTGCAGTGGAAGGTCAACAAAGTGAACGTTGCTGCCGACGGGCTGCCGCAAGCAGGCGAGACGCTGCGCATGCACTTCGATGCGAGTAGGATCCACCTGGTTTGTCGATAGCGCCGGGTAATGCCGTCGGGGATATAAGCCTCGGCGGCTTTGTCTTGCCGCTTGCCGAATGAGGGATGACAGACTCTTATCAATCAAGATAATTATTTATTAAACGACGGCACGCGAGGCTGTCGTACGAATGTCAACGGTGTTCGTCTGGACGATGACCGCTGATATAGTTGACCTCGACTGGTTAAGGAGGGTGCGCACATGCCGCAGACGACATACATTCGCCGCGTTGCCGCACGCGCCCTGTATATGGCTCGGAGTCGCATATGAGCAGGTATGTTCACGGCTCCGGGAGAGACGACGCACAACTAAATAATCGACCGCAAAGCGGGTTCCCCAAAATTCCGGGTTTAAGCGCGGCTGGGTTTTCGCCACCCACCGTGCAGCAATACCGTAGCTATTCATTTTTGGTTCGAGAGGGGAACCGTCATGGCTGAAGAATTTGATTTCCATCCGATGTGGGAGAGCCTCGGCATGAATCTTGCCGACCACGATATGCTGCTGGGCGCCGTGGGCCAGATGTACGGCGATATGTTCCTGACGCAGAACAATCGCCCCAAGTCCACGTCCTACCTGGACTTTGTGGCCACCAACATCCACAGCGGCCGTATTAAGGAGATGCTCGACAAGAAGGAGGCCGGCGAGGCCACCAAGATCGTGGGCTCGTTCTGCGTGTACGTGCCCGAGGAGATCGTGCTTGCCTGTGACGGTATTCCCGTGGGTCTGTGCTCGGGTGCCGACTGGGCAACCGATAAGGTCGAGGAGCACCTGCCGCGCAACACCTGCCCGCTTATCAAAAGCTTTGCCGGCTTTAAGCTGGGCGAGGTCTGCCCCTATATTGAGTCGAGTGACTTGGTGGTAGGCGAGAACACCTGCGATGGCAAGAAGAAAGCCTACGAGTTCTTTGCAACGCAAAAGAACATGTACGTCATGGATATTCCCAACGTGCACGACGAGTCGACGCTCGTGACCTGGAAGGCCGAGGTCAAGAAGCTCGCCGCCAAGATCGAGGACGAGTGCGGCGTCAAGATTACGCCCGAGCGTCTGAAGGCCGCCATCCACGCCGTCAATGAGAAGCGCCGCGCCCTGCAGCGCCTCGCTGCGACCCGCGCTGCCGACCCGGCGCCCATCAGCGGTCTCGACAGCCTGCTGACCGTTCAGGCCGCCTTTATGGACGACACGCCGCGTCTGACCGGAGCCATCAACGATATGGCGGCTGAGTGCGAGCAGCGTGTCGAGGCTGGCGAGGGCGTGGCGCCCAAGGGGACCAAGCGCATCCTGTACACCGGTACGCCCATGGCCGTGCCCAACTGGAAGCTGTTCAACCTCATCGAGAAGGCCGGCGGCGTTGTGGTCGGCGAGGAGTCCTGCACGGGCTCGCGCTACTACAAGGACCTGGTCGACGAGTCCGGCGAGACGGTCGACGAGATGCTCGACGCCATCGCCGAGCGCTACTTCAAGATCAACTGCGCCGTTTTTACGCCCAACGATCAGCGTATGAAGGACATTGTCCAGATGGCCAAGGACCTTCATGCCGACGGCATCGTCGACGTGGCTCTGCAGTTCTGCACGCTCTACGAGATGGAGTCGTTTGCCGTGGAGAAGGCCGCCGAGGAGGCAGGCATTCCGTTTATGCACATCACGACCGACTACGCCGGCGAGGACGCCGGTCAACTGCAAACCAGGATTGAGGCTTTCTTGGAAACCATTTAGGACTATCCGTCCCGGCGGCTTCCCCAGGCATCCGATCTTGCCGTTCAAACCGTCGCTTGCGTGCCAAAGTACGCGGCGCGTCTCTTTCACGGCAACCTCGGGCACCTGGGAAAGCCGTTTCCTTGGTTGGTTAAAAGGTTTAGGAGTTATATGTCGGAAAATATTGAGCAGCCGTTGCCCAGCACGTTTGAGGAGTTCAACGAGCAGCGCAAGGCGGCGTTTATTCGCGTCAAGGATTATAAGCAGGCGGGTAATCGCCTGGTCGGCTTTTTGTGCAGCTATACGCCGCTCGAGATCATCGATGCCGCGGGCGCTGCAAGTGTGGCCTTGTGCGGCACATCCGACGAGGTAATTCCCGAGGCCGAGAAGGTGCTGCCGGCAAATCTGTGTCCGCTCATCAAGTCGACGTACGGTTTTGCCTATTCGCAAAAGTGCCCGTTTACGTACTTTAGCGACATGATCATCGGCGAGACCACCTGCGACGGCAAGAAGAAGATGTACGAGCTGCTCAACGAGCTCAAGCGCACGCACATTTTGCACCTGCCGCAGGGCCGCGACCGCGCTTACGAGCGTGAAGGCTGGTACGAGGAGTGCCGCCTGCTCAAGGAGGAGCTCGAGGGTTTCTACGGCATCACGATTACCGACGACGACCTGCGCGCCGCTGTCCGTCGTCGCAACCGCCTGCGTGCGGCCCAGCTCGAGATGTTTGCGCTGCAGGCCAACCAGCCGGCAGCCATGAGCGGCGTCGACCTGATGAGCGCCATGTTTGCCGGTACGTTCAGCTTTGATATCGAGGCCTATACGCAGCAGCTGGAGCAAAAGGTCGCCAAGCTGCGCGAGGCCTACGATGCAGGCGAGCGCCCGGTCGCGGTGGATGCCAAGCGCATTCTGATCACCGGCTGCCCGGTGGGCGGCGTGATCAACAAGATCGGACGCACCATCGAGTCCAACGGCGGTGTGGTCGTGTGCATGGATGACTGCTCGGGCGAGCGCACGGCGGCCATGATGATCGACCCGGAGGCTCCCGACATCCTTCGCGCCATCGCCGACCGCTACCTGGATATCAACTGCTCGGTCATGACGCCCAACGACGGTCGTATGGAAAACACGCTGGCCATGTGCGAGAAGTACCACGTCGATGGCGTAGTGGAGAGCGTGCTACAGGCCTGCCACACCTTTAACGTGGAGAGTGCACGCATGCAGGAGGCTGTCGAGGGTGCGGGTATTCCGTACATGAAGATCGAGACCGACTACAGCAACGGTGACATGGGCCAGATCGAGACGCGCATCGCTGCCTTCATCGAAACCCTGTAGCTTCCTCAGGCACCGGATCTTGCTCCTCAAACCGTCGCTTGCGTACCCAAAGTACGCTGCGCTCCTCTTTCGGGGCAATCTCCGGCACCTGAGAAACCTAGAGCTAAGGCGCCTGAACGCGCCGCTGTCTTTGATGTTTAGATTGGGAGAGAGCCATGATAGGGATCGGGATCGATATCGGGTCTACGGCGGCTAAGGCCGCTGTGGTCGATGAGGAGGGTTCGGTGGCGTGGACGTGCGTGCAGCCAACCGGGTTCTCCTCGGTCGATGCGGCCGAGCGTCTGCGCGAGGCACTGGCAGCGGCTGGCTATGACGTGGCTGCCGACGACGTGCGCGTGATCGCGACCGGCTACGGTCGTGTCGCCGTGCCCTATGCGCACAAGGTCGTGACCGAGATCACCTGCCACGGCACCGGTGCCGTGCGCCTGTTTGGTGACCATGGCACCGTGATCGATGTGGGCGGTCAGGATACCAAGGTCATCCAACTCAAGGGCGGCCGCGTGGCCAAGTTTGCCATGAACGACAAGTGCGCCGCCGGCACGGGGCGCTTTTTGGAGATCATGGCCGACCGTCTAGGCATTTCCCAGCAGCAGATGGCCGACCTGGCGCGTTCCGGCGAGCCCACCAAGATCAGCAGCATGTGTACGGTGTTTGCCGAAAGCGAGGTTATCAGCCTGATCGGTCGCGGTGAGCCGCGCGAGAACATAGCCCGCGGTGTGATCGACAGCGTGGTCTCGCGCGTGGCGACCATGGCCGGGCAGGCTGCGGGCGCCCCGTACTACCTGACCGGTGGCCTGTGCGAGAACGCCTACGTTGTGGAGCGGTTGGGCGAGCTACTGGGGTCGCCGGTGACCACCTCGCCCCAGGCTCGCTTTGCCGGTGCCATCGGCGCGGCTGTCCGCGCCGCCGCCTTGGCCTAGGGGTGTACCGCGACATGCGCACCCTCAATATCTCGGCACAAAAACCAGATAGCACCGGCAGCGGCACCTACCTTGCCGCGCTCGTGCGCGAGCAGATCGAGACGGGGCATCGCGCTGCCGTGCTTTGCGGCGCGGCACCGGGCGACACGCAAGGTGACATCCCGGCGGGCGTACCTGTCTATACCGTCGACTTCGACACCCCTGAGCTGCCCTTTCATATCTGCGGTATGTCCGATGTCATGCCCTATCCCTCCACACGCTATCGTGACCTGACGCCTTTGATGCTCAAGGCATTTGAGCGGGCATTTGCTGCTGCAATCGATCGGGCGGTGGCTGAGTTTCGGCCCGATCTGGTGCTCTGCCATCACCTGTATCTGGTGACCGCATTGGCGCGCGAGTGCGTCCGGGGCGTGCCGGTTGTTGCCGTGTGCCATTCGACCGACCTGCGCCAGCTGCGTTCGCATGCGCTCGAGCGCGATCGCATCGTAAGTGCGGTTCGTCGGCTCGATGCCGTCTTTGCGCTCCATGCTGAGCAGGCTGAGCAGATTGGCCTGGTGTGCGGCGTCGATGCCGATCGCATCCACGTGATTGGGACGGGCTACGACCATCGCGTCTTCTGCCGCGACGCAAGCGTGGCGAGGCAGCCGGGATCGCTTGTGTACGTGGGCAAGATTTGCTTTAAAAAGGGCGTCGAGTCGCTGGTTCGAGCTGTGTCATTGCCGATTGACGATGGCGTCCGCTCATCTGGCTTGGTACTTGTGGGCGGCCGCGGTGACGATGCCGAGTACGCGCGTATCGAGCGCTTGACCGCGGCCTCGGATGTGCCGGTGACGCTGGCGGGGCGCCTGGATAGCGATGAACTCGTGCGTGCCTACCGCAGTTCCGACGTCTTTGTGCTGCCTTCGTTTTACGAGGGTCTGCCACTCGTGACGATCGAGGCCCTCGCATGCGGCTGCAAAGTTGTGGCGACCGATTTGCCCGGCGTTCGTCCCTGGATGGAGGCGATGCTTCCCGGTGCTCCCGTGACGTGGGTGGCGTCGCCGCGTATGACGGATGTCGACACGCCCTTGGCGGCCGACCTTCCGTTGTTTGAGCGTGCACTGGCAGATGCTGTTGCGCAGGCGCTTGCGGCTCCGCCTTCGACGTTTGAGCCGTCGGCGGTCTCTTGGGAAGCGTGCCTGGGGCGTATACTTAAAGTCGTTGATTTGTTGGAAGGGGGTTCGTATGGCTAAGGACACCATGAGGCTCACGTCCATGACGGCCGCGAGCGGTTGAGCCGCTAAGTTGGCTCCCGGAGCCCTCGCCCAGGTCCTGGGTGATTTACCCAATGTGCATAACGACAACCTGCTCGTGGGGTTCGATACCTCCGACGATGCGAGCGTCTTTCGCGTTGGCGATAACTTGGGTCTCGTGCAGTCCATCGACTTCTTCCCGCCGATGGTCGACGACCCGTTTTTGTTTGGTCAGATCGCCGCGGCCAACTCACTGTCGGACATCTACGCCATGGGCGGGCGGCCGAGCCATGCCATGAACTTGCTGTGCATCCCGAGCTGTCTGGGCGTTGAGGTTGCCGGTCAGATTCTGGCGGGCGGCGCCGACAAGTGCGTCGAGGCGGGTTGCTCCATCGCGGGCGGTCACACCATCAACGACGACGAGCCCAAGTACGGCCTGTCCGTGAGCGGTTTTGTCGCGCTCGACCGCATGCTCGCCAACAGCGGCGCGCGCGTGGGCGATGTCCTGCTGCTGACCAAGGCGATCGGCTCGGGCATTATCACCACGGCCATTAAGGGCGAGCTCATCGAGCAGGACGAGGCCGCAGTCATGTTTGACTCGATGCGTGCCCTCAACGAGGCGCCGATTCGCCTGGCCGAGGGACTTGAGCTTCACGGCTGCACCGACATTACGGGCTTTGGTCTGATCGGGCACGCGTGCGAGATGGCCGAGGGCTCGGGCGTGCAGGTTGAGCTTGCGTCGGGGGCGGTGCCGCTCTTTGACCAGGTGCTCGACATGGCGCGTCTGGGCATTATCCCCGCGGGCTCCTACCGCAACCAGGATTTCTTTGGCCCGCGCGTGGCTGCCGACGAGGACCTGGAGCCGGGCATGCTGGATGCGCTGTACGATCCGCAGACCTCAGGTGGCCTACTCATCGCGGCGCCTGCCGCCGATGTGGATGAGCTTGCGTGCCGTCTGCATGCCGAGGGGCGTGTTGCCGCCACAATCGGCCGCGTGTGCGAGCCGGTGCCGGACGGTCCTGCCGTCCACGTTGTCCGTTAACGACACGTTTATTGAGCTATGTACTGTCCTAAAACGATTTATTCGAAAGGGAAAACTATGTCTACCAAAATTGAAGTCAATGCCATGGGCGATGCCTGCCCGCTGCCCGTCGTCAAGACGCTCAAAGCCCTGAAGCAGCTCGATGGCGAGGGCACCGTCGTGACCTCGGTCGATAACGAGACCGCCGTCAAGAACATCTCCAAGATGGCGCAGGAGAAGGGCTGCACGGCCTCGGTCGAGAAGGTTTCTGACGCCGAGTGGCACGTGACCGTGGCGACCTCTGGCGCCGTTACCGTGGCTGATCCCGAGCAGGATGGCGCTGCCTTCTGTGATGCCAGCGCCGGCAAGGGCAAGCTCGTCATTTCCGTCTACACCGACTGCATGGGCCGCGGCGACGACGAGCTGGGCCACAAGCTCATGAAGGCGTTTATCTTCGCCGTGACGCAGCAGGAGGAGCTCCCTGCGACCATGCTGTTCTATAACGGCGGCGCCAAGCTCACCGTCGAGGGCTCACCGGTACTCGACGACCTGAAGGGTCTGGCCGAGCAGGGCGTCGAGATCCTTACCTGCGGCACCTGCCTCGACCACTATGGCATTAAGGACCAGCTCGCGGTGGGCGAGGTCACCAACATGTACGTGATCGTGGAGAAGATGGAGCAGGCCGTGCGCGTCGTGCGCCCGTAGCGTATTGGTTGGAGTTGCCATGAGGCAGAAGCGCCCGGCGCTTGTCATCACGTTTCCCACCACGGCGGCCGCCATGGGTTGCGAGTCCCTGTGCATCGAGCGCGGCCTTCCCGGGCGAACGATTCCCGTGCCCGGGGAGGTCGCTGCCGGCTGCGGTTTGGCGTGGAAGGCGTTGCCTTCGGATGAGGACCTGCTGCGCGGCGAACTCGCCGAGGCAGGCGTTCCCACCGAGGGCTTTACCGTGATCGATATGTGGGAGGTCGTGCGATGATCTACCTGGATAACGCGGCGACGACCATGCACAAGCCGCAGACGGTCATCGATGCCGTGACGCAGGCGATGTGCTCGCTCGGCAATGCCGGGCGCGGTGCCACGTCGGGTGCCCTCGATGCTGCTCGTACGATTCACGCTTGCCGTGCCAAGCTCGCGCGCCTTTTGGGTTGCCCGAGGGCGGACCATGTGTGCTTTACGCCCAACTCCACGGCGGCGCTCAACACCGCCATCTGTGGCGTGGTGCGCCCCGGCGACCGCGTGGTCACGACGGTGCTCGAGCACAACTCCGTGCTGCGTCCGCTCAATCGCTTGGCGACGGAGCAGGGTGTGACGGTTGAGCATGCGGGTTGCGATGCGAGCGGCGTGCTCGACTACGACGAGCTCGAGCAGCTGGTCACGCCGGGCACGCGTGCCGTGGTGGTGACGCACGCTTCCAATGTGACCGGCAACGCGGTCGACATTGCACGCGTGGCCGCCATGGCCCATGCGGTCGGCGCGCTTGCGATCGTCGATGCCTCGCAGCCTGCCGGCACGGCGCATATCGATATGCAGGCCATGGGGCTCGACGTCGTGTGCTTTACCGGCCACAAGGGGCTCATGGGACCCCAAGGCACCGGCGGCCTTGCCGTTGCGGAGGGCGTTGACGTGGCTCCGTGGGCCATGGGCGGCACCGGCGTGCACAGTTTCGATGCGTTGCAGCCGCTTGAGTGGCCCACGCGCCTTGAGGCGGGCACGCTCAACGGCCATGGTATCGCGGGTCTTTCTGCCGGCCTCGACTTTATCGAGGCCCAAGGCGGAGTCGAGGCGATCGCGGCACACGAGCGAGCACTGGCGGATCGCTTTCTCGCTGGCGTGCGCGAAATCCCGGAGATCAAGCTCTACGGCGCCTTTGACCAGCCGTCGCGCTCGGCGATCGTGTCGCTCAACGTAGGCGATATCGATTCGGCCGAGATCTCGGACGCGCTCATGCAAGGGTGGGGGATTGCGACGCGCCCCGGCGCCCATTGCGCTCCGCTCATGCACCGCGCGCTGGGAACCGAGCGCCAGGGTGTCGTCCGATTCTCGTTTGGCTATTTCAATACGGCCGAGGAAGTCGACACCGCGATTGACGCTTTGCGCGATTTAGCCTGCTAGAGCGTATATACTTGCGGGACGGGTGTTTTTGCCCGTCCCGTTTTTGTTTCGACCCGAAAGGTGTGCCTATGGCCTCATCCGCCCCGCGCGGCCTGCGCTCCGACCATGTCGTTACCGTCGGCATTGCGCTGTTCTCGATGCTCTTTGGCGCCGGTAACCTCATCATTCCGCCGTTGCTGGCACTTCAGGCCGGTACCGCCACGCCACTTGCCATGATTGGCTTTTTGATTGCTGCCATTGGCCTGCCTGTTATGGGCTTTATCGCCGTGGCGCTCGCCGGAACGGCGCGTGAGCTTGCCGGCCGCGTGCAACCCAAGTTCGGTGAGTTCTTTGTCGCGGCGGTGTATCTGGCCATCGGCCCGTGCCTGGCTATTCCGCGCACGAGCTCCACGGCCTTCGAGATGCTGGTGCCGCTGCTGCCCGAGGGCGTCTCGCTCGGTACGGCTCGCCTGGTGTTTGCCGTTGGCTTCTTTGTCGTCGCGTTTGCGCTCACGCTGCGCCCGGGTGTCATCACACGCGTGCTCGGCCGCATTACGGGCCCCGCGCTCATTGCGCTCATTGTGCTGGTCGTGGGTGCTGCCGTGATCTCGCCGCTGGGACCGGCTGCCGCGCCTCAGGCTCCTTACGATGCAGGCGCCGCCGTGCAGGGCTTTCTGACTGGCTATCAGACCATGGACCTGCTCGCGTCGCTCGCCTTCGGCATCATCATCGCCGAGACCATCCACGAGTTGGGTGTTACCGATGACAAGCGCGTGGCCTTCGAGATTTCGCGTTCCGGTGTGATCGCCGGCGTGCTCATGGCCATCATCTACTGCGGCTTGGGGCTTGCCGGTATGCAGCTCGGCACCGTGATGCCCGACGCTACCAACGGTGCCGCCATCCTTGCGCGTTCGGCCTCTATGCACTTTGGTCTGGCCGGTACGGTCGTGGTCTTTGCGATCTTTTTCCTCGCCTGCATGAACGTGTGCATCGGCCTCATCAGCTGCTGCTCGCGTTACTTCTGCGAGACGTATGTGGTCAAAGGGGGAGCGGAGGCTTCCGAGGAGGCCATGCGCCGCCCCTTTGCGGTTCTCGCCTTTGTGTTCGCGGCGTTTTCGTGCGTGCTTTCCAACGTGGGCCTCGACGTGATTCTTATGTTCTCGGTGCCTATGCTCAACGCCCTGTATCCCGTTGCCATTGTGCTGGTACTTATGGGCCTGGTGCACGGCTTTTGCGATGCTCATCCACAGGTGTGGGTGTGGGTCGGCGGCGTGGTTGCTGTGCAGAGTGTGATCACCTCGGTCCGCGATGCGTTCTTTGCGGGCGCGTGGCTGCCGTTCGATGCGCTACCGCTGGCGGACATTGGAGCCGCGTGGGCGCCGGTCGCCCTGGTGGCGTTTGTGATCGGTCTGCTTCTTAATCGTTTTGTTGCACATTCGAGGAGCTAAGGTATCAATGCTTGCACAGGCGGGGAGTCTCACCTATAATTTCCTTCGCTTTGGGACACGCAAGGTTTAGACCTTAGCTGCTCAACACCTTCGGGACGTGGCGCAGTTTGGTAGCGCGCCTGCTTTGGGAGCAGGATGTCGCAGGTTCAAATCCTGTCGTCCCGACCATATCTTGCGGGCGTAGTTCAATGGTAGAACCCCAGCCTTCCAAGCTGATGACGCGGGTTCGATTCCCGTCGCCCGCTCCAGGAAATTTGCAGGTCAGAAGCGGTAACGCTTTTGGCCTGTTTTTTAGTCGCAATGAACAGTCGCAAAATAAGTTAAAAAACGTTCCGTTGGTACTGCATGCCCTTTCGCTTGGCCAGTTCGTAGAACGAGGCGCTTTGCCTTGGTTATTCTGGTGGTATTCTTTACTTGTTCCGTCTTTCGGTGCAACGACCTTGATGAACAGGGCCGAAGCCACTTTGCCGATGACAGATAAGAGCAGGGAGCCGCTTGAGCATACGCCTCGAGTGGCTCTTCTTTTTTGACTCGTCTTTATTTGAGGCTAAGATTCGTCTGCAATGGCTTTGCGTTGTTTTGGCTGCGGCCGCGAGCTTACGGTCTTGCGACCAGTTGCTCTCGTAAGGTCATCTCCGTTGTGTTACGGCATTGCCCTCAAGTTGTTTCTCTGGCGTTCTTCCGGGCGGTTCTGCTTCCAAAGGCCTTCAGCATCTTGTAACACGCAGGAAACGAAACAAGACATTAACAGAATAAAATAAGCCTTCTACCTGCGGCGTTGTGAAACATAAGAAAACGGACCCATCTTGTTTGTTACCGATACGAAACCTCGTCGTATGATAGCTCAGGCTTTTAACACTAACTTTGGAGGCTTACATGAGCTACACTCAGACGGTCCTCGAGGACCTCAAGGCTCGTTACCCGGAGCAGACCGAATTCATCCAGGCTGCTACTGAGATTTTGGGCACCTTGCAGCCCGCTCTCGATGCTCATCCCGAGTACGAGGAGGCCGCCATTCTCGAGCGTCTCGTCGAGCCCGAGCGCATCGTTATGTTCCGCGTTCCCTGGGTCGACGATTCCGGTAAGGTTCAGGTCAACCGTGGTTACCGCGTTGAGTTCAACTCTGCGATTGGACCCTACAAGGGCGGCCTGCGCTTTAACCCCACCGTTACGTTGGGCATGCTC
>CAJMAZ010000044.1:0-19666 GCA_905211535.1 uncultured Collinsella sp. | reverse complement strand
TCCAAAGTGGCAGATTATCCACGCTCATTCACTAGGCGGAAGATTTTCCACTCTCGTGTGTCCGAATATCCATGCTCAAACAGGATGGCTGGGACCGGTCCATTCTTTGTCTCAATCTGTAACATTTAGAGAACATTTTCTCCCCTATCTGTTACAGATCGAGATGTTTAGCAGAGACCCCAGTTTACGTCTCATTCTGTAACAGTAAGAACGGTTTTCCTTCCCTTCGTGTTACAGATCGAGACAAACCTGAAGCTCGGCCGGTGCCAAACCCGCTGACTTATCGACATAAATAGAAACGGGCTCTGTCCCGCAGGGGAACAGAGCCCGAAACTTTCATGGAGCCAGTGACAGGAATCGAACCTGCAACCCACTGATTACAAATCAGTTGCGCTACCGTTGCGCCACACTGGCACACTTGGCGCTTTCACGCGAAGCCTGTTAAGAATAAAGGAATTGCGGACGGGGCGCAACAGACCCTCTGACCGACCACATCTCAAAACTCTTCGTCAGAACGAATAGTTTTAATTACAATGGAACAGATAAAACTATTCGTTCTGGCGAAGGGTTTCGCGATGTTGACCACGAAGGAAGCTGCAGAGCTACTCGACATCACCCCGCGCAGGGTGCAAGAGCTCATAAAAAACGGAGCACTTGAGGCACGCAAGGCTTCTGGTGTATGGCTCATCGACAAAGACAGCGTCGACACGCGACTCCGTTCCGTGACCAAAACGGGGGGACGTCCCCGCCGCGGCCACGGTAAGAGCGAGATCGCATTCACCCTCATGAATCGCACACACGAAGTCGCTCAGCTGGTCTACAGCACATCGCGAAAAGACTTTACCCACATCGGCGCCGACGTCGATCGTGCCCACGCCCCTATTGGAGTATTTGGCCCTAATAGCCCCATATCACTCAACTCCTTCCGTATCTGGTGGCGCGGCCGCGGTATCCCACTCGCACGCATTGGGCTAGCCTCCCTGCTTGCAGAAGCCGAAGTCGATGTTCCCGATGAACTCGTACAGCGAAATCTTGGCCTCTCCTTATCCGACCAGTATTGGATTAGGCCCCAAGACTCCGGTCTCGCGTGGGAAGATATCAATTTCTTCAATAATGCTTTTGACGACGTCTCTCTCAGCATCGCGCCCTTCGCCCCAGAGGGCAAGGCAGCTGCCGCAAAGCCCGACAACACCTCGGACGGCAATCTTCAAAAGTACTGGACATGCGAGGATGACCGTCGCATCCTCCACAAGGCAGGTGCACATCTAAACCAGGAACCTTATAACGAGCTGGTGGCGACTGCACTTCACCGTCGCATCCTAAACCCTTGCGATTATGTGCCCTATTCGCTCGAAGGCGCGGGTACTTCCGCCTTGAGCACATGCAATGTCTTCTTAACTGATGAAGAAGAATATGTCCCTGCGTTCTATGTAAACCAGCACGCAAATACAGACGAGCGACTAGCCGATTACGAACGGTATGTAGCAAACTGCGAGGAGCTTGGAGCGACAGATATAAAAGACGCCCTTGACCGCATGATCGTGTGCGACGACATCATCGCCAACTATGACCGCCATTGGCGTAACTTTGGCCTTGTGCGAAACGTAAACACGCTAGCCTGCAGACCAGCCCCCATCTTCGATTCGGGCTCATCACTCTGGTGCAACATATCACTAGAGGAGCTTAGGGCGGGAGAGCACAGTTTTACCAGTGCGCAATTTCATTCAAGCCCCGCCAAACAAATGTTGCTCGTCGAGGACATGAGCTGGTTTGACGGCGACAAACTCGAAGGCTTCGTTGACGAGGCAATCGAGATTCTGTCCAGAAACGACGCGCTCACGGCAAGACTGCCATATCTAAAAGAGGCGCTTACATGGCGCCTCCGTAGGATGATCGACATCGCTGAATGGAGCTAGCGAGACAGCGTCGCGCCGTCAGGTCCCCTACCTCCCGCGTAGGGCCTTGAGCTTGGCCAGGGCATCGGGGCTCAGGCGACTGCCCAGAGTCATCTTGATCTGCGGAGCTTCCTCTGCCTCGTGAACGTCGTTATCGATCTGCTTGATCTCGTCCACCAGCATACGGCTCGAGATACGCGTAACGCCCTTGCCCATGACGACGGCTTGAATCGTGCCGTCGCTCGACACCACGGAGCACGCGCGGCCCTCCTCACGTGCCTCGATGCAGAGCTTCTGCACCACGGTATCGGCAGAGACGCCCGTCGGCGAAAACTCGATGCGCACGCCACGGGCCGGCAGGTTGGGGCGCTCGCTGGAGATATTGCCCGCGCCGTCGAACACGATCACGGCCTCGTAGCGGCCCTGGGCAAAGGCAGCGACGTCGTTGATGAGGGCGGTGCGCGCCATATCGTGAACGTCGCTGGAATACGGATCGTCGGAATGGTCGTATACGAGCTTTTCGTAGCGCGGCGTGCAGTGGATCACGTTGTAACCGTCGACCACCAGCAGCTCGGGCTTGTTGGAGTGCACCGTCGAGACCGGATCGGCGATGGCCTGCGCAAACGCATTGCCGCCCACGCCGTAGGTCGCGGCCGAAACAATCGGCTTGGCCGAGCCTTCGCCAAAGCGCTTGGCCTTGGACTTGGCACGGTTCTTTTTGGACATGCGCTACTCCTCCCCCATAAGCTCGCCGGCATTGCGGCGCAGCCACTCAAAGCACAGCGCCGTAGTCGCCTGGGCAACATTGAGGCTCTCGGTCATGCCGCGCTGGGGAAGCTTGGTCAAAAAGTCGCATTTCTCGAGCACCAGGCGCGAGATGCCGTCGCCCTCGGACCCCATGACGAGCGCCACGCGACCCTCGAAGGGAGCATCCCAGCAACTACCTTCGGCATGCTCAGAAGCACCGCCCACCCAAAAGCCAGCGGCCTTGAGGTCGTCGAGTGCACGGGCGATATTGGGAACCTGCGCGATAGGCAGATGCATGACGGCACCGGCTGAGGTCTTGTAGCTGCCCACGGTCACGCCGGCGGCGCGCTTGTTGGCGATGACGACGCCGGCCGCGCCCACGACCTCGGCGGAGCGCACAATGGCGCCAAAGTTACCGTCGTCGGTCACGTGGTCGAGCACCACGACAAGCGCCGGACCGTCGCCCGCGCGGTCGAGAATATCGGCAACATCGGCATAGGGGAAGTTGCCTACCTCGAGTGCGATGCCCTGGTGAGCGCCATGGCTCGACAGCGCATCGAGCTGTGCACGCGGCACGTACTTAATGCGGACACCCGAAGCGTTGAGGTCATCGACCAAACGCGACAGGGCAGCATCGCGCTCCCCGCCCTCGGCGATGAGCGCGCACTTGATGGGAAAACCGGTGCGTAGCGCCTCGGCGGCAGCACGACGGCCTTCGATAAACTCGCCCTTGGGAGCCTGGACAGCGTCGCGGTTGCGATCGCGCTGCGGACGTGCGGCCTGGGTACGATCGCGCTGGCCCTTGGGAGCAGCGGCGCGGTCATTACGGCGAATCGGACGCGAGCCAGAAGCGGCCTGCTTGCCGCCACGAGGCGCACGCTTGCGATTGTCGGCCATAAAGCGACCTCCTTAAATAGATAACGAACAAGAATCGACCGTCCGAGCCACGGCACCTTGCCTTTCAATCGTCGGGCATGACCACCAGGTCTATGCCCTCCTCTTTCAAGGCAATCTACCGCACCTCGAACGGTCGACAAATACTAGAGACTCTTAATACGAGTGCCCGCGGCAGTATCCTCAATGGTGAGGCCCAGGTCCTTGAGCTGGTCGCGGATGGCATCCGCCAGATCCCAGTTCTTGGCGGCACGGGCCTCGGCGCGAGCCTCGAGAATCTTGGCAGCGGCCTCATCCACGTCGTCACCCGTGTAGGCAACCAAACCGGCGGCAACGCCCAGCAAGCCCAGCGGCAGCTCGACCTTGGGCTCGGGAAGCTCAACGCCAAACGTATCGAGCAGCTCGGCCAGCGTATCGGCGGCAGCCAGGGCTGCGGCCTTGTCGGCGGCATCGCCCGCCTGCTCCAGATACTGATTGCACTCGGTGACAAAGCCAAAAACAGCACCCATGGCACCGGCGGTGTTAAAGTCGTCGTCCATGCACTCCTTAAAGGTGGCGCGGGTCTCGGCGGCCTTGGCGGCAAACGCCTCGGATGCTGCCTCATCGGCATCGGCCGTCGCGTGGTTCGCAGCCCAACGCAGGTTCTCGACCGTACCGGCAATACGCGTGAGCGAGTTCTCGGCACCCTCCAGGCGCTCCCAGGAGAAGTCGAGCGGCGAGCGATAGCTCGTCTGCAGCATCAGCAGGCGCAGGGCGGCAGCGGAGTGCTGCTCGAGGACCTCGGCCAGCGTAAAGAAGTTTCCGAGCGACTTGGACATCTTCTCGCCGTCAACCAGCAGCATGCCCGTGTGCATCCAGGTGTTGGAGAAGCCCTGGTGCCAGGCACAGGTGGCCTGGGCGCACTCGTTCTCGTGATGCGGGAAGGCAAGGTCGGAGCCGCCACCGTGGATGTCGATCGGAGTGCCCAGGTAGCGGTGCACCATGGCGGCGCACTCGGTGTGCCAACCGGGACGGCCCTCGCCCCAGGGGCTCGGCCAGCTGGGCTCGCCGGGCTTGGCGGCCTTCCACAGGGCAAAGTCGAGCGGGTCGTTCTTGTCCTCGTTCTCCTCGATGCGCGCACCAACCATAAGGTCATCGATGTTGCGGCCCGAGACCTGGCCATAGTTGGGATCGCTGCGCACGGCAAAGTACACGTCGCCGTTATCGGCGGCGTAAGCGTGGCCCTGCTCGATGAGCGTCTTGATCATGGCGATCATGGGGCCGATCTCCTTGGTGGCGCGGGGGCGCACATCGGGATCGAGCACGTTGGCGGCGCGCATGACGCCGATGAACTTATCCGAGAACTCCGTCGCGACCTCGGCAGCCGTACGGCCCTGCTCGTTGGCACGCTTGATGATCTTATCGTCGACATCGGTGAGGTTCTGGGCGAACGTGACCTCGTAACCGCTCGCGATGAGCCAGCGGCGAATCACATCGAAGCTGATGAACGTGCGGGCGTTGCCGATGTGAATGTTGTCGTAGACCGTGGGGCCGCACACGTACATGCGGACCTTGCCGGACTCGATGGGCTGGAACTCTTCCTTTTTATGGGTAGCGCTGTTGTAGATACGCATTCGTTACTCCTTAACAGTTTTCTGTAGCAGGCAGACGGCCCAGGCGCCGATTCCCTCGCCCTGGCCTTCCCAACCGAGCTTTTCGGTCGTAGTGGCGGCGACGCCCACGTTTTCGACGTCAACGCCCAGGGCATGGGCAAGGTTGGCGCGCATGGCATCGCGGTGCGGGGTGATCTTGGGTTGCTGACAGGCAATGGTGCAATCGGCATCGACAAACTCAAAGCCCAGCTCGCGCGCATAGTCCATCACGCGAGCGAGCAGCACCATCGAATCGGCACCCTCGTAGGCAGGATCGGTATCGGGGAACAGCTTGCCGATATCTCCCCCGCGGCAGGCGCCCAGAATGGCATCGGCCAAGGCGTGCGCGAGCACATCGGCATCCGAGTGGCCCAGCAGGCCGCGCTCGTAGGGAATGTCGACCCCGCCGATGATACATCGACGCCCCTCCACCAGACGGTGGACGTCGTAGCCATGGCCAATGCGCAGGTTACTGAACATGGGGAAGGTCCTCTCCCTCGGCCATGCGACCGAGCAGAATCGCGGTTACGGGACGCAGGTCCTCGGGCACCGTCACCTTAAGGTTATCGCGCGGGCTCTGGACGCAGCGGACGCGCCCGCCCATGCGCTCGACCAGTGATGAATCGTCCGTGCCGATAAAGCCCTCGGCAATCGCCGCGGCATGGGCGCGCTTCATGGCGTCGACGCTAAAGATCTGCGGCGTCTGCGCGGCCCAGTACAGCTCGCGCGGCGGCGTCTCGACGATGTTGTCGCCATCGACGATCTTGAGCGTGTCGATGGCGGGCTGGCCGCACACGACACCATCGAGGGCACGGTCGCTCACGAGCACGTCGATAGCGTGGTCGATGACCTCGGTCGTAATGAGCGGACGAGCGCCATCGTGAATGGCGACATATTCGAAACCCGCCGGAACCGCGTGCACGCCGGCACGGGTGGAATCCTGACGGGTATCGCCGGCATCGGCAAAACTGATGGGCGTGTCATAGTCAAACGGGTCGATGGCCAGGCGGCGCATCTCGGCACGGCGCTCGGCAGGACACACCACCACAATGTGGCCGACCTTGTCGCTACGATCGAACGCGCGGATGGACCAGCTCATAAGCGGACGGCCCGCTACATTGACGAGCTGCTTGCCGCCGGGATTTCCAAAGCGCTGGCCGCTGCCACCGGCAACGACCACGGCGCATACGGGCGCCATTATGCGTTCCCCTGTTTGGTGCCCTTCATGCGGTACAGGGAGTCCGCAAGAATGGCAGGGTTGTTAACGCCAAAGTCGCCCAGGCGCTCCGGATCCTCGCTGATGTCGTCCATGAGCTCCTGCAACGAGCCATACTCGTCGACGATCTTCTCGGCCACGCCGTCGCGTACAACGGACACGCGCGAAAGTGTGCGCAGGCCCAGCGGCGTCATGACGGAGTCCTCGTCCAGGTCGTCGTAGCCCAGAACTGCCGCCACATGCTGCGGGTCGGACAAGTCCTTGGGCGTCATACGGGCAAGCTCAGCGCGAATCTTCTCGGCGTTGGCCTCGGAGGAATCGCTCGCGTAGTCGCGAATCATCAGGTCGTACTCGGTATCCATGCTGGAGCCCGCGAGCTGCTCGAGCTGCATCTGCACAAGCTTGCCCTGGTTGCCCAGCTTGACAATGCAATCCTTAAGCTCAGTCTTTGCCTGCTGCATGATCTCAAAGCTCGAGAAAATGCCGGTGATATCGGCGAGCGTAACGTAGTCATCGAGCTCGAGGGCCGTCAGACGCAGCAGGGAGCGGTCGAGCGACTGACGGGTGGTCTGGAGCGTGGCGACGAGCTGGTTGACCGAGCTCATGATGGTGGTGACAGGCTGGATCTCGTAGCTCTTACCGTGGACGTACACGTTGACGACGGCACGACGAGCCGAAACCGAGATCACGATGGCGTCGGTGAGCACCGACATGCGAGCGGCAGTACGGTGACGCATGCCCGTCTCGCTCGTGGCAAGCGAGGGATCGGGATTGAGGTGGAAGTTGGCGCGCAGGATCTGGGTGAGGTCGCCGTCGATGACGATGGCACCGTCCATCTTGGAGAGCTCGAACAGACGGTTCGAGGTAAACGAAATGTTGAGCGGGAAGCCGTCGTTACCGGCAGCGAGCACGTTTTCGGTGTCGCCGACGCAGATAAGGGCGCCCAGGTGACCGGCAATGATCATGTCGAGGGCGGTGCGGATCGGCTGGCCGGGGGCAGTCAGGCGAATAGCCTGCTCCATACGCTTTTGCAGCTCGTTCTTATCCAAGGCATCGCTCCCATCGTGTACGCTCCATAAACGCTAAATAGTTTCTCACGGTTTGTCCCCGCGGCGCTTACGAAATCCGATGCTTACAGAATGAGCGAACACAGCTGAGAGCCCAACCCAAATGAGCTGCTTATGTGGTAGCATCGGGATTCGCATAAATGAGGGAGTAGTCGCGTGATCGGGTTCGCCTCCGGTGGCGCGGCAAGTCAACACACTGGCCGATGCGGCCTGGCTTGCCTTAATGAACGAGACTCGTGGCTGTGCGCACAACGCGTACGCCACGGGTCTTTTTTGTTACTCCCCCAAGAGGTACACGCGGGCCCGCCCGCAGAGAGGGAGCCAGACTATGGGACTCGCAGAGCTCGTGTTACTCGCCGTTGGCCTTTCGATGGACGCCTTTGCCGTATCCATCTGCAAGGGCCTTGGCATGAAGAAGATTAACCTTAAGGTCGCCGTGGTGCTCGGCCTGTTCTTTGGCGGCTTTCAGGCCGGCATGCCCGTAATCGGTTGGGCACTCGGCAGCCAATTTATGGGCATCATCGGACCCATCGACCATTGGATCGCCTTTATCCTCTTGGCCTTTATCGGCGGCAAGATGCTGTGGGAAGCCTTTACCGAAGACGAGGACGAAGGCGACAACAAGGATGCCGAGAGGATTGACCTGGGAGAATACCTGATTCTCGCCATCGCCACCTCGATTGACGCGCTCGCCGTGGGCATCTCGTTTGCCGCGCTCTCCGTCGACATCGTTCCCGCCGTGTCGCTTATTGGCATCACGACCTTTGTCTTCTCCGTTGCCGGCGTGGCGATCGGCCACACCTTTGGCGCGCGCTACGAAAAGCCCGCCACCATCGTGGGTGGCGTCGTACTCATCCTCATCGGGCTTAAGATCTTGCTTGAGCACCTGGGAATCCTCGCACTGTAACGAATAACGGCCGCCCGGCATTACGCCAGGCGGCCGTTTTCATTGCCAGCCGTTTTAGAGCGGCTTAGCCAAGGCGACCTTTACGCAGCGAGGCGCTTGAGGACGTCGATGAGCAGCTCGTAGAAGCGCTCGGCAGAAGCGAGCTCCATGCTCTCGTCCGGGGTGTGGACATCGGAGAGCGTCGGGCCCACGGCGATGGCGTCCAGGCCGTGCAGGGCCTCGGCAAACAGGCCGCACTCAAGGCCGGCGTGAATGGACTCGACGCGCAGATCGGAGCCAAAGAGCTCGCGATAGCTCTCGACAAAGACGTCGCGGACCGGCGAATGCTCGGCATAGCTCCAGCCGGGATACTCGAACTCGAACTTGGCGTCGAAGCCCAGGACATCGGCCAGCGTCTGCAGGCGGTCCTTGAACTCGTTCTGCAGCGAGGTGATCGAGGAGCGCGGGGACAGCATGATCTTGACCTGGTCGTCAGAGGTGGCAACCACGCCGATGTTGGAGGAAACCTCGACGGAGCCGTCGGTGGCGACGTTGCGGCGGATCACACCGTTGGGGGCAAGACGCAGGGCGCGGATGAGGGCAAGCGCAGACTTCTGGTCCATGGCCTCGACCTCGGCGTCGTCGGCAATCTCGACGGTGCAGGTAAAGCCGGGGTCGAAGACCTCGAGCTCGGCAGTGACGTCGGCGATGATGCCCTTTGCGATCTGGGCCGCGGCCTCGGCGGCAGCGTGGTCGGCGTAGACCAGAACAGCCTTGCACTCACGGTTGATGGCGTTGTCCTTAGTGCCGCCGTTAAAGCTGACGACGGCGGGCTCGCCGGCGACCATCAAGCGGTCGATGATGCGGGCCATGATGAGGTTGCCGTTGCCGCGCTCCAGGTTGATGTCGGCGCCGGAGTGACCGCCCAGCAGGCCGGAGATCTCGAGTGTAAGGGTGCTACCGGTCTTGTGCTCGCGCACGATGGGGCAGGTGTAGGTAACGACGACGCCGCCGGCGCAGCTGACGGTGGCCACGCCCTCCTCCTCGGAGTCGAGGTTAATCATGGTGCGGGCGCTGATCTGGGACTTGTCGAGCGTCTCGGCGCCAACCAGGCCGGTCTCCTCGTCGGTGGTGAACACGCACTCGAGAGCCGGATGAGCAATCGAATCGTCGTTGAGCACGGTAAGCATCAGAGCGACAGCAATGCCGTTGTCGGCGCCCAAGGTGGTGCCGTTAGCGGTGAGGACGCCATCCTTGACGACCAGATCGATACCATCGGTCGTAAAGTCGTGCTCAACGGAGCCCAGCTTGTCGCACACCATGTCGATGTGGCCCTGCAGCATGACGGCAGGGGCATTCTCGGCGCCGGCAGAAGCGGGCTTGCGAATGATGACGTTGTAGACCTCGTCCTGATACACGTCGAGGCCGCGCTCCTTGGCAAACGCAACCAGGAAATCGCTGATGCCCTTCTCGTTGCCAGACCCACGGGGGATCGCGCTGACCTCCTCAAAGAAATGGAACAGCTGGGCGGGCTCGTAGCCGGTAATCTTGTAGTCCATGGTGCCTCCTTGGCGCAACTGGTTAGACAGTAAGACATGCGACTTGTATATTCCCAGACTTTGCGTGCATAAACCAATCGAAAACGCCGAGCGCCCTCGCATCATCGGCTAACGGCGAGGAAACGCCACTTTATCAAGATAAAGCAGGTTAGACGGGCCGTGTCGAAGGGACGTTGGACCCTTCAACCAACCTCAACGCTTGATCAACGTTTATGCATACGCCATTGGTATGTTTAATGAGGTTTTTGTCCTCCGTCACGACGTAATCGACGTCGATGCGATTGGCAACGCCCAGCATCAGGTCATCCTCGAAGTCATTGTGATGATACTTGAACACAAAGGAGTCGAAGACCTCGTCTGCACCGACCGGCGCAATGAGGGCGAGCTCGCGCATCTGCCGAACGCATGCCCAGGCCGTTTCGTCCGCCGCCGCAATGGCGTTATCGCTCAGCGAACCATTCTTCCTTCGACACTCCCTCTTAATCGCCGCCGAGACAAGATACGAGACATCTTTGACCGAAAGAGACGAGGCAAACAGGGCAATCTGCTCCGAGACATCGGCAATCTCGAATAGACGGGCGACATCCGCTGTCCGGTCCGACCTTCCAGAAAAGTAATCCATCCATACGTTGGTGTCGATGAGCAACTTGAGAATGCCGTCTGCACTCATAGCTCCACCCACTCGGGATAGCGCTCCGCCATTGCTTCCTCATAGAGGTCATCGTAGTCACCCGAGAGGTCGGGGACAGGGATGCCGTATTTGAGGCACGCATCGCGCACGATGTGGCTGCCCTGCGTAACCCTTGATTCCACCGACGCAGTCGCTGGCACGTTAGAGCTCGGTACCGCAACCCCCGATCTCGAGGGCATGCATCCGTTGACGACCAGATATTCCCAAAGTGTCCGCACCGCTTGAGACGGCGTCATGCCGATATGCGCCAGCACGGCGTCCCCAGCCTCTTTGAGTTGGCGATCCATGCGCACATTCATCTGGACCGGCCGTGAGTCGAGTACCGATATAGGCATGCTAGCTCCTTCTGCTATACATATTTATATTTCGAGTATAGCACCATTTACTCATAAAAAGGGGCGCCCCGACAGGAGTGCCCCTTCGCAAAGCTATGTTAATCCCTACAGCGCGCCAGAGCCGGCTTGCATCATGCCGCCGGGGCCCGAGGTCACGCCGCCGCTCACGGGCGCGGCGTTGCCGGTGTGCGGTGCCGCCGGGGCGGTATCGCCACCGAGCGTGCCCGCCGGACGCGGTGCCGGAATCTCGCCCGTGCCGTGGCTAAAGACAAACTTGCCGACGGCCACGTCGCACAGGACGGTATCGCCACAGCCCCACTCGCCGGCCAGCAGCTCCTCGGACAACGGGTCCTCGATGAGCTTTTGGATGGCACGGCGCAGCGGACGCGCGCCATTGGTAAGGTCGGTGCCCTCGGCCACGATCTTGTCATAGGCCGCATCGGTGAGCTTGATATTCATGCCGTTGGCGATCAGACGCTGACGTAGGTCGTCCACCAGCAGGTGCGCGATCTTGGTCAGGTTCTCGCCCGAAAGCTTCTGGAACACCACGATGTCGTCGATACGGTTGAGCAGCTCGGGGCGGAACAGGCGCTTGAGCTCGCCCATCGCACGGCCGCGGATCTCGCTCGACGTGAGACCCTGCTCGCCGGTGGTGCCAAAACCAACGCTCGCATCCTGCGCAATCTCGCGGGCGCCCACGTTGGACGTCATGATGATCACCGTATTGCGGAAGTCGACCGTCTTGCCCTGGCTATCGGTCAGGCGGCCCTCCTCCAGCACCTGCAGCAGGATATTGAAGATGTCGGGGTGCGCCTTCTCGATCTCGTCGAACAGCACGACCGAGTACGGATGACGGCGAACGGCCTTGGTGAGCTGGCCGCCCTCGTCGTGGCCCACATAGCCCGGAGGGCTGCCGATGAGCTTAGAGACCTCGAACTCACTGCCAAACTCCGACATATCAAAGCTGATGAGCGCGTCCTTGCTGCCAAAGAGATACTCAGCGAGCGTCTTGGCGAGCTCGGTCTTGCCCGTGCCGGTGGGGCCCAGGAAGATAAAGCTGCCGCCAGGGCGACGCGGGTCCTTAAGCGGCGAGCGGCTGCGGCGCACGGCCTTGGCAACGGCCTCGACGGCCTCGTCCTGGCCGATGATGCGCGTCTTGAGCACGCTTTCGGCCTGCAGCAGACGGCGGCTCTCGCTCTCGGTGAGCGAGGACACCGGCACGCCCGAGGTCACGGATACGATGTCGGCAATCTGGGAGACATCGATGGTGAGCGGGCTGGCGTCGAGCTCGGCCGTCCAGGCAGCCTTTGCCTCAGCGAGCTCAATCTCGGCGGCCTTCTGCTGCTCGGTGATCTCGGCAGCCTTGTTCATGTCGTCGCTCTCGGTGGCCTCCTGCGCGGCGGCCTTAAGCTCCTCCACGCGATGCTCGGCCTCGCGCACCGGCTCGGGCGCGCGGTTGGCGGCGATGCGGGCGCGGGCACCGGCCTCGTCAATGAGATCGATGGCCTTATCGGGCAGGAAGCGATCCTGGATGTAGCGGTTGGAGAGGTTCGCAGCAGCTTCGATGGCGCCCTGCGTGTAGCGCACGTGGTGGTGTTCCTCGTAGCGCGGCTTGAGCGCGGTCAGGATTTTGACCGTGTCCTCGACACTCGGCTCCTCGACATCGATTGTCTGGAAGCGGCGCTCAAACGCCGGGTCCTTGGTGAGGTACTTGCGGAACTCCTCGGCCGTGGTGGCACCGATAATCTGGAAAGCACCGCGTGCGAGCACCGGCTTGAGCATGGAGCTCGCATCGATAGAACCCTCGGCAGAACCGGCACCGATGATGGTGTGCATCTCGTCGATAAACAAGATGACGTCGTCGGCTTCGGTTGCCTCCTGGATCACGTTCTTGAGGCGCTCCTCAAACTCACCGCGATACTTGGCACCCGCGACAAGACCCGGCAGATCGAGCGTCCAGATATTCTGGTCCATAAGATTCTCGGGCACGTTGCCGGCAGCAATCTGCTGCGCCAGTCCCTCGACGATGGCCGTTTTGCCCACGCCGGGGTCACCCAGGATAAGCGGGTTGTTCTTGGTGCGGCGCGAAAGGATCTCCATCATGCGCTGGACTTCCTTTTCGCGGCCAATCACGGGATCGAGCTCGCCGTCGCGCGCCTTTTGCGTGAGGTTAGTGGCGAACTGCTTGAGCGTGTCGGCGCCGCTCCCCTTTTGCTGGGAGGCATCCGAGCCGCTAAAGAACGGCAGGCCTGCACCGGGACGACCGGCGCCGGCTCCGGCGAGCGGACGCTTCTTGTCCTGATCCTTGGCAGTAAGCTTTTCGATGGCCTTTTTGATAGAAGCAGACGACACACCCAGGCGCATGAGGATATCCATGGCCATGCCGTTGCCCTCTTCGACGATGCCGATGAGCAGGTGCTCGGTCGACACATATGTCTGGTTGTTCTCGCGCGCCACGCGGAAGGAGCGCTCCATCACGCTGATGACGAGCGGCGTAAAGGCGAGCTTGGCGGCCTCGGTCTCCTCGCTGGGCTCGGGCACCGTGGTCTGGACCTCCTTGAGGGTGTCCATGATGTCGTCGTAGGAGATATCAAGCGAGCGCAGCGCCTCGGCAGCGATACCCTCGTCCTCCTTGGCGAGTGCGAGCAGCAGGTGCTCGGTGCCCACCTTATTTGAGTGCAGATCGAGCGCTTCTTGCTTGGCCATGGACATGACCTTGCGCGCGCGATCGGTAAAACGGTCTAACATGCTAGTTCCTCTTAGATGAGCTAGTTTTTTCAAACGCAAAGCGCCGCCCCGCGGCAGCGCTTTGGTCTCTTTACCCATACGGAGTATATGTTAACCGTTGGGACCTTTTCCGTACGGAGCCGCGCGACAACGTCTACAAAAAAGGAATCGCTCCGGTCTGTTTGGGAGTCTGGTTTTGAGCGTTGCCTAGCAGGCGGGCTCGGCGTCCATGCCCTCGGAAATGTTGGCAACCTCCTCGGCAGCGGGAACACCCGACATGTGCACGAGCTCCACGTGCGGCTCTTCAAAGACGGTCCCCATGGGGAAAGCGCGGCGGAAGACAAAGCGAGCAACCGGACCGGCCACCAGCAGGTTCCAGGGCAGGGCCATGATAAAGTTGCGCGGAATGTTAACGAGCCACATCATCGGCAGCGCCTGCAAATTGGCAAGCGGGCCGCCGGGCATATGGAACAAGCCCTCGCAGGCGCCGTAGAGCGACATGATGATGACCATGGGAACGACCATGCAGGAGCTGACGGCGAGCGTCATGGCAAGCGGCGAGCTCTTGCCCGGCGTGACCAGGAACTTGAAGGCGAAGCCTTTGGCCAGCGGGCTGGCAACAAACCAGTCGCAGCACATGGCAAAGACGTAGGCAACGGGGAAGCCGAGCCATGCAGCGGCAACAACCTCGCCGTTGATGGCCCCATGCTGCAGGGCAACGTTGTAGATGCTCATCCAGAGCACCATGCAAAAGCACATGATAAAGGTGAACAGCAGGCTCTCTCGTTTGTTGATAGGCATAAAGGGCGAAATCCTTTTTGTTTTGCGCCGCAGCGCACAACAAAAACGGGCGGGCGAGATGGAGCTGTTGGGACTTCATCTCGCCCGCCCGTGATACGTGCGTCTGCGACTACTTATGTGGTGGAACTACCCTAACACGAACAGCGCGCGCTTCGTAAGCGTTGAGTTTGTGAAGATGCGAGGCGCACTTGATCCGTTGGGACGTCCCCAACGACTAATTAGCTGGTGTGGCGCCAGCGAGGGTCGGTGAGCGTACGTGCCACGCCCAAGCCAACGGGCAAAAACGCCACGATGAGCACCGCGCGCACAAACCAGCCGAGCATATTGACCGTGTCGAAGGTGCACATGTAATACATCGAACGATACAGGTACAAGCCCGGCACCATAATGACAATCGATGGCACCGTGAGGGCGATACGTGGGTAGGTGAGCTTGACTTCTGCCAGGCTTGCCAGCAGGCCCGATACGAGCGCCCCGATAAATGCAGCCGCCTCGGGAGGCATGCCTGCGCTCAGACCCAGGAAAGGAAGCATCGTCGGCGCATCGACGAGCGTAAGGCGCAAGGTATTGGACACGGCGCCGATCAGACCGGCCGCCGCGGCCATCTTTACCGGGCTGTTGAACATAACCGAGAAGCCAAATACACCGATAAAGCTCATCAGTATGCGCAAGAGCGTAAGAGCCAACGGCGAGAGGCCGAGCGGGGCGAAGTCATCCGGCGCCAGCCCCACACATTCGGCAACCATCCAACCTACGAGGGTCGCCATCACAATAATTGACACAGCATACGAAAGACGCTCGATGCCGCTTCGCATATCGAGCTTTGCGATGTCGAGGCCTGCCGTAATAAGGGGAAAGCCGGGGATCACAAAGAGCATGGCACCAATATAGCCTTCTTGGTGCGACATTGCCCCCGGAATGACCTGGCCAAGGCCGAGCAACGCCAGCAAATACGAGATGCAGGCCAGCGCGACGCCAAACGTCAACGCGCTAAACTGGCCGAGGCCCTGCTTGAGGATATGAGAGCGGGCAAAGTTGCCGACGCCCGCGCCCACGAACGCACATGCCATCTCAATGGGACCGCCACCAAGTAAAAAGACAAAGGCGCCGCAGGCGCAGGCCGCCGCAAGGCCCTGTTGCCAAGGCGCGTAATCAGGTTTTGAGCTCTCGACGGTCTTGAGCATCTCGTGATACTCATGCACCGTAAAACGGCGGCCGTATGTCTCGATTTCCTTTAGGAAGCTCTCCATCATCCAAATGCGATGGGTATTGACGCCCGTTGTGGGCAGGCTGACAACCTCGTTAAAGCAGTGGCCGCCTTCGATGCAGGTGCACTCAAACGACAGGAGACTTAAGTCAACGTGGACGGTGACACCGAGTACGGCGGCGACGCGATTCATGGTATCGCGTACACGCCAGGCACCCGTTCCGCTCGCGAGCATAAGCATACCGGTGCGGCAGATGATGGATGATTTGTCGGTAAGTGGCGCATCGACGGCAAGCTCATCGCCCGCGGTCACAATCTGGCGCCAGTCAGTTTTCATATGGAGCGCGCCGGCACGGACACCGTGGTGCATGGGGGCTCTCGAAAGCAGCGAGTCAAGGCGCGAAGGCTGTGGAGGCTCCGCTGATTCGCCCTCAATCTCGTCAGCCTCTTCATCGACCAGATCAAAGGAATCAAGCGGCGCTGGCTCGCGACGGTCGATCAGCTCCTCGTCCTCATCATCAAAGTAATTGAACTGATCGAGCATGTCCTCTTCAATCGCGCGCTCGCTCGCATCGTCCATCCCGGTGCTCCCTTCCTGTCGACTAACCCCCATCCTAGGCAGCGACAGCTAAAGGAAACATAAAAGAGACGGCTGTCATGCGAGCCACGTGCGCAATAGCCGTTGAGTAGTCATTGGGGACGCTCTTGAATGACTAGTCGTTTAAGACCCAATGACTACATCGATGTTTTGGCAGCGACAGCGAGCGGGTCGCATTTGAGACAAGGTGACGTGAAACGAAAGGGCGCTGACCTTCTGGTCGCGCCCTTGAAGTTGAACGTCAGATTGTCCAAATGCGGCCCGCGCAGCGTCGAGCCGTTACGCGGTTCGTAGAACCGCGTAACTAGTTAGTACATCTTTGCGCCGGCGGGGATGGAGGCGTCGAGCTGAATCAGGTTGAGGCGCTCCTCGCCCTCTTCCTCGTGGATAGCGCTGATCAACATACCGCAGCTGGGGATGCCCATCATCTTGCGCGGAGGCAGATTGGTGATGGCGAGCAGGGTCTTGCCGACCAGGTCCTCGGGCTCATAGTATTCATGGATGCCGGAGAGGATGGTGCGGTCGGTACCGGTACCGTCGTCGAGCGTAAAGTTCAGCAGCTTCTTGGACTTCTTGACGGCCTCGCATGCCTTGACCTTCACAGCGCGGAAATCGCTCTTGGAGAAGGTATCAAAGTCGACGAACTCCTCGAACAGCGGCTCAACGGCGATCTTGGAGTAATCGAACGTGGGCTTAAGCGACGTAACGAACGGGCTCGCGGCGTTGCCGGCCTCTGCAGCCTTGGCGGCAGCGGCACCGGACTGGAAACCCTTCTCGGGCTTCATGTGCGGGAACAGCAGGACGTCGCGGATGGAGGCCTGGTTGGTGAGCAGCATGACCACGCGGTCGATACCAATGCCAATGCCGCCCGCGGGAGGCATACCGTACTCGAGGGCGCGCACGTAGTCCTCGTCATACTCCATGGCCTCATCGTCGCCGCCGGCCTTCTCGGCCATCTGGGCAGCAAAGCGCTCAGCCTGGTCGACCGGGTCGTTGAGCTCGGAGAATGCGTTGGCGTACTCGTGGCCGGCGATGACCAGCTCAAAGCGGTGGGTCAGACGCGGGTCGTCCTCAAAACGCTTGGCGAGCGGACTGACCTCGATGGGGTAATCGCACACGAAGGTCGGGTTGACGATGGTGTCCTCGCCCAGCTCATCGTAAATCTCGGCGATGATCTTGCCAGCAGTCCACTCGGGCTTGATCTCCAGACCCTTCTCGCGCGCGGCGGCAGCAAGCTCCTCGGCGGACGTGTCGATGGTGACCTTCTTGCCGAGCACGTCAGAGACAATATCAGTCATGGGACGGCTTGCCCACTCACCGGACAGGTCGATAGTCTGGCCCTGGTACTCGATGACCTCGGGGTTGCCGATGGCCTTGTTGGCAGCCTTGATGACGCCCTGGGCGAGCGCCTTCATGCCCTCGAGATCGGAGAAGGCACGGTAGGCCTCCATCGTGGTGAACTCGGGGTTGTGGGTGAGGTCCATACCCTCGTTACGGAAGATGCGGCCGATCTCGAAGACGCGCTCAAAACCGCCGACGATGCAGCGCTTGAGGTGCAGCTCGGTAGCGATGCGCAGGTAGCATTCCTGATCGAGAGCGTTGAAGTGCGTGATGAACGGCTTGGCCGTAGCGCCACCCTGGATGGTCTGCAAGATGGGGGTCTCGACCTCCATGTAGCCGTCGGACTCCATAAAGCGACGGAAGGTGGAGAGGATCTGCGAGCGCTTGCGGAAGGTCTCGCGAACATCGTCGTTAGCAATGAGGTCGACGTAACGCTGACGATAACGGGTCTCTTTGTCGGAGAGACCGTGGAACTTCTCGGGCAGCGGGCGAACGGCCTTGGAGAGCAGGGTCGCGCTCTTAGGGGCGACGGAAAGCTGGCCGCGCTTGGTGCGCACGACCACGCCGGTCACGCCCAGGATATCGCCAAGATCGAGGGCCTTAAGCGTGCTCCAAGCCGCCTCGTCCATGTCGTTAATACGGCAGAACAGCTGAATCTCGCCAGTCGCGTCGCGGACGACGATGAACATGATCTTGCCCTGACCACGCTTGGCAACCACGCGGCCGCCGATCTTTACGACGTCCTCGGTGTCTTCGCCATCGGCAAGCTCGGCATACTTAGCCTCGATGTCGGCAACGTAGTCCTCGATCTCAGAGTGCTCGGGGTACGGATTCTGACCCGCCTCGAACAGGGAGGCGCGCTTGGCCAGGCGGGTGGCGCGCTCGTCGTTGAGCGTCGATGCCTGATCGGCGGCGTTCTGGTTTTCTGCCATAAGTTAGCTCCTCAAACTAAAACGCTCCCCAGGATTCGGTCCCAGGGAGCGAAAACATACCTTTACGCGGGACCGTGGTCTAGCGTGCGATCTTGGCGATGGTGTAGACGCGGGTCTTGCCAGAAGGCGTAACGACCTCGACGGAGTCGCCCTCACCGTGACCGATGATGGCGTGGCCGACCGGAGACTCGTTGGAGATCTTGTGCTCGAGCGAGTTGGTCTCGGTGGTACCGACGAGCGTGACCTCCATGACCTCACCGTTGGGATCAATCAACGAAACGGTGGAACCGATGGAGACGGTCAGATCACCCGTGGTGGCAGCAACCTGGGCGTTGGCGAGGATGGCCTGGATCTCGGCGATACGAGCGGCGTTCTGGGCCTGCTTGTCCTTGGCGGCATCGTACTCGGAGTTCTCCGAAAGGTCGCCGAACGCGCGGGCTTCTTTGATGTCCTCGACGATCTCCTTGGCGTAATCGCCTTCACGCCAAGCGAGCTCCTCGACGAGCTTCTGGCGGCCCTCAGCGGTCAGTACGATCTGGCTTGCGTCCATACGGATATCTCCCCAACTATGATGTAACGATCAACTGTCAACAAAACGAAAAAGACCGGCTAGCCTGCGGGCAAGCCGGTCAGGTGCTCACCCCAAAGGGATGGGACTACTCTGCGTCCGCGTCGCCGTCCTCTGCCTTCTTTTTCTTGGCAGCAGCGAGCTTGGCCTCGAGGTCAGCGATCTCCTTGTCCTCCTCGGACTCCTCGACCACAACGTCCTCGGCCTGCTTCGACTCGCCCTTGTCGCCTTCCATGCCCTCACGGATGTTCTTGACGGTAGAGCCAAGCGACTTGCCGAGCTTCGGCAGGTTCTTAGGCCCAAAAATCAACAGGGCGACAATAAGGATAACTACCCACTCAAAGCCTTTAGGGAACATGTACTTTCCTCCCGGAATCAATGCAAACAAGCTCGATGGATTATACCGCAGCGGGCCTGCATGCAGCTTTGGAATCACAACAAGAGCAACAATAGCTAAAAAAAGGGACCGCAAGAAGCGGTCCCTCCTCATGCTCTGGTCGGGTTGACTGGATTTGAACCAGCGACCCCTGCGTCCCGAACGCAGTGCTCTACCAAACTGAGCCACAACCCG
>CAJMAZ010000043.1:0-20126 GCA_905211535.1 uncultured Collinsella sp. | reverse complement strand
TCATTCAAAAGGCAAGGCATGACCAGAAGGTCTATGCCTTGCCTTTTTCATGCCAACTTGTTCGCTCTGGACGTCGCTCGCTGGCATTGCCAAAACATCGGCGTTTTCTTGGTTGTCAAATGATCCGTAGGGAGTCATTGGGAACATTGCCTTGATATTTTATTCAGTCGGCTGTGATGGCATTTTAGTCATTGGGGACGTTCTTAAATGACTAGGTTGGGTAAATTACTTTTCGAGTTTATCTAATCTTCTTTGTTAGAAATTAAGCTGCCTACCTGCTCAAAGTAATTAACAGCCTTCATCTGCTATCGAAAATAATGCTCAAAAAATCGTCCAAGAAGTCGCGGGGCGATTTTTGATGCGTCGCGCGTCAAGTGATTTGGCTAGTTCTTGGTTAGATATTGGTCAGTTTTGGGTCAACCTTGCCAAAAGCTTGACGAATGCAAATCTAGACGTCGGCGGATGAACACTTTGAGCGAGCCCGGTGCAAAATTCTGGGCTGATTCTCGATAATCGCCTTCAATCGTCCCTTGCCAAGCGCTGGCCTCGCGTACAATCTGCTCCGACATTCGCGCGCCGTCCGGCGCTTAAGAGGGGAGGGCCCCATGGCAAACGAGATTTGGACCATCAAGCGTTGTCTCGAGTGGACCAAGGAGTACCTGGCCGAGCGCGGCGAGGAGCACCCCCGTCTTTCTGCCGAGTGGCTGCTCTGCGCTGCCACGGGTTTGGCACGCATCGACTTATATATGCGCATGGACGAGACGCTTAACGCGGCCCAGCTCGAGACCATGCATGCGGCCGTTGTCCGCCGCGCTAAGGGCGAGCCGCTGCAATACATCACGGGCGGCACGCAGTTTCGCATGATCGACGTCGCGTGCGCCCCCGGTGTGCTCATTCCGCGCCCCGAGACCGAGATGCTCGTCGAGGAAGTCCTCAATTATCTGGATGCCGAGGTACTGAGCCCCGAGGCCGCTGCCCGTCAGCGTGTTGAGCTGCCTTGGAACGATGAGGTCGAGCAGGCTCGCAAGGCCGAGGCCGCGCTGGCAGACGAACGCGCGACCGCCGAGCGCCGTGCCGCTAACCTGACGGCTGCCGATGAGGCGGCGTTGGGCAGCGACGTATTGGGCAGCCGTGCCTATGCCGAGGAGCTGGCCGACCGCGAGGCCGAGGAAGCCGCCACGCAGGCAGCAGAAGCCGAAGCCGCGGAAGCCGCCGAGCCCGAGCTCGACGAATACGGCATCGCCATCGAGGGTGTCGGCCAAGAGGCGGCTTCGGCTCAGGATGCCGCTGCGTCTGCCCCAGCCGAGCCCCGCACCGCCCGCGTTCTCGAGGTCGGCTGCGGCACGGGCTGCATCTCGCTCTCCCTTGCCTGGGAGCGCCGCGGCCACGTTGCCTGCACCGCCACCGATATCGAGCCGCGCGCCATCGATCTGGCCACCAAAAACCGCGACGCCCTCGGCCTCACGGCAGATGAGGTCGCCTTCAGCCTCACGAACCTGGTGAGCTCTATTCCCCGCGAGGAGTGGGGCACCTTTGATGTGCTCGTCTCCAACCCACCTTACATCCCGACCGGCGTCATGCGCTCACTGCCGCACGAGGTCAAGGACTTTGAGCCCGACCTGGCGCTCGAGGGCGGCGCCGACGGCCTCGATATCTTCCGCCGCCTGCTCAACGCGGCACCCTACATGCTGCGCGCCGGCGGCCTCTTTGCCTGCGAGCTCTACGAGGGTGCGCTCGACGCTGCGGCCGAGCTCTGTCGTCAAGCGGGTTTGTCGGACGTGCGCATCGTCCACGACCTCACCGATCGTCCCCGTATCGTCCGAGCCATCGTCACCGAGCCCAAGCAGCGCCAGTAATATTTATTAACTGGTTAGTAAAAATTATAAATTAGTTTATAATTAGGACGGCTGAAAGAGGTCGGCCCATGCAACCTCCTACCTTTCGGGAGATCATTGCCCTACTCAAGCACGATGGATTCGTGAAGGTCGCGCAAGTCGATAGTCATGCTAAATATGTTTCTGGTGACCGTGTTGTCACCGTGAACGGTTCTGGTGGTGATCGACCAAAGAAGGGCATGTGGGCAAGTATTCGTCGCCAAGCTGGATGGTAGTTGGAGGCAAAATGAGGCAGCGATTTACCTATGACTGCGTTCTCATAAAAGAAGACGACGGTTACTGCGCCAGTTTCCCGCAGATTCCCGGCGCCTTTGCCGATGGCGATACGTGCGAAGAAGCGATTGCTCATGCCACCGAGGCGCTGATGGCGTTTTTGGCCGACGACCTCAACAACGGTTTGACTCCGGCAGGGTACGAACACTCGGCCGAGGTCGTGGCCCTTTCAGTCGAAATCGACCACGAGGACGCTCGGGAAGCGGCGTGCCGAACATTTAAAGACGCAGCGCTGGACCTCAAAGTCTCCGCTCCGCGGATTACCGCTCTGGTCAAAGCCGGAAAGCTCGATGTTGAACTCGTCGACGGCCGTCGGATGATAACGATAGACAGCATCGAGCGCTACGCCGCCCAAAAACGCCACGCCGGCAGGCCAAAGAAGTTCGTCGCAGTCCAATAACCCCCTCACTTTCACCGACTACTAGAGCCGCTCACCAAACCAACATGCGCTCTGGGCAAATAGGTTGAACGTTTCGTGCGAGAATGCCCCTCAGTAAACAAACTTTCACCAGAGCGTAAGGGGCTGGCATACACATGCAGACGGTCTATCGGGTATACGAGGGAACGCGCGAGCCGCATCGGCTTGCCGTCGAGCGCACGGCCGAGGTGCTCGGCCGCGGCGGCCTGGCCTTGATCCCGACCGAGACCGTCTACGGTGTCGCCGTGGCAGTCAACGCCTTCTCGGACGCCGTGCCCCAAGATACAAGCGAATCCTTGTTGTGGCCGCGCGATCCGCATGCCACCGTTAACGGCGCCGCGGTCCCTGCGCTTGGTACTGGCTACCGCCGCATCTTTACCCTCAAGCAGCGCAAGCTCACCCAAACGGTCGCCTGGCTGGTCGATGGCGTCGAGGCACTCGACCGCTATGGCGTGGATATCCCGGAAGATGCCCGCGTACTTGCGCGACGATGCTGGCCGGGAGCCCTGACTATCGTGGTCAAGGCGGCTCCCTGCGTGCCGACCTTTATGCGTGCTGCCGACGACACCGTGGCCCTGCGCGCTTCGGCCTCTCCCGTGGTCCAAGCGCTCATCCGCGCCTGCGGTAGTCCCCTTGCCTGCACGAGCGCCAACACGCACGGCGCGCCCTCGCCGGCAAGCTTTGCCGCCGTCGAAGGTCGCATCCTGGAGGGGGTCGATGTTGCCGTCGACGCCGGCGAGACCCCGTGTCGCGACGCCTCGACCATCGTGACGTTTAAGCATGGCGAGCTTCAGATCCTGCGCCAAGGCGCACTTCCCGCATCAGAGATCGAACGGGTCCTGTCCGACCCGATGCAATAGAAAGGTGTAAGCGATGTCGTTGAATCTGGGTAGCCTGGGCATGGAAGATGCCTCGTTTAACTTTGGCGGTTCCTACATCATGGCGCTCGACTGCGGCACCACCTCGGTACTTGCGACCATCGTCGACGAGTACGGCTGCATCGTCGCGCAGGCACGTCGTAGCGTCAAAACCAGCTTCCCGCGTCCCGGTTGGATAGAGCAAGACCCCATGGAGGTGCTTGCCAGCCAGATCGGCGTGATGATGGAGGTCCAGTTTAAGAGCGGCATCCATTCTGACCGCATCGCCGCCATCGGTATCTCCAACCAGCGCGAGACCACGGTGGTGTGGGACCGCATAAGCGGCCAACCCATCTATAACGCCATCGTGTGGCAATGCCGTCGCACCGCACCTCTGATCGACGAGCTGGTCGAGCGGGGCGCAGAAGAGCTGGTGCGCTCCCGCACGGGACTCACACTCGATCCGTATTTCTCGGCTTCCAAGGTGCAGTGGATCCTCGACAACGTCGACGGTGCGCGTGAGAGCGCGGCGGCGGGCGACCTCATGTTCGGCACCATCGACACCTGGCTCATCTACAACCTCACCGGCAGTCAGGTCTTTGCCACCGACTACACCAATGCCAGCCGCACGGCGCTCTTTAATATCCATACGCTCGATTGGGACGACGACCTGCTGGCGCTCTTTGACGTTCCACGTTCCATGATGCCCGAGGTTCGTTGGAGCTCGGGCGAATACGGCCGCGTCGCGAGTGACATCATGACCAACATGCCGCCCATCATGGGCGTGGCGGGCGATCAGCAGGCGTCGCTGTTCGGCCACTGCTGCTTCCATCCCGGCCAGACCAAAAACACCTATGGCACGGGTTGCTTTATGCTCATGAACACCGGCGACGAGGTCGTCGAATCCAAGAACGGTCTGGTCTCCACGATCGGTATCGCCGCGGACGGCAAAGTCAGCTATGCGCTCGAGGGTTCTATCTTTGCCGCCGGTTCCACCATGAACTGGCTGCGCAACAACATGGGCATCATCTCGAGTGTGAGCGAGTCCGCGCAACTCGCCGCTTCGATCAACGACAACGAGGGCTGCTACTTCGTCCCCGCCTTCGCTGGCCTGGGCGCTCCCTGGTGGGACCCGCATGCCCGCGGTATCGTGTGCGGTCTGACCGGTGCCTCGAGTCGCGCGACCATTGTGCGTGCGGCCTGCGAGTCCATGGCCTACCAGAGTTATGACGTGCTGCGCGCCATGGAGCAGGACGTGGGACTTTCGATTGAGCGCCTGTCCGTCGATGGCGGTGCCTCGCGCAACGAGTTCATCATGCAATTCCAGGCCGACCTGCTGGATATCCCCGTGCTGCAATGCGAGACGGTGGAGACCACGGCAATCGGTGCCGCGTACTTGGCGGGTCTTGCCGTCGGCTATTGGGAAGACCTGGAGGAGCTGGAGCAAAATGCCCAGATCGTTAGGACCTTCCTTCCCCATATGTCCGCCGAGCGTCGCGAGCAAAACCTTGCGGGCTGGCGTGATGCAGTCAAGCGCTCGCTCAGTACCGCACAGTAGGGCTGCGATGGGCTGCTCGATACAACAAACCGCTAAACTTATGCATGGCGTGCGGCGGCAACATTGCTGCGCGCCTTGTCAGCAAGGCCGTTTTGCGGCCGCAACGAAAGGGGCAATCAACCCATGACCGTCACCTACGATGCGTCCCGTGTGACGCTTGTCGATCATCCGCTCGTCCAGCACAAGCTGTCGATCCTGCGCGACAAAAACACCGGCACCAACCAGTTCCGCCAGCTCGTGCGCGAACTCGCGCTTTTTGACGGCTACGAGGCCATGCGCGACCTGCCTATGGAAGACGTCGAGGTCGAGACCCCCATCACTACCGCCACGTTCAAACAGCTCGCCGGCAAGAAACTCGCCATCGTGCCCATTCTGCGTGCGGGCCTCGGCATGGTCGACGGCATTCTCGACCTGGTGCCCTCCGCTCGCGTAGGCCACATCGGTATGGAACGCGACGAGGTTACCCATGAGCCGCATGAGTATTACTGCAAGATGCCCAAGGATATCGACCAGCGCATCTGCCTGGTTGTCGACCCCATGCTCGCCACGGGCGGTTCGGCCGAGATGGCCATCAGCTACCTGCGCGAGCGCGGTGTCAAGGACATCCGCATGCTGTGCATCGTCGCTGCCCCCGAGGGCCTCAAGTCGCTGACCGAGAAGGACCCAGATGTGCATATCTATACCTGCGCTATCGATGACCATCTCAACGAGGCTGCCTACATCGTTCCCGGCCTGGGCGACGCCGGCGATCGCATCTACGGCACGCTCTAGTCGCTGGGCTAAGACGGCCGCGGCTGCAAATAGGAAGAAATGGTGCGCGCGGGCAAGTAGAAGACGCCTGTGCGCACCTTTAGTTAATGGACGTTTTGCCCTGCAGGGTTCGAGAAAAACGTATTACCGTACCTGCGGCATAAAGAAGGTCTTAAGAAAACGAACAGGTGCGTATTAACCGATGCTTTTTCGGTTGTACTTTAGCGATTGGCTCGTACAATAGTCACCAATGTTTGGCGGGAACTGTTCTGTGAGGCGTTAAAAAAGGAAAGTGAGGACGCCAATGTTTCAGATAGCCGATCTGCTCGCTATCGTTGCAGGCGCCATCGCGGGCGCGGTCGCCTTTCTTCCCTTTGTCTTTACGCTCAAGCCGGTTCTTGACGATAAGCAGAATGCGGACATGCTCAAGGGTATGGTGAGTCTGGCGGTCTCGGCGATCGCCCTGCTCGTCTTTACCTTGGTTGTGTTTGTGTTGTTCGGAGAGGCATTTCGCATGTTCCTCCTGGGCGAGGCGATCGGCTTTGTGGCCTTTATGGCCGCCTGCACGGTTCGTGTCGCCAAGGCGTTGCGAGATCCTCATGAGGTCGAAAGGTAAGTCGTGGAAATTTTTGAAAAGCTGCCTGATGAGATTAATCATCTGGTCAGCGAGTTCAGCTCCACCCCTGTCGTGGGCGATCTGAGCTGCGGCATCACGCAGTACTCGTTTTGGCTGATCGTCTCCACGATCGTGCTCCTGATCGTCCTGGCCGTGTTCAAGAAGAAGCAGACCCTGGTTCCCAAGGGCTTCTTCGTCAACGGTTTCGAGTACATCATCGAGTACGTCGAGAACGATATCGGCAAGGGCGTCGTGGGTGAGAACTGGAAGAAGCACTTCCCGTTCCTGTGCTCGCTTTTCCTGTTCATCCTGATCAATAACATGATCGGCCTGATCCCGGGAATGAAGCCCGGCACCGGCGCAATCGGTTCCACCGCCGCGCTCGCCATCTTCGCCTTCGTGTACTTCATCTACTACGGATGCAAGGCTCACGGCGTGATCGGCTACATCAAGAGCCTCGCCCCGCAGGGCGTGAGCTTCCCGATGAACGTGCTCGTGTGGGTCGTCGAGCTTTTCTCGACCTTCCTGCGCCTCATCACGCTCGCCGTCCGTCTGTTCTGCAACATGTTCGCAGGACACGTGGTCATGGGCTCGTTCGCCATTATGGCGAGCATGTTCATGCAGCCGCTGCTTCAGCAGGTTTCCGCGGCCCACGCCGTCGGCGCCCTGCCTTCGCTGGCCTGGCTTGCCATCCTCATCCTGATCTATGCGATCGAGCTTGTGGTCGGCGCCATCCAGGCTTACGTCTTCACGGTCCTTACCGCCGTGTATGTCTCCGAGGCAGAGGAGGTCGCGGAGGAGGAGTAGTCTTCCGTTCGCGCCTTAAAGGTAAGGCAATTCGTTAAACCGCCGGTGCCCGTACCCATGGAGCCCGGCAGTTATAAAAAGGTTATCCTGCGTGAAATAAGACACGCACGACAAAGGAGGAATCGTGGGAGTTATCGGTTACGGTCTCGGTGTTATCGGCGCTGGTCTTGCTATCGGCCTGTCTGCTCTGGGTGCTACGGGTGCTATGGCCCGTCAGCCTGAGGTCCAGGGCCGCGTGTTCACCGTCTTCATCATGGGCTCCGCCTTCGGCGAGGCTCTGGCTCTGATCGGCTTCGTTGTCGCGCTGATCGTTAAATAGCACGGAGCGTCAAGTATGAATCTTTCATCCCAGAAGAGCGCGATCGCACTCTCCGCGTCCGCGGCCGCGCTGCTCATGCCGGTTTCCGCGTTCGCTGAGGACGGCGCTGCCGGTGCGGACATCCTCATCCCTAAGATGGCGGAGTTCATCCCGGCGCTTATCGCCTTCCTGATTATCTGGATCGTGCTGGCCAAGGTCGCCCTGCCGGGCATCATGAAAACCATGGAGGAGCGCGGCAAGAAGATCGAGGAGAGCCTCGACGAGGCCGAGAAGACCAAGCAGGAGGCTATCGCCAAGCGCGCTGAGTCCGACTCGATCGTCACCGACGCCCGTCGTCAGGCTGCCGACATTGTTCTCGAGGCCCGTAAGGACGCCGAGTCCGAGCGCGCCCGTATCATCGAGGCTGCTCACAAGGAGGCCGAGGAGATCATCGCCAAGGCCCATACGACCGTCGAGGACGAGCGCAAGTCCATTTACGCCGGTGCCGCGAGCTCCATCGCCGACCTGTCCCTTGCCGTCGCCACCAAGATCGTGGGCGAGGCGCTCGAGGACGATGCCGAGCAGAAGAAGCTCATCGAGCGCTACATCCAGGAAGCAGGTAGCCTGAATGCCGACTAGCCGCTATCAGGACAAGGTGCTCGAGACCTACGCGCGCTCCCTTCTGGAAGCCGCTAAGGCCGAGAACCATGTGTTCGAGGACCTCGAGATGATCGAGCGCCTGGCTTCTGCCAGCCCCGAGATCATCGCCGTGCTCGACACCATGTCCAAGCGCGACCAGCTCGACCTTCTTCCCAAGGTGGCAGCTGCCTTTAAGTATGTTGCCGAGGAAGACGAGGATGTAGTGGGTGTGACCGTCACCACGGCGATCCCGCTCGACGACGAGCTGCGTCAAACCATCACTAAGAAATGCGAGCAGGACTTCGGCCGCAAGGTATTCCTTATCGAGCAGGTCGACCCGTCTATCGTGGGCGGCCTGGTGCTCGAGGCCCGCGGCGAGCGTCGTGACATTTCCGTCAAGACGCAGCTGCGCATCGCGCAGGAGACCCTCGCAAACTCTGCTAATTCGTACGGAGGTGAAGCCTAATGTCCGAAACCCTCAATGCCCAGGATATCGCCAAGAAACTGCAGGAGCAGCTCACGAGCCTCTCCGCGACGGTCGATACGCATGAGGTTTCAACGGTCGACGAGGTAGGCGACGGCATCGCGCGCGTCTCCGGCCTCAAGAGCGCCATGGCAGGCGAGCTTCTGGAGTTCAAGAGCTCCGATACCGGTGAGACCGTCTTCGGCCTTGCCCAGAACCTTGACCGTGACGAGGTCGGCGCCGTTCTGTTTGGTGCCGTCGACTCCATCAAGGAAGGCGACGAGTGCCGCACCACTGGCCGCATTATGGATATCCCCGTGAGCCGCGCCATGCTCGGCCGCGTCGTCAATCCGCTCGGCCAGCCTATCGACGGCCTGGGCGACATCGTCGCCACGCACCGTCGTCCCATTGAGTTCAAGGCCCCCGGCGTCATCGATCGTACCCCGGTGTGCGAGCCGGTTCAGACCGGTCTGCTCGCTATCGACTCCATGGTGCCTATCGGCCGCGGTCAGCGTGAGCTCATCATCGGCGACCGTAAGACCGGTAAGACCGCCATCGCCATCGACGCTATCCTCAATCAGCGCGGCAAGGGCATGGTCTGCATCTATGTCGCCATCGGCCAGAAGGCCTCCACGGTTGCCAACATCCGCGAGACCCTCGCTCAGCACGGTGCGCTCGACTACACCATCATCGTTTCGGCCACCGCTGCCGATTCCGCCCCTATGCAGTACATCGCGCCTATGGCCGGTGCCGCTATTGGCGAGTTCTTCATGTACAACGGCGAGGACGGTAAGCCCGCCAGCGAGACCAACCCCGGCGGCCACGTGCTCGTCATCTACGACGACCTGTCCAAGCAGGCTGTGGCCTACCGTCAGATGTCGCTGACGCTGCATCGTCCGCCCGGACGCGAGGCCTATCCTGGCGACATCTTCTACCTGCACTCTCGTCTGCTCGAGCGTGCCGTCAAGATGTCCAAGAAGAACGGTTATGGCTCCATGACGGCTCTTCCGATCATCGAGACCCAGGACGGCGACGTCTCGGCCTACATTCCGACCAACGTCATTTCCATTACCGATGGTCAGATCTACCTGCAGTCCGAGCTTTTCTTCCAGGGTCAGCGCCCGGCAGTCGACGTGGGTATCTCCGTGTCCCGCGTCGGTGGCGATGCGCAGACCAAGGCCATGAAGCAGGTCGCCGGCAACCTCCGTCTGGACCTCGCTTCCTATCAGGAGCTCGCCGGCTTTACGCAGTTTGGCTCCGACCTCGACGAGGCTACTCAGAAGCAGCTGACCCATGGTGCCCGCATGACCGAGCTCCTGAAGCAGCCGCGCTACAAGCCGTTTGAGGTTGGCGAGCAGATCGTTACGCTGTTCGCTGGCAACGAGGGCTTCCTGGATGACCTGGAGATCGCCGACGTGCTGCCTTTCCGTGCCGAGCTCATCGAGTACATGGACAATGGCTTTGGCTCGCTGCTCGACAAGGTTCGCGCCAAGAAGATCGATGATGACACCAAGGCTGAGCTCTTGCGCGTCATCGGCGACTTCAAGCAGCAGTTCATGGCCAAGCACCATTCGGATGTTTCTGGATCAGAGGAGAACTAAGCCCCATGGCCAACCTTCGCGACATTAAGAAGCGAATCTCCTCGGTTACCACGACCAAGCAGATCACGCGCACGATGGAGATGGTCTCTACGGCCAAGATCCGTCGTGCCCTCGATCGCTCCAAGCAGGCCGAGCCCTATAAGGAGGCGCTGACCGACGTCATGTTGACGGTCGCCGGCGACGCCTCCTGTTCGGGCACCGATCCCATGCTGCAGAAGCATGAGAGCGTCAAGCATGGCCTGATTGTCGTTATTGCCTCGGACCGCGGCCTTGCCGGCGGTTTCAATACGACGGTGGAGCGCACGGCCGAAAAGCTCGCCGCTTCTTGGGCGAACGACGGCATCGAGTGCGAGATCATCGCGTGCGGGCGTAAGCCGGCCACGTATTTCCGTGACCGTGCAAACGTTGTCATGCACTTTGAGGGCAACTCCTCTGAGCCCGATTTCAATCAGGCCCGCATGATCTCCTCTCATATCTGCGATGCGTATCGTGCCGGTGAGCTTGACCGTGTCGAGCTTGTCTACCACCACGCCAAGAACCGCGTGGATCAGGAGCTTCGCGTCGAGCATCTGTTGCCGCTCGACCCCGAGATGATCGCTATGGCCCACGGTCCGCGTAAGAACGAGACCGACGCCCCTAAGCGCATCTCGTCCACGTTCGAGTTCGTGCCCTCTCCCGAGCATGTTCTCGGCAAGCTTGTGCCGTCTTATATCCTGACGGTCATCTACCAGGCCCTGATCGATTCGGCGGCTGCCGAGCAGGGTGCACGCCGCAAGGCCATGCACTCCGCGACGGAAAACGCCACCGCGATCATCTCGACCCTTACCCGCACGTATAGTCGCGTGCGCCAGGCTTCGATCACGACCGAGATTAACGAGATCGTCGGCGGAGCCTCAGCATTGGAGGAACAGTAATGGCTAATAACACCGTAAAGCTTGCGGTCGAGGAAGCCACCAAGAAGACGACTGCCGGTGATGGTCGCATCGTGCGAATCATCGGCCCTGTCGTCGACGTCAAGTTTGACGGCGCGGTGCCCCCGATCTACAACGCGCTCACGGTCGAGGCCGAGACCCCGATCGGTCATCTGAGCACGATCCTCGAGGTCGAGAGCCAGCTTCCGGGCGGCGTCGTCCGCACGGTCGCCATGTCCTCGACCGACGGCCTGCAGCGCGGCCTCATCGCCACCGATACCGGTGAGCCCATGAAGATGCCCGTTGGCCCCAAGACGCTCGGCCGCATTTGGAACGTCATGGGCAAGCCCGTCGACGGCAAGCCCATGCCCGAGGTGGAGGAGTTCTACCCCATCCACCATGCAGCACCCCGTTTCGACGAGCTCACCACCAAGACCGAGATCTTCGAGACCGGCATCAAGGCCGTCGACCTGCTCGAGCCCTACATCCGTGGCGGCAAGACGGGCCTGTTCGGCGGCGCCGGCGTCGGCAAGACCGTTCTGATTCAGGAGCTCATCAACAACCTCGCCCAGGAGCACGGTGGCACCTCGGTGTTCACCGGCGTCGGCGAGCGTACCCGCGAGGGCACCGACCTGTTCCTCGAGATGAGCGAGTCTGGCGTTATCGACAAGACCTGCTTGGTCTATGGTCAGATGAACGAGCCGCCCGGAGCGCGTCTGCGCATCGGTCTGGCCGGCCTTACCACCGCTGAGTATTTCCGTGATCGTGGCCAGGACGTTCTGCTGTTCATCGACAACATCTTCCGCTTCTCCCAGGCAGGTTCCGAGGTTTCCGCACTGCTGGGCCGTATGCCGTCCGCCGTTGGTTACCAGCCCACGCTGGCAACCGAGATGGGCGACCTCCAGGAGCGCATTACCTCGACCAAGACGGGTTCCATTACCTCCGTCCAGGCTGTCTACGTCCCCGCAGACGACCTGACCGACCCGGCGCCTGCCACGACGTTTACGCACCTCGACGCCACCACGGTTCTTTCGCGTAGCATTTCGTCGCTCGGCCTGTTCCCGGCTATCGACCCGCTCGCATCTTCCTCCGACGCTCTCGATCCCTCGATCGTCGGCGAGGAGCACTACCGTGTCGCCGTCAAGGTCCAGGAGCTCCTGCAGGAGTACTCCGACCTTCAGGACATCATCGCCATTCTGGGTATGGACGAGCTGTCCGAGGAGCAGCGCCTTACGGTCAACCGTGCCCGTAAGATTCAGCAGTTCCTCTCGCAGTCCTTCCACGTCGCCGAGAAGTTCACCGGCAACCCCGGTGTCTACGTCCGCGTCGAGGATACCGTCCGCTCTTTCGCCGAGATTGTCGACGGCAAGGCCGATGACCTGCCCGAGCAGGCTTTCCGCTATGCTTCCACGATTGAGGACGTGCGCGAGCGCGCCCGCAAGATGGGGGAGAAGTAGGTTATGCGTATCCGCATCGTGTGCCCCGTGAGCTGCGCCTATGAGGGCGACGCTGCGTTTGTGTCGATTCCGTCCACGGATGGCGAGTTTGGCGTTCTGCCTGCTCACTCCAGCGAGATCTGCACGATCGACCGCGGTTACGTTCGCGTTTCCGATAAGGCTATGGGCACTGTCGACCACACGTTTGCCGTGGCCGGCGGCTATGCCCAGGTTGCGGACGATGTCGTGACCGTTCTCGCCGAGCGCGCTTGCGATTTGGCGACCGTCGATGCCGACAAGCTTAAAGCTGATATTCAAGGTTTTGAAGAGAAGCTGGGTAATTTGTCGGAGGATGATGCACGCCGCGCCTACCTCTATAATGAAATCGCATGGTGTAAGCTCAAGCTTGCCCAATAGTCAAACGATTTAGCGTTCGACCATTTGCGAACACATCATGCCCGGGATGGCCCAGCCACCCCGGGCATGCTTTTTGAAAGGGTAGACCTTGGATATTATCCGCGTTGAGGGTGGCCACGCCATCGGAGGCTCCGTGCCCGTCTCGGGTGCCAAGAACTCCGCGCTCAAACTCATGGCGGCAACGCTTCTGGCGCCGGGCAAGACGACGCTGCAGAACGTGCCCGATATTTCCGATGTCCACGTGATGGGCAAGGTGCTCAAGGGCATGGGCGCTACGATCGATGTTCTCGACGAGCACACGCTCGAGATTGATACCTCTCAGGTCGATTCTTGGGAGGCCCCCTACGAGCTCGTTGCCAAGATGCGTGCTTCCACCGCCGTCATGGGACCCCTGCTGGGCCGCTTCCATCGCGCCAAGATTGCCATGCCGGGCGGCTGCAACCTGGGTGCTCGCAAGATCGATATGCACATTCTTGGTCTTGAGGCCCTGGGCGTTGAGTTCGATACCGCCCACGGTTACATCAACGCTAATGCGCCCCAAGGTCTGCGCGGTACCACCGTCACGCTCGAGTTCGCCAGCGTCGGTGCGACCGAGAACCTCATCATGGCCTCTGTGCGCGCACAGGGCACCACGGTTATCGACAATGCCGCCCGCGAGCCCGAGATCGTCGATCTCGCCAACATGCTCAACGAGATGGGCGCTAAGATTGTCGGTGCCGGTACGCCTGTCGTGACCATCGAGGGCGTGGAAGAGCTGCATCCTGTTACCCATCGCGTAGTGGGCGACCGCATCGAGGCCGGTACCTTTATCGTCGCCGGTGCGCTGATGGCCGACGATCGCGGTGTCGATGTCACGGGCTTTTGCCCCATTCACTTGGGCATGGTGCTCAAGAAGATGGAGCTCATGGGTATCGATTGCGAGCGTACCGATGACGGCGTTCACGTGAATCGCGCCGAGCGCATCAAGCCGGTCGACATCCAGACGCTTCCGTTCCCCGGCTTCCCGACCGACATGCAGGCACAAATTATGGTGCTTTCCGCCCTCGCCGACGGCAGTTCCGTTATTACCGAGAACATCTTCGAGAATCGCTTTATGTTTGCCTCTGAGCTGGTGCGCATGGGTGCCGACATTCGTATTGAGAGCCATCATGCCATGATTCATGGCGTCAAGGGCTTCTCGGGTGCACAGGTTACCTCGCCCGATCTGCGTGGCGGAGCGGCCCTCGTCGTAGCGGGTTTGATCGCCGACGGGACGACCGAGGTTTCGGCCATTCATCACATCAAGCGCGGCTACGAGCGGTTTGTCGAAAAGCTGCAGGCACTCGGCGCGCATGTCGAGCATGCTACCGTCCCCGATCCCGTCATCTACTAATACAGGTTGCCTATGTTTAATAAAAAGCCCCTCGCGGATACCACCGCCCGAAGACCCTCAACTGGTGCGCAGGCCAAGATCTACAGTCGCGATAACGTGGCTCGCTATTCCGAGCGCGCTCGTCAACGTCGTCGTAGCCACACGATTCGTCACGTCGCGCTCATTGTCGTGCTTGGCGTGCTGCTGAGTGCCACTACCGCTGCCGGCCTGTGGTTTGCCACCATTATGGGCAAGCTCGGCGATTCTAATGTCATTACCGACAATCTGCGTCGGGTTCTGGTTGACACCGATGAGGCAAAGGATCCGTTCTACGTGCTGCTTCTTGGCACCGACGGCCGTCCGGGCGAGGATACGTATCGTGCCGACTCGATTATCCTGGCACGCATCGACCCCACGCAAAAGCAGGCGACGCTCATTTCCGTTCCGCGCGACACCAAGGTCGAGTACAAGGGCGAGACCATGAAGATCAACGCCTGCCATACCGTTGGCGGCGCCGAGGCCATGGTCGAGGCGGTCAACGAGCTGTGCGGTGTTCAGATTTCCCACTATGCCGAGGTCAGCTTCGACGGTATGCAGGCGCTGATTGATTCGGTTGGCGGTATCGACATTAACGCAACCGATGATGTTGACGACCCCGAGCACCTGGATATTAAGATTACCGCTGGCCAGCAGCATATGGACGGTGCCACCGCCCTTACCTATGCCCGCTGCCGCTACACCTATGCCGACGGCGATTACACGCGCATGCGCCACCAGCGTCAGGTGCTTGGCGCCCTTGCCAACCAGATTCTCAATAACTTCGATGCCACGAAGATCTTTGGCCTGGTTAATTCGCTGTCCGATATGCTCGTAACCGATATGAGCGTTCAGGATATCGTGGCTACGGTCAACGCCATGCGCGGTATGGATGTCGACGGTATCTACTCGGCCAACCTGCCCTCGTACGCCGACGAGAGCACCATGATCGACGGTGTGAGCTACGTCTTTGTCTACGAGGACGAGCTCAAGGAAATGATGGAGCGCGTCGATGCCGGCAAGGATCCCAAGGGTCCCAACACCATGGGTCTTTCCGATGGTACCAGCTCCACGATTGGCGACCTCAACAGCAACACGTCCGATGATTACGCTAACGGCACCGCAACTTCGTCGGGCAGTTCGGAAGACTCGGGCGACTCGGGCGACTCGGGCGACTCGACTGATTCGAGTGCCTCGGACTACAGCTCCGACTCCTACGACGATTCGACCTCTTATTAGTTCCGTCGTTCTACCGAACGGCGCTCGCTGACGTTGGCTCAACCTGCGATGCTGATTACTCTCCTTGCAGCAAAAACCGCCCCGTTCTCTGTAGAGGACGGGGCGGTTTGTCTTTTAAGCTTGTGCAGCCAGGCTTATGCAAAGCGGGCGACGAGCTCCTGGAGCACGTCGGTCATCTTGACGAGCGAACTGACCGGGACGAACTCGTTGACGCCGTGGTAGCAATAGCCGCCGGTGGAAAGGTTGGGGCAGGGCAGACCGCGGAACGACAGCTGAGCGCCGTCGGTGCCGCCACGAATCGGCAGCACTTGGGGCTCAACGCCGCAGGCAAGGTAGGCTTCCTTGGCAACATCAATAAGCTCGGGATAGTCACGAACGATCTCGGCCATATTTCGATACTGCTGCTTAATCTCGACTGTCACGCGCTCCTCACCCAGACGCTGGTTGAGCATCGAGGCGGCGGCATCAATAAGGTCGAGTTTCTGCTGGAACTTGGCGGCGTCATGGTCGCGGATGATATAGCGCGCTGTGGCGTGATCGACGGTCGCAGATACACCCTCAAGGTGATAAAAGCCCTCGTAGCCTTCCGTATACTCCGGGCGCTGCACGTAGGGGAGCAACGCGTTGAAGTCGCAGAACAGATTGCCTGCGTTGACCATACGGCCCTTAGCGTCGCCCGGGTGGATGGACTGGCCCTCAAAGCGGACGGTCGCCTCGGCGGCGTTAAAGCACTCCCACTCCAGTTCGCCGATGGGGCCGCCGTCGACCGTGTAGGCGTACTTGCAGCCAAAGGTATCGATATCCAACAGCTCGGCTCCGTGGCCGATCTCCTCGTCAGGGCAGAAGCAAATGCCGAGTGCGGGATGGGGCAGAGAAGGGTCCTGAGCGATACGCGCGACAAGCGACATGATCTCAGCGACGCCCGCCTTGTCGTCTGCGCCCAGCAGCGTGGTGCCATCGCTGCAGACCAAGTCCTCACCCGCGAGGTCGTTCAGGGCGGGAAGCTTGGCGGTGCTCATGGCAACGGGCTTACCGTCAACCGTGCCGCAGACCAGGTCGCCGCCTTCGTAGTGTACGATGTGCGGCTTCACGCCGGCACCCGGTGCAACTTCGGTGGTGTCGAGATGGGCGATCAGGCCCAGGGCGGGCTTGTCCTCAGCGCCCGCACTTGCGGGGATATGCGCGCAGACATAGGCGTGCTCGGTCACGTGGGCATCTTCCGCGCCAAGCTCGCGCAGCTCTTCAGCCAGCACGTTGGCAAGGTCAAACTGAACGGCGCTCGAGGGTACCTGGTCGCAGTTTGCATCCTCGGACTGCGTGTTGATCTGGACGTAGCGCAAAAAGCGCTCGAGGACATCGTGGTTCGTAGTGGTGTTTTCCATAAAGACCGCTCCAATCTTGGTCGTCGTGTGCAACAAGAACTCTAGCACGGTATGCCACGGCATACCGCGACGCTTGGATGGGGTAGAATCAGCCATTGAATGCAGAAGGGACGGAAGATCATGGATACGACAAATAGCTCGCGCGAACTACACCTGACGGTGGCGAACGAAGACTACTTGGAGTGCATGGTTCGCATTGAAAGCGAAGAGGGGGAAACCAACGGCGTGCGATCGGTCGACATCGCGCAGCGCCTTGGCGTCTCCAAGGCATCGGTCAATAAAGCGGTTTCGGCGCTCAAAGCATCCGAACTTGTCGAGCAGTCGCACTACGGCAAGGTAGTCCTGACCGATCGCGGCCGCGAGGTTGGCACGGCTATCTGGTACCGTCATCGCCTCATCCGCACGTTTTTGGTTCAGGAGCTCGGTGTCGAATTTGAGCGAGCCGATTCCGAGGCCTGCATGATGGAGCATGCGCTTTCCGAGGACACGATGAGCCGCTGGCTCGCCTATCTCGAAAAGCAGGGAATCAGCGTCGAGGAATAGCGGGATATATATGGATACGAGTTATTACAACCGCTTTGGTGCCGAGGAACTTACGCGCCGCTTGTCGAGCGAGACCTTGTTGGCGCAGGGCCCCATGGGCAGTGTTTTGTTGAATGAGTACGATGCCGCCGATATTCCACCGGCGTTTTGGAATCTGGCAGAGCCGCAGACCGTTTCTCGTATCCATCGCCTGTATGTTGCCGCTGGCGCGCAGGTGCTCATTACCAACACCTTTCAGGCATCAAGCTATGCCCTCAAGCACGACCAGATTGCGCCGTCCGTGGCGGAGGTCAATCGCGGGGCCGTCGACGATGCCCGCCAGGCGCACCCTCAGCTGCTGCTGGGCTCGATGGGCCCGATCGGTATTGAGTGGTTTGCCGAGGACTCTGCCGAGTATCGTGAAATCCGAGGCATTGCGCGCGAACAGGCGCACGCCTTGCTCAATGCCGGTGTTGACGGTCTGCTGATCGAGACGGTGACGTCTATCCGTAATTTGCAGCCCATACTTGCCGGTGCCCGAGATGCCGCCGACGGCATGCCTGTTCTGGTGAGTTTTGTCGTTGACGATAAAGGCGACCTGTTGGGCGATGGCCTCAACATCGAGGCAGCCGTTTTGTACGCCGAAAAACACGGCGCAAACTCGGTTGGTGTTAATTGCTGTTCGCTTGCGGCCGCGAACGCGGCGGTGCCCAGGATGGTTGCATCGGCGACTACTCCCGTCACGGTGCGTCCCAACGTGGGCGATCCGGTCCAGACTCAGGATGGCCCCGTATGGCACGAGAACCCCGAAGCTTTTGCGCGCGCATGCATCGAATGGAGGCATGCCGGTGCCGCAATGGTGGGCAGTTGCTGTGGAACCACGGCAATCACTACGGCAGCGATGGCCGAGGCACTCGATATATAAAGGGCAAAACCGCTCCATACGGGGCGGTTTTTTTATTGCCTGCATGTCCTCGGCAGCATTTGCCCAAATGGTGAATGCTGGTGCCGGCAGGTTGCTGAGTGCATGTTGCGGGTATACCCCATGCGTACCATGATCCAAACACTGTGAGGTGTCTGCGCGTGTGCGCGATAATTCATTTTGGAACTGACGGTTGGCGCGCTCGCGTCGATGAGGACTTCACTGCCGATAACGTTGCCCGTATCGCCGATGCCGTCGGCGAGTTGTGGCAAAAGACCAATCCGGGCAAAACGGTATATATAGGGTTCGACACCCGGCCCCTGGCGCGCGAGTTCGCTGAGCTTGCAGCGGGCGTGCTAGCAGCGCACGGGCTAGACGCCGTGCTCGCTTCGCGACCTGTTCCGACCCCTGCCCTTACGTGGGCGGCGGCTTATGACGGTGAGGCGTGCGGCGCGCTCATGGTGACGGGGTCCCATCATCCGCAGGGTTATCTGTGCCTCAAGATTCGCATGGGTGATGGCTCAACCGCCAACCAGGATGTCATCGAAGAGCTCGAAGAGACCATGGCTCCCGAGCCAATGGGGATCGAGGGGCAATATCGCACCGCGGATATCATTCCTGACTATATGCAGGCGGTGGCATCGTTTGTCGATGCCGAAGCCATCCGCGACGCGCACCTGCGCGTGGTTGTCGATCCCATGGGCGGCGCAGCCCAGGGCTATCTAGCCGACTTGCTGCGCGAGCTTGGCGTTGAGGTGCACGAGATTCACGCCGGGCAGGCGTCTGACCAAGAAGATATCTGCCCCGACCCCGTTGAGCCTTGGGTGGACGCTTGCGAGCGCACGGTTATCGATGACGGAGCTTGCGCTGGCCTGGTGACCGACGGCGACGCCGACCGTATCGGTGCGGTTGACGAGCGCGGCAGATATATACATCCGCATCAGATCATGGCGCTCGTTTTGGGCGACTTGGTTCAATTTCGTAATTTGGAGGGGCGCGTCGTCGTCAATCTTTCGTGCTCGACGCTTGTGCGTCGCATTGCCGAGGCGCTTGGCTGCCGCGTGACCGTCAAACCAGTCGGTTTCAAATATATAGCGGCGGAGATGAAGAAGGGCGGCGTCCTCATAGGCGGCGAAGAAGCCGGTGGTATCGGCATTGCCGCGCATATGCCCGAGCGCGATGGAATCCTCGCCTGTCTGATTCTGTGTGAGCTTATGGCAAAGACGGACGCGCCTTTGGGCGTTCTGGTCGACCAACTCGAGGACAGTTTTGGTAAGACGAGTTACGGTCGACGGGATTTGCGCCTTGAGGCCGAAGATGCCGAAACGTTACGAACCCTGCTGCCGGGCGTAAACCCCAAGTCGATTTGTGGCAAGGTGCCGCAAAACGTTAGTCATATGGATGGTTTGCGTTTGGCATTCGAGGATGACACGTGGCTGCTGGTCCGTCCTAGCGGGACCGAACCAGTGGTGCGCGTCTACGCCGAGGGGTTCTCGGTGGAAGAACGTGATGAGTTGCTCGATGCTGGCTGTGCTTTAGCTAGGGGGACGTATCCGCTTTAACCATGAGACTGCCTTATATAAAGAGATGCTCGGCGAGCGGTAGTTAACGGCTGGCAAACGTTAGTCGGATCACAAAATGTGTAGGAAATGTGTACGCCCAGATTCCCGCCCGCGGCGCCCCTCCGGTCTGGCAATATATCTCCTTGCCGCGCGGCCCGGTCGGACCGGATCAG
>CAJMAZ010000042.1:0-20614 GCA_905211535.1 uncultured Collinsella sp. | reverse complement strand
TGAGCTGCCGAGCGTGGTGACGATGTTCGCCCGCGGCATGGTGACGCTCGAGGGTTTGCTGACCGAGTACATGCCCAACGTCAACATGATCCAGATCATTCAGGCTCATATCAAAAACGAGAAGAGCACCTATGCCCGCATGCGCGAGATGAGCCGCGACTTTGCCGCGAGCAGCTATCGCGCGGCAAAAGGCTCGCTCGAGGCAGCCGAGTATCTGGGCTTGGCTTCGCGTATGCTCACACGCGGGCAGCTTAAGGTGAACACGCAGATTATGAGCAGCGATAAGGCGCTGCGACAGCTGGGCGGAATTATCGACCGCATGTCGATGGCTATCGTTATCGCCGGTCTGTTTATCGGTTCGTCGGTGGTGTACTACGCACGCATCGAGCCGGTTGTGTTTGGTATCCCAGTCATTGGCTTTATGGGCTACGTGAGCGCGCTGGTGCTGGCGCTTATGCTGGGCCGCAATATCTGGCTCAACAGTCACGGCGGCAAGCACTAGAGGCTGCGACCGTCACCGCATTTTCCTATCGCAAACAATAGCTTTTACCTTGGGCTTCGCCTGCGCGCGAGGCCCTTTTTGCGTGATACCATATCGACGGTAATAATCGATGGCCTAGATGGTGGTGCGGAGACGCACGAATGCGCGGTTTTCCTGCGCGTTTGGGAGAATCGGGGTGCAAGTCCCCGGCTGTACCAGTAACCGTAATTCCTCTTGGCTCGGGATGTTCGCGTCGCAGATCGGACGGCGCGCCTGAGCCGTTAAGGTTAAGTCGGATCGCCTCCCATCTTGCATGCTGCTGCGGCGTATGCCGCCGGTGTGCATAGGGCTCTGGAGGGAAGGGGGACCCCGATGGGGGGACTCGAGCGCAACATGCGCGATGACGTGGGGCAGTCTCAAGGCAACGCTCCAAGTACAGACAATGGGGGACAAATGGATATGTTTGAGGACGAGCGCGAGCGCGCCTCGTTGCATCGCCGTGGCGCGATTGCACGCGGTGTAGCCAAGCGCTGCCTGGTGGCATTCCTGGCCTTCGCGATGGCCTTTGGCACCACGCCGGCTCAGCTGTGGGCCGAGGGCGCCGAGGGCATTGCCGAGGCTGTGGCTCAGGCTGCAACGCCGGGCGAGGACGCAGCGCTTGCGGGCGGTACCGCTGAGCAGAGCGGCGCCGAGGTTTCGGATTCCGGGAGCGCGCCTGCAGCTAGTGCCGCCACTACAGAGGCGGCAACTGGCGACGAAGGCTCGGCGACGGGGGAGAGCCCTGCCACGAGCGAGCAGTCTTCGACGGCATCCGCTGGCCAAGCAGGATCTGCCGCCGCGACTGCCGTCCAGACAGAGAACCCGACAGAAACCGGCGATGTCGCCAAGAAGCAAGTCGAGGTCTCGTTCTCGATTATCGGCACCGATGCCGACGGCAAGGCTCAGACCTGGGTGGCACCTACGCAGCTCAAGCTCGACGAGGGCGCGACGGCTGCGGATGCCTTCATTAAGCTGCAGCAGAAGACGGGCTTCAAGGCGAAGTACGATCCGAACACGGCATACGGTTTCTACCTCGAAAGCATCACATCCCCGAGCGATGGCCGCACGCTTGCCTACGATCCGACGACTCATGCCTACTGGCAGCTGTTCGTCGACGGCGCGTCTTCCTCGGTTGGCGCGAGCAGCGTCAAGCTCACCCAGGGGCAGAAGATTGAGTTTGCCTATACGGCTGGTAGCTCGTCCCCTGTCGTTAAGGACCAGCTTGCTGCGAATGTGACCGTCATTGGTCGCGATGCCCAGGGCAAGACTCAGACTTGGGTCGATAACGCGCAGTATGTGGTGACGTCCGGTTCGAGCGCGCTTGACCTTACGAAGGTCGCGCTCGAGGCGAATGATATTGACGCCGTTGCTGCGGGCTCCTTCATTCTGAGCCTTAAGTACAACGGCGTTGAGCTGGGTACGCCGCTCGATTATTCGACCTATTGGCAGCTGTTTATCAACGGCAAGCCGAGCGACTACACGGCAGACAATGTCACCATTCATGCTGGCGATACCGTTACGTGGTTCTACGGTGGCTGGGGCGACCAGTTGCCCTCTGATTCCGTCCATGCTTCCGTTCAGGTACTTGGTAAGGACAAGGACGGCAAGCAGCAGGTTTGGGCTTCGACGGGCCAGACGAGCCTCAAGGCAGGCTCCACTGCTAAGGATCTCCTTGAGCAGACCGGCCTTACTCTCGATGCTGGCGAATCGTCTTGGGGCTGGTTCCTCAACGGCATTTATTCGCCGTTCGATGGTAAGTCCTATGGCTGGGATGCTGCGACCAATAGCTATTGGCGCTTCTACGTAAATGGCAAGTTCGCCGACGCCGGCGCCGGTGCCTATGAGCTCCAAGAGGGTGACGCCGTCACCTTTATGTATGGTGCTGACGCCGATGCCCTTCCTGGCCAGGTTCTTGGTTCTGTCGATGTTATCGGTCCCGATGTCAACGGCAACAATACTCGCTGGGGCTCGGCAAGCAACGTTTCTCTGCCCGAAGGCTCTACGGCTCAGGATTTCATTGAGACGGTTCTGAAGGCAAAGCGCGTTGATTACAAGGCCTCCCAGAGTGGTGCATACTGGTTCCTCAATTCCGTTACTTCGCCGTTCGATCACAAGCCGTATGTCTGGGATGCTACGACCAATAAATATTGGCACCTGTATATCAATGGAGAGCCCTCCTTACTCTGCGCCAATCAGATTACGCTCAAGAGTGGCGATAAGGTTACGCTTGCCTATACGACCGATGACTCGCCCATGCCCGATCCCGACAAGATTGTCGTGGACCCGAGTGCGACGACTCCTGATTGGGATGCCGAGTGGGCCGGCTACGGCAACAGTGGCAACGGTTCGACCGTAACGGATGCCAAGACGCCTGCGCAGGCTGCCGGTCTTAAGTGGGCCTTCGATTGGAAGGCCGAGTCTGGTCAGCAGTATGCCAACTGCAGCGAACCTGTCATCGCTAACGGCTTTGTGTATATTGCGACCGAGAACGAGCTCATTAAGATCGATTCGTCCACGGGCAAAAAGGTTGCCTCTGCGCCGCTTGCCTCCAAGGTGAGCTATACCTCTCGTCCGATCTATACCAATGGCCTTATCATCGTTCCGCTCAACGGCGGTGCGGTCCAGGCGATTACTGCAGACAAGCTGATCTGCAAGTGGCTGACGCCCGGTTTGACGGACTTGACGCAGAGCTCCTGCACCGTCGTTTCGGACGGCGAGTACGTCTATGTTGGTACGGTCGATATTTCGTATGATGAGAACTACAACGCGACCTACGGCAACGGCTCCCTTAAGCGTATCAAGATTGCCACGGGCGAAGTCTCTTGGCAGAACATTGACGCTTCCGAGGGCTATTATTGGACTGGCGCTGCGCTGACGGATAAGTACACCATTGTTCCTACGAGCGCGGGCACGCTTAAGTGCATTGATAAGACGACGGGCGATGTCATTTCGACCATAAAGCTCGGCGTTGTCGCAAATGCCGATTGCATTGCCGATCCGTCTAATGGTTCGACCTTCTATCAGATGACACACGACGGAAAGCTCCATGTGATTTCGCTTTCGGCGAAGGGCGTACTGAGCGAGCAGAAGACGGTTGATCTGGGCCTTACGAATAATCTGAGCGCCCCTGCGGTGTTTGGTGACAATCTGATTGTCGGCGGACAGACGGCTACGGGCTCTGCTCTGGTTCTCTATAACCTGAAGACGGGTAAGACCACGATGGTCGCTGCTGCCGACGGCAAGGCGCTGCCGGCTGGCCTCAACGGTATTGCTGCTACTCCGCTGGTGAGTGTTCAGGGCGGCAAGACCTATGTGTACTTCACCGTTAACAGCGCGGATAGCAAGGATTACGTCAACTACTCTGCTGGTGGTGGCGTGTATCGCTATACGCTCGGCGATGCAGAGGCGACGCAGATTTATGATGCGGCTGGCCATTACCAGTACTGTGACTCTCCGGTCATTGCCGATGCTTCTGGCAATCTCTACTACATTAATGATTCGGGCACGCTGTTTAAACTTGGAGCTGTCGAGTCTTGGACGGTTGCCTTTAACTCCAACGGCGGGTCTGCTTGCGACACTAAGTTTGTTGCTACGGCCGATGGCAAGCTGGTCAAGCCGGCCAATCCGACGCGCGATGGCTACACTTTCGGCGGTTGGTATACCGATGAGGCTTGCACGCAGGCGTATGACTTTAGCACGCCGGTGACGGCCGATCTGACGCTGTATGCCAAGTGGACCAAGAATGCCGTTAACCCTGGCGGTAATGGCGGCGCTGGTTCGAATGGCGGCGGCGGTTCTGGTACCGGTACTGGTTCCGGCACTGGCACTGGCACTGGCACTGGCACGGGTTCCGGCTCCGGCTCGAAGGGCGGCGCTATTGCCCCGGGCAAGAAGCCGGTGACCAAGACGACGGTGTCGACCAAGAGCGAGACCAAGGACAACAAGTCCAAAAAGAAGGGCTCCGATAAGTCCGATAAGAAGGACGAGAAGAAGTCTGACAAAAAGGACAGCAAGTCCGACAAGAAGTCCGATTCCAAGTCCGATACGGGTGCTGCTTCCACGACCACTGCTAAGAAGTCCTCTAGTGCTGCCGAGCAGGAGACTGGCACCAATCCGCTCGCCATCGTTGGCATCGCCGCCGGCGTGATTGGCCTCGCGCTCATCGCCGTCTTCGTGCTGACCAAGCGCGGCAAGGGTGACGGTAATGCCCGATAAGCCCAAGGAGACCAGCGGGCAACAGCCCGACTCCTCGTTTATCCAGCTCGATGATCCAAAGCAAAAGGGCGCCGCTTCGGCGGCGTCCGCCTCTCGTCACAAGGCGCTCCTTGGCGTTCTGACTGCCGCATGCACCATTCTGATCGTCGTCTCGCTGGGTTTCGTCTATCCTTCCACAAGCGGTGTCTGGTCCATCGACTGGATCATTCAGACCGTGACGGGGGAGAGCGTCGTCACCAAGGACTCCAAGGGGTCTGGCTCGTCTGCCGCTTCGGGCGAGGCCAGTTCCAAGGATTCCAAATCTTCGAATGATGCAAAAGACGAGTCCAAGGGTTCGAACGACGGCAAGGACGATTCCGAGTCTTCGGACAAGGAATCGGATAAAAGCTCGGATAGCAAGAAGTCCGATGGTCAGAACGGCAAGAAGTCTGGAGATAAATCCGCTGCCCAGAATACGGGAGCCGGCGATACTCCCAATGTGTCTGGCGGTGCTTCTTCGGGCGGCGGTCAGTCGTCTGATGGAGCCTCCAGCTCTAATGGCGGAAGCGCTCCCTCGGGCGGACAGGGCGGCTCGCAGGAGTCCAACTACGTCACGGTAACGGTTTCGGTCACATCGAGCGCCGTGGGCAATCCTGTGTCCTCTGGTGGCACCTTTACCTTTAACGAAGGCGCTACTGTCTACGATGCCCTGTGTGCGCTGGGCCTTTCTGTCAACGCGCATGGCTCGTCGTACGGCACGTATGTCTCCGCGATTGGCGGTTTGGCCGAGAAACAGTACGGCGGCACGAGCGGCTGGATGTACTCCGTCAACGGCACAACGCCCATGACGGCCTGCAGCAACTACGTTCTCTCCAATGGCGACAGCGTGGTCTGGTATTACGTGACAGGCTAGGAGCCTCGACATATTGCATCAAACGGGCGGTTCGGACCAACATCCGGACCGCCCGTTTTTCATGCGAATGGGACTGGCCGCTGGGTCTCTCGGCAAACAAAAAACCGGTTGGAACGGGAATTCCAACCGGTTATACATTCAAGCAAATAGTGAATCGACTACGACCGTGCACCCTCGAGGAAGAAGCGGCGGCTGAAGTAGTTGTACCAGGTGACGAGGAACGTTGCGATGGCCTTCATGGCCTGGTAACCGATGCTCAAAAACGTGACACCCACAAACATGTACAGGTCGTTGAGGCCCAGGCCGATCACCGACAGGATGGTGAAGATCGTGAACTCGCGCTTGCGGCTCATGCCCTCGCGGTGGTCGAACACGTACTTCATGCTGAGCCAGTAGTTGACCACGACGGACGTGATAAACGAAACCGTGGTGCTCATCAAAAAGTCGAGGTGGAACAGCTCGACGAGCGCAATGAGCATGCCCCAGTCGATGCCAAAGGAGATAAGACCCACGACGGCAAACTTGAGGAACTGCTTGGTATGAGGTTGTGCCAGCGCCTTGCGCACGTAATCACATCCAATGCGTTGATGAATCGAGCAGAGGATACTTTAGAGCTTTTGCAAGGGAAACGTAAGGTCTTTGCCAAGAACTATACGAACTCGCCAAATTTTCAAGAGCTAATCCGCAGACGTTGAAAAATTGCCCGTAAACGAACGATGCCCACGGGCGATACTGTACTGAGCGCGCATTGTCCGTGGGCATCGTAAGGCCGTAGGGTTGTGAGTTACTTGGTCTCGTCGCCCTCCAGGAAGATCTTTCGGGTCACAAAGTTGTAGACCATGACAAGCGCGGTGGCGCAGATCTTGGCGATATTGGCCTCGAGCCCCAGACCGGCGTTGAGCGCCAGCACGATGCCGTCGTTGAGCACCAAACCGATCACGGATAGCACGACAAAGATGATGAACTCGCGGCGGCGGCTCATGCCTTCCTTGTGCGCAAACACGTACTTCATGCTGGCGACGTAATTAAAGATGAGCGAGACGATAAAGCCGCTGGTGTTGGCGATTAGGATGTTGAGGCCCAGACCGTAGTGGAGCAGATTCATAATGCCAAAGTCGATAACCGTGGCAATGACACCGACGACGCCAAATTTCATGATCTGCGCAAGGAGCTTTTGCATGGTACCTGCCTTAAGCTGGCGCCGAAAAGCGCCGTGGGGATGACAAACTTAGCAAGTTTAGCCAATCCCCACGGGTGGGGCTAGACGCGCTCCTCGATAGCACCGTTTCTATATGCATCGAGCAGCTGGCGCAGATCCTGGATTTGGCTGCGAATCTTGGCGCCAGTATCGGTGTCGCTCACCATGCGGCGACGGTCTGCTTGGTCAAAACGGTTGGTCTCGCTTTCGATGTCCACGTTGCGCGTGAGTGCCTCGGCAACCGTCGTAAAGGCCCGGTGCGACTTGAGGCGGCAGCCGCGCGAGCTCGAGATGAGCGTATAGCCGGCGATACCCGTCTTGGGATGGTAAGCGCGGCAGAAGCCGCCATCGATGACCAGCAGCTTGCCCTCGGCGCGAATGGGCCGCTCGCCCTTGGTGGTTTTAACGGGCGTGTGGCCGTTGATGATGTGGCCGGTCGGCGAGCATGCCATGGGCGCGACACCAAACTCGCGCATGATGTCATCGCAGACCGAGGGCGACCTGGTAAGCGTAAAGTACGGGTCCATCGGCTCGACCCAGGTGCTCTTATCGGCGATATAGGCGCGCTCAAAGGTGCGCACCAGGCGTCCGCTGGCGGGTGAGTTAAAGCCAATCCACAGGTACCACATCCAGTCGAGAGCGTCGCGGTCGCCCACGCGCCAGGCGCGGCGGGCGATGTGGTCGCAAAAATCGAGATAATCGCGGCCAGCGTGCCAGGTGCCCAGACAGTTCATGCTGCTAAAGGTGCCGTCTTCGTTGAGCGGAACGCAGCCGTGGAAGAGCAGGTTGCCGTTGGCGACCTTGTACATCGAGCCATGGGAATAGAGGAAATCGATATGGCGATGCAGGTGATCGGCGGTGACAAACTCGGACACGAGCTTGTCGATGATGTGCTGCTCCTGGGGCGTGAGCGTATAGGGGTCCGCCGGGTCGACGGTGGGGAAGTCGTTGGTCGTGAGCGGCCACGCGCTGCCGTCGGCGAGCGTGACCGTGCCGGTGTCGTGATCGATCTTGTCGAGTAACAGGCGGTCGGTCATATCGAACTCGGGGTGGCGCTGGATAATCTGGCCTTCGAGCTTAAAGAGCAGCACGTTGATGGCCTTGATCAGCGGGGTGATGGACTCACCGGCGGTGTAGGTAGCATCGGCAAAGGCGACAAGCTCACGCAGCGAGATACCGTAATCGTTCTCAAGGATCTCGTAATTGTCGTAGCGTAGGTTGTTGCGCAACACCGTGGCGATGCAGGCGGGCTCACCGGCCGCAGCACCCATCCACAGCAGGTCGTGGTTGCCCCACTGGATGTCGAGCGAATGGTAGGTGAGCAGACGGTCCATAATCTTGGCCGCGCCGCCGCCGCGGTCGAAGATGTCGCCCACCAGGTGCAGGTGGTCGACGGCCAGGCGCTTGATGAGTGAGGCGAGCGACTCGATAAAGTCGTCGGCGCTGGCGGTCTCCAGGATGGACTCCACGATGCGCTCGTGATAGCGCACGCGATAGTTGTTCTCGTCCGGGTGCGTGTGCAACAACTCGTCGATGATGTAGGCGTAATCGCGCGGGATGGCCTTACGCACCTTGGAGCGCGTGTAGCGGCTCGAAAGCGAGCGTGCGACCATGATGAGCTGGTCAAGCATCGTCTTGTACCAGGTTGGCGAGTCCTCGCGCTGGCTGCGGACCAGCTCGATCTTCTCGCGCGGGTAGTAGATGAGCGTGCACAGCTCGCCCTTTTCGTCAAAGGTGAGCGTGTCGCCAAAGATCTCGTCGACATGTTCGCGCACGACGCCCGAGCAGTTGTTGAGGATGTGCATAAAGGCTTCGTACTCGCCGTGCACGTCGCTCATAAAATGCTCGGTGCCTTTGGGCAGGTTGAGGATGGCCGAGAGGTTGATAATTTCGGTAAACGCGGATTGTTCGGTGGGGAACTGTCTCGACAGCAGGCGCAGATACTTGAAGTCTTGCGGGTTGCGATCGAATGCGACCATGAAACACCTTCCGATGGAGCTGGTAAAACTGATAAACAGCGTCAAACGTTTATCAGTATGCGCCGCTTTTGTTTCGATTTTGCGCCAGCGGCTGAATTGTCGGCTGAACGGTTTGGTAAATCGATTTAGTTGAGGTAGATATGGCGGTTGAGTGGAGACGACAGAGGGCGTTTTCTCAGATATTTATGCGTGGGGTCGGTGGAGACGATGGTGGTAAAGATGTTCGCTATTTTTGGTTCGATTTGGTAAATAGTGGACATATGTACCGTATGTAGGCTCACTGTGCGATAATTTGCGCAGCAATGAGTAAGGAGCCTCATATGAGTGATTTTGTCCTGACCTGTGAATCCGCCGCCGATCGAACCCGTGAGTTCTTTGAGTCGCGCAATATCCCTGTCGTGTGTTTTCATTACGAGATCGACGATGTTGTCTATACGGACGATCTGTATCAGTCGATTACGCCGGACAAGTTTTTTGCCCAGATTGCCGCGGGCGCCATGCCCAAGACGTCCCAGGTGAGCGTGGGTGAGTACGAGGAGTTTTGGGAGCCGTTTGTTGCCGAGGGTAAAGACGTGCTGCACCTGACGTTGTCGTCGGGTATTTCGGGCACGTATGGATCGGCCTGCGTTGCGGCGCAGATGCTCGCGGATCGCTATCCCCAGGGCGGCAAGGTGCGCGTCATCGATTCGCTGGCGGCGTCTTCGGGCTTTGGCCTGTTGCTGGAATATGCCGCCGACGTGCGCGATAGCGGAGCTTCACTCGACGAGACGGCTGCCTGGATCGAGGAGCACAAACTCAACCTGCACCACTGGTTCTTCTCGACCGATCTGTCGAGCTACCTGCGCGGCGGTCGCATTTCGGCCGCGAGCGCGATCATCGGCACGGCGCTTAAGATTTGCCCGCTTATGACGGTCGATTGCGAAGGTAAGCTGTCGCCACGTGAGAAGATTCGCACTAAGAAGCGCGCGATTTCCGAGATGGCTAAGACCATGATGGCACACGTGCAGGACGGTGTGGATTATTCGGGTAAGTGCATCATGTCGCACTCGGCGTGCCGCGAGGATGCCGAGGCAGTTGCGGCGCTGATTGAGGAACAGGTCCCGCAGCTTAAAGGCAAGATTGAGATCAATGACATCGGTACTCTGATTGGCTCGCATACCGGACCTGGTACGGTGGCGCTCTTCTTTATGGGCGACAAGCGCGTGGATTAATTTGCCCCATCACGTCGCTGCATGATTGTTCAAGCGAAAACGGCCTGCCTCACGTTTTTGGGGCGGGCCAAGATGTTTTGCTAGTGTTTCTTTCCGCGGAAGAAAAAGCCGTGCAGTGACGGCTTGAGGCCGCGGTTGGCGCGATGCTCCTCGACGCGCTCGTGGATTGAAGCGACGCGCTCGATGACTTCGTCGGGAATCGGCACGTCGGGATTCATGTTCTCGACCTGGCTGACCTCGGCGGCGGCGACCTGGTCGATAATGGGCACATCGTCGCGCGAGATGGCAGGTGTGGCGTCTTCCTTCATCTTGCGATAACGCTGCATCATGTCGGTCTGCAGCTGCTGGGCCGAAGGCGGTGTCCAGATGATGGCGTTGGCGCCGGCGGCGATTGTCTCGCGGATGCTCTCGGGCGTCTTGCCGCCCGGCGCGATGAGCGGCAGGTTGGGATAGTGCTCGCGCAGTTCACGCAGGACCTGGGGCGTGTTTTTGCCGGCGGCGATGTTGAGAATCTTGGCTCCGGCGCGCACTTTGGCATGCGCATCATCGTCGCAACGTACGACCGTGGCGATGACGGGGATGTCGGCGATGTTGGTGATGTGCTCGACCATCTCGGCAGTGGCGGGGGAGTTGACCACGCAGCCCGCCGCGCCCTGCATCTCGGAGACGGCTGCCATCTGCACGGAGCGCTTACCGGTCGTAGTTCCGCCGCCCACGCCTACAAAGACCGGGCACTCGGCGACGGTCAGCAGCGCTTGCGTAATGGCGGGCTGCGGCGTGAAAGGGTAGACCGCAAAGACGGCATCGGCGTTGGAGTTGCGGATAACCGCGACGTCGGTGGTGTAAATGAGCGACTTGATGCGTCGGCCGAAGAGCGTAAAGCCGCTGGCCTCCTCGATCTCGTCGGGCATACGAAGGGCCGCCTTGCGCAAACGCCCGTCGATGGGCAGCGGCTCCATGGGGAGCAGTCCGTTGGGGGTCACGGCTACCTGGGGCTCGGTGAACTCGTCTGCGAGTTCGACCTCGGAGAAATCGACCGAGGCGGCGATGTCCTCGTGAACCTCGGCGGGTACATCGATGGGAGCTTGGTCGTTTGCCGCGGCAGGCGTGTCGAAGGAGCTGGTGCCGACGAAGGCGTCGACGCGCTCATTTAGATCGTTGAGGGTATCCATGGAGGCTCGATTCTATGTGATAACGGCCGGCGCTATGCAGCCGGAATTGCGAATGCTAAATCGTTTGACGAGTTGATTTTTCCCCGCCGCGCCATCCGTTAGACCGAAGGGCCGGCGAACGTGAAGGAGCTGTGGTGGCGGGTATCGAGGTGCTATCTTGAATGTCCCGTTTAAAAGAGAGGTGACGCGGTATGGAATTGACAGCAATGTTTGGCTCGATTGGCCTGTGTGTGGCCGCAATCGTTGCCGCCGCGGTCATCTACTTTGTGGTCACGGCCATTAAGGGCAAAAGGGCCGAACGCAAGGAGCGCGCGATGCTTAAACAGCATCGCGACCAGCAGGGCAAACGCGCACAGAGATAGCTTGTTGAGTTTTGGATCCGTGCGCTAGCTGCGTTTTCGGATCAGGGCAATGTAGAAGCCCTCAAAGTCGCGGCTGGGCGGAATGGTTAGCGTGCCAGGCAGGCCGTTGGCGATGGCCGATACCTGACCCGCGGCAATGGCCTCGGTCAGGGTGTTGGACTCGATGCGCGGCTCCTCACCAGCTTCCTGGGCGCGGCGTGCTTCACTTTTGCTTGGCGTGCCGTCGAGGGGGATAAGCTCGCAGTCCATGTGCTTGTCGAGGGCTTCTTGCAGGGCGTCCTCGTTTTCCTGCGGCAAGATCGAACAGGTGGAATAGACGAGCGTGCCGCCCGGTTTGAGGGCACCCATGGCGCGGTCCAGAAGTGCTCGCTGCGAGCGGGCGCACTTGCAAAGCAACTGCTCGGTGAGGCCGCGCAGGCTTTTCTCGTTGCCGCTGATGACGGTGCCCGTGCCGGTGCAGGGAGCGTCGAGCAGGATGCGGTCAAAGCGGAAGAACTCGTCGAGCTCGCGTGCGTCGATGCGCATGACGGGCACGTTTTTGGCGCCCTGGCGATGGAGGTTCGACTCGAGCTTTTCGGCGCGGGGGATGCTCATCTCACAGGCGGTGAGGTGTGCCTGGCCCTGGGTGAGGGCGGCGATCTGCGTCGTCTTGCCGCCAGGGGCTGCGCACATGTCCAGGATGTCCTCGCCTGTCTGGGCGCCCAACACCAAAGGCGGCATCATGGACGACAGGCTCTGCAGATAGATCTTGCCGTCGCGATAGATGTCGAGATCCCACAGATCGGAAACCTGGGCCTCGGGCAGGATAAAGGCGTCTGGGTACCAGGTGACGGGGTTGTGGGCGATGCCGGCGGCATCGAGCGCCGCAGCGATGTCCTCGGCGGTCGCCTTGAGCGTATTGGCGCGCAGCGTGACCGGGCGCGTGGCCGCGGCGCCGAAGCCCTCGATCATGAGCTCGGCATCGGCGGGCGCATAGGCGCCGGCGACCGTGTCGACCATAAAGCGTGGCAGGTCGGCGGCGCAGGGAAGGGCGGCAAGCTGGTCGGAAAGCTCGGTGGCAGCAAACTGCCTAAGCTTGAGCTCGGGCTTAACCTGCTTTTTTTGCTTACGACGACGCGGCTTGGACATCCGTCTTTCCTTCCCATTCCATTACATGTCGAGTGTTTTAGTACTGGCTCTCGTGCTTGCTGAAGAAGTCGAAGCGCGGGGACAGCGGCTTCACGCGGTGCTCACCAGGCTTCTCGCCCAGGCTCTCCACGAACTCGTCCGTGGAGGCAAAGATGTTATCCCAGCTAAAGAAGGCGACCGGATCGACGTTGAAGTACTCGCAGATGAGCTCGCAGCCGGCCGGCACAATACCGTGCATCAGGACGGTTGCCACGCGCAGCTCGGTAAAGGCGTCGACGAGGGCCTGCGTCATCGCGGTATTGGCTGGCTCGCCCTCGAGCTTATTGGCGGCCTTGGAGGCATCGCTCCAGCGCTTGTTGGCGGCGCGCAGGTAGTCGTCGCACACGGCGAGTGCGCGGTGCGTCTCGAACTTGTACATGGCCTGCTCAAAGGCGAGGGCTGCCTGCTGGGCGGCTTCGACCACGGTGTCAGAAGCGGCACCGGCGGGGATGCAGCCGTTGCGATAGGGACTCTCGTCGCCCTCCTTGGCGGCGACGCCGTAGAAGCAGCTGCGGGCCAGGCGGTTGAACACGCCGGTCAAAAGGGCGCTCTCCTTGAGGGCCGGGTCGATAACGCGCTTGTCGTCGCAGGCGCGCACCTCGTTGCCGTCCTTGTCCTTGCCGGTCACGCGCGTGTCGTATGCCTTGGGGCTAAAGCTCACCGGCTTCTCGGACAGGCCGAGCGACAGCCAGTGTGCGCGCATCTGCTCGCAGGTGTAGTGGTTGAGCAGGTCGTCTGCCGGCGGGGGAGGCGTCTGCGAGGACGAACTGGCCTTTTTGCCCATGTAGAGCAGGTGGTAACAGGCACTGACGGTGCTCTGCGTGAGGTTCCAACCCAGGGCCTCCCACATGGCGGTCTGCGCGATACAGTAGAAGTAGATGTTGTCCTGGCCAATGAACTGGTAGATCTGTGCGTCGTCCGAGCACCACCAGTCGCGCCAGTCGAGCGAGCTGTGCTGATAGGTCGGCGCGGGCACCTGGGTGGAATCGGCGGCTGGCTCGCCCATGAGGGCGGCATCCTGGGCGGCGACACCCTCGGTCACGCCGGCGGCCTTGGCATCGCGTGCGAGCACGGTGCGGGTGTAGCTGATGGGTGCCCACAGGCTCTCGGGCCAGCACCAGCAGGTGACGTCGGAGACGCCATCGACTTCGGGCACCGGAACGCCCCAGTCGATGTTGCCGGTGATACGGAAGGGCACGAGCGCCTTGCCGCTGCGGAAGCGCACGCCACCGTTGGCGAGCACTGCGTGGGCATCGTCGCGCTCCTTCCAGCTGGGGAAGGTGACGGTAAAGCTGCTCTTGTTACCCTCGGGCTCCAGCACAGTGTGCTCGGGCAGCTGGTCCTCGACGGCGTCGAAAGCCTCGCGGAACTTGTTCTGAATATAGAGCTGCGCCGGCAGCAGCCACTCCTCCATGGTCTTGGAGACCACGGAGCGAACCTGCGGGTTCTGGGCGAGCTTGGCGGTATAGGTCTTCATAAAGTCGAGGTAGGCCGGCAGGTCAAAGTAGAGGTTGTCGACCGGGCGCAGCTCGGGCACCTCGCCGGTGAGCTGGCTCTTGGGCGCGATGAGCTCCTCGGGCTCAAACTGGTGGCCCAGATCGCACTCGTCGGCGTATGCCTTCTCGGACTTGCAGCCCTGAATGGGGCAGCGGCCGATCACCTGACGGCCGTTGAGGAACGTGCCGGCCTTGGCATCGTAGAACTGCAGCGTGGAGCGCTTGGAGATGGTGCCCCGCTCGTGCAGGCGCTTGATAATCTCGGCGGTCACTTCGTTGTGAATCTGCGCAGCCGGCTCAAGGCCCGAGCCGCCGTAGATATCGCAGCTGATGTTGTAGTTGTTGAGGGTCGCTGCTTGGCGGGAGTGATTGGACTCGACGTACTCGTTAATGGACTTGTCGTAGCCCTCGTTCTCCTTGAGCTTGCGGTAGCTCTCCATGATGGGCGAGCCGTAGCAGTCGGTGCCCGAGGTGAAGATGACGTTCTCGCGGCCCAGACGGTCGCGCAGGAAGCGGGCGAAGAAGTCGGCCGGGACAAAGACGCCGCCGACGTGGCCAAAGTGAAGGCCCTTGTTGCCGTAGGGCTCGCCGGCGGTAACGATGGCGCGGCGAGGCCAGCTGGGACGGTCGTTCATGGAGTATTTGGATGCCATGGGACTCCTTCGCATATGGTGAGAGCGCGGCCGGGCGCAAGGCCTGGCGACGCGGTGGTCAATTCGTGCATATCGTTCGACATTATCGCACATGCGGACGGGTACGTGACAGGGGCGCTATCCTAAGATGCTATGAATGAGATTTCCAACATACATGCGTTTGAAGACGAGGAATTTCTGCACGCTTGCTTCGTGTGGGGGATGGTCGTCGTCGGCGTGTTTGCCGTGTGCCTGGTACCGGTGTTTATGCTGCTGGGCGGGCCTGCAGACTTGGATGCGGCTGACGCGGGCGGCTGGATGGCTGTCGTGGGCTGGATAGTCGGCTTGGCTGCGGTTTCGGCGGCTTCATTTGCCGTGCACGAGCTGGTGCACGGTGTGTTTTTTAAGCTGCTGGCGCCTGCGGGCGCGAAGGTGACCTTTGGGGCGAATCGCGAGACGGCGATGATCTATGCTTGCGCTGAAGGCGTTGTGTATTCGCGCCGGCGGTATATGGTGGTTTGCCTGGCGCCGACGGTTGTTGTGACGACAACGCTTGCCCTGGGGTTTGCGTTTTCGGGCTATCCGCTGCTGTGCTACTTGGCGGCAGGCTTGCATTTATCGGGCTGTGTGGGCGATTGGTATTACGTGCGGACCATTTTGCGCGACCGCCGCATTGTCGCCTGCGAGGATACGTCCTTTGGCGTGCGCTTTTTTGGGTGAGGAGATGTCGATGAAGTCGTTGTTGCTGCATGCGTGCTGTGCACCATGCTCGCTTGAGCCGGTTCGCCTGCTGCACGAGGAGGGGTTTGAGCCCACGATTTGCTGGACCAACCCCAATATTCAACCGCGCGATGAATGGCAGCGCCGCTTGGACGAGCTGCGCCGGTGGTGTGCCGATGGCGACATCGAGCTCATCGAGGCAGGGGGGGACCGCGATCGCTGGGAGACCGGCGTGGCACCGCTGGGTGCCGATCGGCCTCGTCGCTGTCGCGCGTGCTATGCCCTGCGCTTGGCCGAGGCGTGCCGCGTGGCCCAGGAGCGCGGGTTTGAGTTTGTGGGCACGACGCTCGCCGTCTCGCCGTACCAGCTGTTCGATACCTGCAATGACGTGCTTGAGCGCTTGGCGGCGGCACATGGGCTCACCCCGGTGATTCGCGATTTTCGCCCGTATTACCCCGAGGCGACACGCCGTTCGCGCGAGCTTGGCATGTATCGGCAGAACTACTGTGGTTGCCGCTTCTCGGCTGTCGAGGCGGCCATGGACCGCGCCCGCATCCGCGACGAGCGCAAAGCCGCCAAAAAGTAGTTCACTTGGGACGTCAGCCTGCTAGGATGTAGAGCGGACTTTAGCTATATAAGGAGAATCCGACGTGTCTATGCGTACCGATGATTTTGACTACAACCTTCCCGAGGAACTGATTGCCCAAGCTCCTGCCGAGCCGCGCGACTCCTGCCGCCTTCTGGTGGTGGATCGCAAGGGCTCCCAGGCGGGAACGCCGCTAGAGCATGGCGGCACCGTCGAGCACCGCATCTTCCGTGACATCATCGACTATATCGAGCCGGGCGACGTGCTCGTCATCAACCAGACGCGCGTGATGCCGGCTCGCCTGATCGGTCGCAAAGCCGGCTCGGGCGGCGTGGTCGAGACCCTGCTGCTCAAGCGCCGCGAGGACGTGGATCCGCTGGGCCATGTTTGGGAGTGCTTGGTCAAGCCGGGCAAGCGCCTGAAGCCCGGTGCTCATATTGAGTATCGCGCCGGTGGCGCCCATGCGCCCGAGGGGGCTCCCGTGGTGCTGACGGCCGAGGTTGTCGACTTTGTCACCGATAGCCGTGGCGGCCGCCTGGTGCGTTTTGAGCCGGCCGGTTGCAATGCCGCCGGCGATCCGTGCACGCTCGACGAGGCCATCCATGCTGCCGGCCACGTGCCGCTGCCGCCCTACATTACCGATTACGAGGGCGATCCCGAGAAATATCAGACCGTGTACGCCATGAAGGAGGAGCACTCGGCCGCTGCTCCCACGGCGGGTCTGCATTTTACTCCCGAGCTCATGGCCGCTATCGAGGCCAAGGGTGCCAAGTTTGCCGCCGTCGAGCTCGAGGTGGGTATCGATACCTTCCGTCTGGTGGAGGAGGACGACCCCACGCAGCACGTGATGCACACCGAGCGCTATCACGTGTCGCAGGAGGTTGTCGACGCCGTGCATAAGGCGAAGGCCGAGGGGCACCGCGTGATTGCTGTCGGTACCACCGCAGTGCGCTCACTCGAAAGCGCCTTTGACGCGGACGCGCCGGTGTCCGATCCGGCAGTGACGGCACGCTATTTTGAGGGCCGCGAGGACGGGGCCGATACACTTGGCCGCGGTGACATCGTGGTGCGCGAGAACGCCACAACGCAGCTCTACCTCATGCCCGGCTCGACCTATCACGTGGTCGACGCGCTGATCACCAATTTCCACGTGCCGCGCTCTACGCTCATGATGCTCGTGAGCGCACTTGCCACCCGCGACCAGATCATGGATGCCTACGCCGCTGCCATCGAAGAACGTTATCGCTTCTTCAGCTTTGGCGACGCAATGCTCATTTTGTAGTTACGCGGTTCTACGAACCGCGTAACTGCTCGACGCTGCGCGGGCCGCATTTGGACAATCTGACGTTCAACTTCAAGGGCGCGACCAGAAGGTCAGCGCCCTTTCGTTTCACGTCACCTTGCCTCAAATGCGGCCCGCTCGCTGTCGTTGCCAAAACATCGGCATTTCTTTGGTTGTCAAGAGATTGGTGCAAAGGGGTCAGGTTACTTTGCACCAGGTTGGTGCATGTTAACCTGACCCCTTTGTAGTCATTTGGGACGTTCTTAAACGACTACTTGCTTGCGAACAGCCAGACTAGGATGATCACCAGGATTGCGGCGACGATGCAGACGATGGCGCCGGTGAATTTGATGCGTGAGTCGCGGGTACGCTCGCGCACCGCGTCCTCGGTGGCTTCGAGCTGGGTAACCTCTCGCTCGGTCTCGGCGTGTTCGGCTTTGTCTCGGGCCAAGGATCCTGCAAGCGACTCAGTGATCTCTGGGTGGTCGTGCACCTCGGTCGCCTGTTCGATAATCGACTGCGCATGCGCGGCATCTGCTTGGGCGTTGGCTATGCTCTGCTCTTGGTCGCGGCGTGCCTTGTCCTCGGCGGCGATCTTCTCGCGCAGTTCGCGCTGGCGCGTTGCAGCGGCGGTTTTTGCGGTCTGCAGCTCGTCGCGCGCGGCATCGGCCTCTGCCGTCATGGCCTGATGGGCTCGCTTAGCGTCGGCGATGGGGGCTTGCGCCTGCTCGACGGCCTGCTCGGCTGCGGCAAGCGAGTGCTCAAGGTCGGCGGTGATGCGCGGGACATCTTCTTCGGCTTTACGCAGGGCATCTGCCGTGTCGGAGATCTGCATCGAGAGCTCGCTGGTGCGCACCGTATAGTTGGCGGGATTTGCCGAGGGATTGCGTTGCAACTCGGCATACTCATGACGCAGTGTCTCGAGCTGGGCGCGCGTGGTGTCGACGGTTTGTTGTGCGGCCGCAATGCCGGCGTCTCGCTCGGCCTTCACCTTGTCGCGGATACGCTTGGAATCCTCAAGACGTCGAACGAGGCGGTTGCCGGTCTCGCGAGAGCTCGCCTCGCGGGCCTCCACGGCGTCGAGCGCGGCCTTCAGGCGGAGCTCAGTCGCGTCATCCTCTGTCTCCATTTGTTCGAACTGACCCTTGAGCTCTGTCGCTTTGGCGGCGTGGGCATCACGGTCAATCTCGGCTGCCGCAGCGGTCTTTTGCGCTGTGGCGATCGCCTGACGCTGGTCGGCGACGATCTGGTCGTAGCGGCCTGCGATATCCTGGCGCGTCTCGAGTTCCTCGGCCTGATCGGCAATGCGCTGCTCAAGTTCGGCCAGGTGGGCGCGGGCATCGGCAAGTGCCTTTTTCGCGGCGTTCATCTCGCGCATGGCCGAGGCACCCTGGGCGATAAAGGTGCCCACGGCGTTCGCAGTGTTCGAGACAGCGGTCCCCAGATCGTGGCTCGCGGCGGGGGAGTGCGGGGCGGTCGGGCGAGCGGTGTCGGCAGCGTCCGCATCGGCAGCCTGCGGCGCAACGATATTGCCGGTACCGCCCCCGACCACAGAAAAGCCTGCTGCGTGCGGATCGACCGCATCGGCGCCAATCGTGGGGTGCTCGAGCTGCAGAAACGAGGGCATGGTGCTGCCCTGGTCGGCAACCGGAGTCTCGCCGGGCACAAAGGTCGAGGCCGCCTCGGCGGCCTCCTCTTCCTCGGCATCAATATCGGCATCGGCGACGGCGTCTTTCATCGCTTTGACAGCATCCATCATGGAGTCCATGACGGCATCGAGCTCTTCTTCCGAAGACACCTCGATGGGGCCCGCTGCTTGCGGGGCGGCGTCCTGTACAGGGGCGTCGTCCTGAGCGGGCGCATCGTCGTTTTGCTCGTCGGCGCTTTCCACGGCAGGGGTTTCTGCCGTAGCGCTTTCGTCTAAGATGGGGTCGTCGATGTCGATACCATCGCAGGTCACAGCGTCGGTATCTGCGATGACGTCTGCGGAATCATCAATATGCTGTTGAGTCTGGGGGTCCAGCTCGTCTGTCATAGGCATGTGCTCCTCATCGTTGTTTGTCACCCTATGATAAAGTCTCGCGCCGACATCCCACGCGCCGCAGCAAAGTTTCAAAACGTGTTCGATGGCTCGATCTGATAACAATAACTCGGCCGCTTTATCCAGTTTGTACTTGACAATCCCTTCGCCGAACGACGTGGTGCCGTTCGCCTACCGCGGTCTTTTATTTTCGCTTGAACACGCTAAAGTTGCATCTCAGCTTTTGGCGCGTGAAGTTGGATACGCGCAGTCGGCGGGCGTGCCCGTCGCGATTTGAAAGGACTTTGTATGGGACTTTTCACTGGTAAGACCGTGATCGTCACCGGCGGCGGCAAGGCCACGCTTAAGGACGGTTCCGCTGGCTCCATCGGCTACGGCATCGATATCGCATTTGCCAAGGAGGGCGCGAACCTCGTCATCACCGGCCGCAACATCGCCAAGCTCGAGGCCGCCAAGGAGTCTCTCGAGGCCGAGTACGGTGTCAAGGTTCTGCCTGTTCGGGCCGATGTCTCGGCCGGTCAGGACAACGAGGCCGTTGTCCAGAACGTCATCGACAAGGCCATTGAGGAGTTCGGCCGCATCGACGCCGTCGTCAACAATGCTCAGGCCAGCGCCTCGGGCGTGACTATCGCCGATCACACCATGGATCAGTTTAACCTGGCCATTTACTCCGGTCTGTATGCTACCTATCTGTACATGCAGAAGGCCTATCCGCACCTGAAGGAGACCAAGGGCTCCGTGGTCAACTTTGCTTCGGGCGCCGGCCTGTTTGGCAACTATGGCCAGTGCAGCTATGCTGCCGCCAAGGAGGGCATCCGCGGCCTGACTCGCGTTGCCGCCAACGAGTGGGGCAAGGACGGCATCAACGTCAATATCGTGTGCCCGCTTGCTTGGACCGCTGCGCTCGAGAACTTCCAGGATGCTTATCCCGAGGCGTTCAAGGCCAACGTCCACATGCCGCCGGCGGGCCACTACGGCGACGTTGAGAAGGAAATCGGCCGCGTTGTCGTTCAACTCTGCGGTCCCGACTTTAAGTACATGAACGGCGAGACCGTCACCCTCGAGGGTGGAATGGGCCAGCGGCCCTAGGGGTTACGCGGTTTTACCAAACCGCGTAACGGCTCGACGCTGCAAGCCCGCC
>CAJMAZ010000041.1:0-21671 GCA_905211535.1 uncultured Collinsella sp. | reverse complement strand
TCCGCACATGTGCGGATGAATGTGGGAGGTGTTCGGATAAAGTCGATAATCAAGGCGTGCCTGAGCCCATATTTGAGTTTTCAGAATATCCCGGATCGGCTGGGCGATTCGGGATACAATGTCAATAGGAAACGACGCACCCCGCGTAAGTGTTCGAAAGCGCGGGCGACCAGTTTCCGACGTTGTTAAATGCCCGGGCCTCTAACCCCGGGCATTCTTATTTGCGCTTGTTGCGGCGCAAATGCCTTCTACCGTCCGCACCGCGCGTGCGCCTACGGACCTTAAACCGAACCTCATACGAGTCAAGAAACGCGATGACGAACGAGCCCACCGCCGCTAGGGCGGCGAGCGCGTTAAGGAATTTCAGCATTTGGGGACCTCCGATCGAGTCGTCGGCCGCCCGCGCACGGAATGCGTCGCAAGGGTATTTTACTGCGAGCGTATGCACCCACAGCTGGTAAACGCAATAATTGCAAACATCTGTTCGATATTCATACGCTTGATCCATCGGGCAATGGAGCCTGGCTGCGTTGTCCAAAAAAACGGGGCAGACTCCGCACTGGAGTCTGCCCCGAAAAGAGAATGGCAAAGCAAGAACGTCGATGGACGAGAAAAGTGTCCGCAAGTCTCATGGCCATCACATCCCACCTGCCAAAGGGATGGGTGAGCGAGCGTTACTCCTGCTCGGACTCCTCAGCCTGCTTACGGCTGCGGATGAGGTGAGCCACGCCGATGCACAGCACCGCGCCGCCAGCAATCCAAGTGAAGGTCACACCGTTGAGACCGGTGAACGGGAGGCCGGAGCCCTTCTGGTCGACGATGGTGAGGTGCACCTTGCCGTCGGCGGCCTCGGTATTAGTTTGAGCCACCTTGACGAGATCCTCATTGGTACCAGGAGCAAGAGTGCAGCCGGGATTCACAACAGTCGTATCATCTGCCGGAAGCGAACCGCGAGTAATGGTAAACGTAATACCCTTGCTGTGAGAGTTATCGTAACCAGGCGCCGGTTTGACCTCTGTGAGGACGTAAGTGCCCTCATCGAGACCGACGACGTTAATCTTGCCGCTTGCGTCGGTCTTCAGCGTTGCCTGGTTTTTATTGGGCGTCTTGGTACCATCTGCCTTGATATAGTTATTGGTATCGCTCTGCTCCTGCAGCGTAAACTCAACATCGGCGAGATGCGGATTCTCAGTCTCTGAACCAACCTTGGTTACATCGATGCCATAGGTGTAGTCATAGGCAGGATGCTCAACCGTGGTGCCATGTTCGGTAGTGTGCGGATTGTTGGAATAAGTCAGGATAACCTTGTTCTTTTGCGGAATGCCGACCAAACCTTGGAGCACAGGCTTCATCACTCCGTTTTCGAAAATCTTTGAAGAGTCGAGCTTGGCTTTATACTCAACAGTCACCTTGGTCTTCGCATTAAAGGTGACAGAACCGCTCGAGCACGTGCACGCCTTGAGGTTCGAAAAGACCACCTTGAGCTCATTGTTCACGTAAGTTGCATCATAACCCGACGTTACTTCGTCGCCATTGATCTTTACAATAACTTTAGGTTTATCCGTACCGTCCTTGAGCTCGGCAGACATAGAGTCAGGTAACTCGTCCTTGAACTCATAATAATACTCATCGTAGGTGTTGATATTGCTCGCAACCGTGCCGGTAAGCTGATAGTCGATAAACTGATCCATTCCGGAGTCAGCTGCCTTGTTAGGGTTCGTAAAATCCCCGAAAGAACTGCTATCGGCATCATCCTTGACAGCCTTGGTTACGTTAGGAACATTCTTCTTGGGCTCCACATTTACATCGGCGCCACCGACGACAGCGAAAATCGGTGAGGTGTAAGCGTCTGCATTGCCATCAGCTCCAGTAGTTTTACCGACTGACTTCGTTTCGAAAAGCCAGTAGCCGGCGTCGATGTGCTCAAATGTTCCCTTGGTACCACTCTTCGCATCTGTCCACGTCTCGCTCTCAAGCGACTTAGCAATCATGTCGAGCACACTTCCGGCACTGACGTTTTTGTCCACAACTTCAGAACTGTGGTTATTGATGAAGTTGACCCATGCCTGGGCGGAATAATCGTTAGGCAAATCAGTAGGTTTAGAGCCCGTATCAACATTATCAAACGCCGTAGTCACTGCAGCCTTCACGGAATCATTTGCCCAATCAATGTCGGAAAGGGTCTTATCGCCAGACCAGGCACTTCCATCATAATCCTGCGTGACATTAGCCTTGAAAATCTGGATACCCTTAAAGGTCGTATCCGTATAGATCTTCTCGTCAATCTTTACATTGCCGTCCGTGGCCACCGTCGGCGTAACCTCAGCAAACGCCATCGTAACCGGGGCCATGACGCCGCCGAAGCTCAGCGCTGCTGTGAGGCCGGCGGTTACTGCCAAGCGTGCGATGTTCTTGCTCATGCTCATCTTCTTTTCCTCCGTTTTCCGTTTGATTCCCATTCGATCGGTCATCATCTGTCTGTGTCTTAGCATCTAATTCGCTACGTCTCGCCCCGCTCTCTGTGGGGCTGCCAGCTACTCTTTATGGCTGCCACCTCCCCGCTTGACCAGGAGCGCGACCACGATGAGCGCGGCTCCGGCGACCGCTGCGGCGGCCGCGGCGTACATTGCCATATCGCCAGTCGAGGGCATAAAGCCTCCGGTGGTAATGCTAGGGGGTGTGCCGGTAGGCGTGTTGATGAGCGACGCCTCCAGGCTGCCCGTCGACCCGTCCGCGCTGTCGGCGCGCAGGGGCGACTCGGCCGTGATGGTGAGCTTGGGCTTGGCGGCGGCAACCTGGTCGACGTCCAGGCCCTCGGCCTTGACCGTCACGGAGCGCGTGCCCTCAAAGGCGGTGTAGCCCTTGGGAGCCTTGAGCTCGCAGACCTCCAGCTTGCCCGAGTCCACGCCCGAGACGGTCACGCGGCCGTCCTCGCCCGTGGTGACGGTGGCCTTGCCCTCTGCATCCCACGTGCCGTCGGCCGCCAGCGTGCGACCGCGGTCGTCGGCGATGCTCAGAACCGCCCCGGCAAGCGGCTTGTCGCCGTCGCTGCCGCGCTTGGTGAGCGCGAGATCCCAGGTGTAGGCGCACGCATCGTCGCTCGGCGTGCGGGTGAAGCCGGCGTCGCCGGACTGGTCGGCAAAGGGAGAGCGCGGGTAGCGCAGGTAGACCTCGTTGGGGTTGCCCTTCGCGATGCCGTGGTTGCATGCGCTGGTGAGCGGCGCATTGTACACGGCGACCACGCGGGCGCCCGCGGTAAAGGCGTCGGCCCCGCCGAGCGCGGCGATGAGGTCGCCGGTGCGCACGGTGAAGGTCTTGCCGTCGGCCGCTACCTTGGTGGCGCACTGGGCCGTGATATCGGTCCAGCCCTTCGCGGGCTCGGTGCCGGCGCGGCCGTCCCTGCCGGCCGAGACTGCGTCAAAGCCTCCGTCCGCACCCGCCGCCACGTACACGCGCATGCTCGCGGCGACCTTGGAGGGGTCGAGCCCCGCGCTCATGGTGTCGACGAACCGCACCGTATAGGTGTCGTAGGCCGCGAGGCCCGCCGGGACCGTGGCCGAGAGGCGCCAGTACAGGTCGTCGGCGACCGTGGCGTCGGCGGCCTTCTGCCAGGCGGCGGTGCTGTCCTCCAGCACATGCTTGGCGACCTTGGGGGTCGCCGCCTTGAGCTTGACGGTAACGGCGCCGCCGCCCACCAGGGCCATGATCGGCGCGGTGCCGGCCTCGCCCTGGGCGATGGCGTCGTCGTCGGCGACGATGAGCCAGTAGCCACAGGGCAGCTCTGACGCCGTGCCCGCGTTAAGGGGCACGGCGTCAGAGCTCTGGAGGGAACGAGCGAGCTGTGCGCTCAGCGCGCTCGTAAGGTGGGAATCGGCGTTGAGCCATTCGGCAGCTTCCTGCGCGGTGGTCTGGGAGTTGGGCATGCCGGCGCTGTGCAGCACAGGCAGCGCGGCGTCGCGCACGGCGTCGCTTGCCCAGGCGAGGTCGGTGGCGATCTTGGCGTCGCTGTCGCCGTCGACGACGTTGGCGCTAAAGATCTGGTAGGCGTCGTAGCTGCGCGCCACGGTGCCGCTCACCGTGATGGAACCGGTCGAGGCCGGCACGGCCTGCGCGGATGCGGGGAACACAGCCGCGCAGGTGCCGATCAGGAGGGCAAGCAGCGCAAACAAGATCGGGAAGGAGCAAACTTTCTTATTCACGACGCTCGCCTCCCTTCGCATTCGCCTTGCGACGAATGTGCATCCAGGCCGCAGCAGCGCAAAGCACCGCCGCGCCGGCAAGGTACGTCAGAGTGACGCCCGACATACCAGAAAGGGGCAAAGAGGTAGAGTAGGTGTTGATGAAGGTGGGGATGGAGGTGTCGGTGGAGTTGGGGGCGGAGGTGTCGATGAACGTCCGTTCTTTGGCATTGGGGTCTGCTGTCCAATCGCCCTTGGAGTCAACGGATCCCTTCATGTAGGTCACCCTACAGTTGATCTCTCCTTTTTCGGTGTCATACGTTGGCACAACCGTGAACTTATAGACCGACTGGTCGTACGTGTAGTGCGAGAACTGCGAACCGTCGGTTTTCTCGCGCACATAGTACGTAAAGGTCTTGAAAGAGCCACCCGTGGAGCCGCCCGGGTCGTCGGAATTATTCCTGATATCAGAGAGCGAGTACTTGAACTCAATCGTTTTATCTTTATCAGTGGCGTCCTTGAACGGAAGCGTCTGCGTCTTATCAGAACCAGAAGTCACGGCAGTACCGATGATGTCTTCGTCTTTAAAATGGCTGTCTTTCGCGAGCTGAAGTGTAAACTTCTTCATCTCGCCACCCTTAACGACCTTAGTCGCCTTAGGAGTCCAGGAAACCTCAGGGTCGTACGTGTTGGTGAAGGTCTTTTCCCCGTCGGGGCCGCCAATCGAATAATAGCCCCCAATAGCATCTAGTTGCACATCAGCGTTCCGGTGGTCAGTTTTGCCCTCGGAATGCTCAACCGCGCTCACATTTTTGATCTCGTAGTTATGGATTTTGATCTCTATGGTCTTGTTCGGATCGTTCCGAGTCGGAACAGTCATGAGCACAGTCGAGTGGTCTTCGACTGTCACCTTAATCTCGTACACGGCGGGGTCGTATGTGATGCCGGAAACCTTTCCGGCATTTTCGACTAGGTAGTATGTAATCGTGCCAGCCGTACCGTTCGCTGCAGACTGCTCACCCAGGTTAAACGTGATGTTGCCTCCATCAACATTACTTGCAGTTCCAACCGGGGTGCAAACGTCATGATTGAATACCCCGCTAGCGAAAGGATCAACCGAATCCTTGCGGTAGACCGTAAAGGAGAACTCCCCCTTATTGATCTTGCGGCCGGACAGCGCCTTGGTCGCCTTCAGCTTAAGGCTCGGATAGACATACGTGTCTGCTGGCTGACCCAAGTACAGGTCGCCATTCGACATGATGCCGCCACCATGGTTCCAGGAATAGTTGTCCGTGATGAAAGTTGTCACTTTATTTTTCTGTACTGCCTCAGTCACCGCTTTATCCGTGGCACTAACAGCCGAAGTCAGACCGATGCTATTTTTTACCTGAGCAACACCGTTGGCGGGGATGGTAATGGGATCATTTAGCTCAATGCTTCCCGAATACTTGGCGTCTATATCGCCAAGCATCTTGCCGCTTACCACTGCAACCGGCGTTGTGTGACCTGTCGCTGCGAGGAAGAAATCGGCATGACCGTACGTGCGAAACGTCTCCGAATCGTATGCATCTCTATCTTCAGTCTTATTAGTACCTTCAGCACCACCAGCTGAAAGATGGGGCGTACCATCATTACCACTACCATCTACCCGATTGTATTCTTTGAAATTTTGATCACTGTCAGCAGACGAATTGCCAAAGATTGCCGTGCCCTCAGTGTTCGTTACCAACGTCTTGCCCGTGGGGCAGACTGCTACGCCGCCGCCATAGCCGCCAGCGGTATTGCTGCTAATGTACGAGTTGTATACAAATAATCTACCAGCGGTCTTTTCCATACCCTCATTCGAGTTTCCCTGGACGAAGATACCGCCACCGCCCCAGTCAAAGCGAGACATGCAGCGGTTGTGAGTGATGTAGACTTTGCTGTTTGGAGTGCCGTTAATCATCGCGTCAACTTGCTGGCCCACTCGGATACCGGCACCTTCAGATCGGTAGCTCACGTTAGAGGCAATAATTCCTCCCGTAATGTCGAGCCATGCCATACCTGATTGATCTTGATTGGTAACGTAAACGCCGCCACCAGCTTCTTCAGAATAATTGCCAGTAATCTTGCCACCAGAAATGGTGACATGGGCGCCGTTATTGGCAGCAAGCCCAGCGCCGCCATGGTTACCCCAGCCATCGTGGCCGCAAAACTTAGCGTATTTATTGTTAGTGATGTAGCCACCAGAAACGGTCACACTACCGCCCGAAACCAAGATGCCGCCACCGAGACCATCCGCCTCGCCGTACGTAGCGTTGCCAGAGATGATTCCACCCGTAAGCTTCAAGGTGGCTCCGTTGTCAGCATAGACGCCGCCGCCAGAAGCTGCCTTGTTTCCCGCGACCACGCCGTCTGTCATTTCGAGGCTGGCATTCGCGCCCGTTATGCACAGACCACCGCCCCAGCCACCGCGGTTGCCGTTGGTGACGTAACCGCCTTCGATTTTGACCTTACCCGTAGAAAGAATCACATGGCCGTTATCGCTCAGATTGGCGGCCGTGGTAATCATGCCGCCCTTGAGATCGAGCATGCCGCCCTCATTAACGGTGACCACTTGCTTTACGGAACCGTGGTCCGATGCCGCAACGATAGCGCCAAAGCCCGTAACGTCATGCCTGTACGTAGTCTCGGTGGTGCAAAGTCCATCTGTATTGGGCGTGCTCTTAGTCTCATAGTAAGTAAGACTCTTAGGAGCGCCGTTATTAGAGCTAGACTCGTCCCCCCTTTCCCATGTCATAATCGCAGGCTGACCCGCCGGCGCATTGTCGACCGGAGTCTTTTCGTCTTTTGTGCTATCTGAGCCCTCGATAATGTTCTCGATGGTGAGCGTGACTCCGTTTTCGACCACAAAGAAGGAGTCTAAGCCGCCGGAGCGGTTGTAGAGCATGTTTCCCGCAAGATTAATGGTGGTGTTTTTTTTGATGTCAATCTGCTGACTCGAATAGGCAGGACCCGTCAGTTGAAACTTGCCGCCGTTGTCGAATTTCCCAGAAACATCACCATTTACCTTGTCATAGTCATCGTCACTGACGCTGGCGGGGGCAATTGCGTTTTCGTCGCTATTTTCATCATCAGAAGTCTGTGCGTCGGAAGGCTGCGCGGCGCCCTCGGCCTCCGCGTCATCGGCTGTCGAGTCTGGTGCAACGGTATCCTCGTTCGCCTCATTCTCGGCATCGCCGCTATTCAGCTTTTCGGCATCCCCGGCAGCGTTGACTGCATCAGTAGACTCAGTTGAGGAACCCCCCCCCATCACAGTTTCCTCGGTAGAAACCGTCTGGGCATCGTTGGCAATGGCCTGCGAGATCGGGGGCATGACGAGCGACAGTACCAAGCTCAAAACGGAGGCTCCGCACAAAACGCCTGCCAGTACACGGCGCGTCGCTTTTTTACGCTGCTTAGATTTATCTGAATTCGCTTTCATCGATGTCTCCTCCCCAAGAGACCGCGATCTTGCTCTTTCACCATCAAACGTATCTGCGCAATCTGTAATTGCGCTCGCGTAGTAATCCGTATTGTAGCGATTGTTTGAACATCTGAGCAAGAAAACCGATGGTTTTGTAGCGAATTCTCAATCTTTTGACATTTGCTCAGATTTACCTTCGTTTATTCGCTATCTATTTTTGGTTTCTGCTGGTAATTTAGTTGACTATCATTTTTTAATGGCATTAGATTTATTTGCACAACATTTTGCTCAAGAGCAAACATCCCGCTCACGGTCGAAAATCGACCGTGAGCGGTAGGTCATTAGCCAGCAGGAATACCTTACCAAACTGATGAGAATATCTTTAACCCATCGGTGGTTAGAAGCGTGATGTTCAGACAATCATATTTGATTTTGTGCGCAGATTTTAGGCATCAATTCGCCCAAATCGCCTGAGGCCGCCACAAAGGCACCTGTCCCCTTTGTGGTGATTCTGCCCTAGCGCTACAGCAGATGTTCCTCGATAAAGATCGCGATGCCGTCTTCGTCGTTGCTCGTGGTTACAAAGTCGGCGGCGGCACGGGTGGCGTCGCTGCCATTTGCCATGGCCACGCCCACGCCGGCGTCGGCCACCATGCAGGTGTCGTTATCGGCATCGCCAAACACGCAGATGTTCTGGAGCTCCATGCCGTTGAGTTCCGCCACGCGCACAAGGCCGCGCGTCTTGGACACGCGCGGATCCATGAATTCGTAGAGTCGCTGCGTGGTCTGTAGGGCAGCCGCCTTAACGGTGTCGCCGGCGAACGTCGACGCCCGCTCGATGACCTGCGGCATCGCCTCGGGCGCCATGGTAAACATCACCTTGGCCTGCGGCTCGCGCAAAAACTCGGCAAAGTCGACCACCTTGTAGGGCACGCCGTCGACACGCGACAGGTGCTCGACGCATGCATTGCTCTCGGGCACATAGAGCACGCCGTCCCGAGGGCAAACGGGCGTTGCCGGAAGGTCCGCCATGTGCTTGCAGATGCGCGCGATGGTCTCGCCCGGCAGCGGATAGCTCAGCTCGTTGATGTCGTGCGCACGGTCGATGACCTCGGCGGCGCCGCAGCCCACCAGCACGTCTACCAGGCCTTCGATACCCCAGAGCCCAAACATGGCCTCGGTCGCCTGGGCGTCGCGCCCAGTGCACAGGCCAAAGAGCACGCCGCGCTCGCGCAGGGCGCGGATCGCCGCCACGGTGCGCGGGGACACCGTGTGCTGGCTCGTGAGCAGCGTTCCGTCGATATCACAGAACACGGCTTTGATGCGGCTGAAGGTGGTGTCCATGGGGGCCTTTCTGGGTAGCGCGGCGGTGCTGAATGTGGTCGGAAATGGTGTACATGGTATACCAAGGCGCAGACGCGGCCTGTCAAAGCAAAAACCACCACAAAGGTGCCTGCCCCCTTTGTGGTGGCCTGGCCCGAGGCGCAAACCATCACAACATTCGACGTTTTTCGGCAAAATCGCGATTTTCATCGAATGTTGTGATGGTTTTTTACTGCTTTGCGGCACGATCCAAGTGCCAGCGACCAAACAGCAGCAACGCCGCGGGAACCGCCGTCACGACCATGCCCGCCCCGATGAGCGTCTGCTGCACACCAAACGTCGCCGCCAGCCACGGGGCAATCGCCAGCGGGGCCACGCCGGCGAACATGTTGCCAAAGCCCATGACCGAGTTGACGCGACCGAGCTGCTCGAGCGGGGCCGTCGTTTGCACGATCGTGTTGTGGAGCGGGTTGACGACGCCCCAGGCCACGCCAAGGACAATCTGGCCGACAAGGGCTACGCCCACGTACGGCGTCCCCACATAGAGCAGACTTCCCAAGCCCACGGACATAAGTGCCACGAGCAGCGTTTTAAGGTTAACCAAGTGCGGCGGCAAACGGAGCGCAACGATGGCGCCCAGCACCGCGCCCACGCCCGAGGCCGACGAGAGCCAGCCCATCCATTCGACACCGACGTGCATAACATCGCGGTAGAAGAACGACTCCAGCGGATCGAAGGCACCGTAGCCAAAGTTCGAGAGGAAGATAATGCAGAAAAGTAGCGCGAGGACGCTGTTGGTGAAGACTGTCTTGATGCTGGCTGCGAAGGTGGCACGGGCGGACGCGCTAGGGCTGGTGCTTTGTCCCGCACGCTCCCCTCCCTCTGCCGAATCGGCATCCGCATGCCCGACGACATGGCTGGTCTGCGGCCTAAAGCCCCAACCAGCGACGAGCGCCAACACGGTAAAGAGCATCATAAGCACAAACACCGCGCGCGACGACGCAGCCGCCGCGACAAAGCCGCCCAGCGTGGGGCCAACGATAATACTCACGTTTGAGAGCATGGCGATGGCGGAGTTGATGTCTTTGAGCTCGACGGGGTCGTCGGTGAGGTAAGCCGAATAGGATGTGGCGATGGGTTGGGCGAACCCCATCACAAAGCCCAGGAGCACCGCGCCGAGCAGGACGATGCCGGTCGCGCTGCCAAAGGCAATGATCGCCGCGCCGGTTGTCAGCGTGCCCACGATGCTCAGCAAGAAATGGTGGCGCGGGCCCCAGGCGTCGAGCGCCGCGCCACCCGCAAAGGATCCCAAGATCACGAATACGTTCATAAAAAGGACGGCCAGCGATGTCGCCACAACCGAGGCATCGTCTGCATAGGTGAGCGTTCCGATGACACCGATGAAGTAGCTGGTCTGAAAGCCGGTATATATGAGGAAGCGCATTGCCACCAGGTGCTTAGCCTGCGCGGACAGCGATGATTGAGGCTTTGAGAAAAGAGAGGCGAGCATGGAGACTCCTTGTTTCATACGAATACGGGCGGTGGGCATTCACCACCGTCTGTCAAATCAATCTATTCGCAAGAAACACTAAGGACGCATCAAGCCCCTTCTCTCCGTTTTTCGCCCGTCATGAACTACTTGGTAGATTGTAAGGCATGCCCCACACATCTACCAAAGCAAAAACCACCACAAAGGTGCCTGGCCCCTTTGTGGTGGAAATGACGTTTGCCCAGATAAAACCTGCCAAAATAAACCTGTCTCTTTTGGCAGGTTTTAGGCCAGGTGGTCTTGGATGAGGTCGCAGATGGCTCGGGCATCGTTGATGTTGATGGCTCGGGTCGCAAAGCCTGCGTCGAAAGCCTGACGCGCCAGGGCCTCGTTGCAGGCAAGGGCCAGCGTGCGACCGTCGACCAGGTCGAGCGAGCTCTTGCCGCGCAGACGGTCGACACCGGAGCGCGCGACCACGATGTTGTCGAAGCCCTCGGTCTTGTAGCCCTCGATGATCACCACGTCGACATCGTTGTAGCGCGACAGCAGCTCACGCGCGGGCATCTCGTCCTCCTCGCGCGTGTCGGCGTACTCCGCCCAGCGCGTGGCGCAGATAAGGCCCACGTGTTTGGATCCGGCCTGGTGATGACGCCAGGTGTCCTTAGCGGGCACATCGATATCAAAGCCGTGATGCCCATGATGCTTGAGCGAGCCCACGCGCAGGCCGCGGCGGGTGAGCTCGGCGATAACCTTCTCGACGAGCGTGGTCTTGCCCGAGTTCTGGTAGCCGATAAACGCGATCGCGGGAACAGCCGGAGTGGGAGCAGCAGGCGCGACGGCGACGGGTGCGCTTGCGGGTGCGTCGCCCGCGGCTCCCACGGCCTCAACGGCAGCGGCCTGACGCTCTGCACGATCCCACACGCCCGAGCGGCCGCCCTCCTTGTGCAGCAGACGCACGTCGACAATCTCCATGCCACGATCGACGGCCTTGCACATGTCATAGATGGTTAGGCACGCGGCACTCGCGCCGGTCAGGGCCTCCATCTCAATACCCGTCTTGCCCGTCACACCCGCCGTGACCAGTACGTGAAAGCCAACCTGCCCGTCCGCGCGCGCCGGCGCCCAGCCCTCGGGCACGTCATCGGCCGGCGTCCCCGCCGAAGCGATGGGCGCAATATCGCACTTGCTCTTGGTAATGAGCAGCGGATGGCACATGGGGATGATGTCGCTCGTGCGTTTGATGGCCATGATGCCCGCCACGCGCGCGCAGGCAAGCACGTCGCCCTTTTTGGCGCGGTCCTGCAGCACCATGGCCTGCGTCTCGGGATGCATGAGGATGGTGCCCTCGGCGATGGCGATGCGATGGGTCTCGGCCTTGTCGGACACGTCGACCATGCGTACCTCGCCCTTGGCGTCCACGTGCGTCAGCTCGTCGCGACGGGCGTCACGGGCGGGCTCGGTGGCAGCGCTGGCAGTCGACTGCGCGGACGCGTCGGCGTTGCCAGCATTCGCCGCAGCCGTGACTTTGTGGGCAGACATCGCGGCCCTGCGAGCGGCCTTGGTGGCATCGGCGTACCTGCTCTTGGCCATATGATCATCCTCCGACTTGGGACATAAATCGTTGCGTGCCCTCAATTATCGCGTGTTCCTGCGGTTTGTGGGCCACGGCATCGCGCCAAATCGAAAGTACCTGCATATCATCACCACGGCGCAGCGCCTCACGCACCGAATACTCGGCATCGCTGAACAGGCACGGACGCACGTTGCCATCGGCCGTCAGGCGTAGACGGTTGCAATTCGCACAAAAATGATTGGACATGGCGCTGATAAAGCCAACCGTTCCCGCCGCGCCCGGAAAGTGCCAGTAGCGCGCAGGGCCCGCGCCGGCAGGAGCGTCGTTGATGTCGAGCGGCTCGAGCTCGCCCAGACCCGCCGCGGCGACCCCGGCATTGATGCGCGCCCGCAGCTCGTCGCTCGGCACGGTATCGCTCGCATCCCACAGCTCGGGATTGAGCGTGGGAGCATGCGGATCCACAGCGCAATGCGAACTCGTGTGCTCGTCGCCGATGGGCATATATTCGATAAATCGCAGATGAATAGGGCGGTCGACGGTCAGCCGTGCGAGGGCCGCCACATCCTGGTTGAGCCGGCGCACAACAACGCAGTTGACCTTAACGGGCTCAAAGCCCCAAGCCAGCGCCGCGTCGATGCCAGCCATGGTCTGCTCGAGTCGACCTAGACGCGTGATCTTTCCAAAGAGCGTAGGGTCGAGCGTGTCGAGCGAGATGTTGACGCGGTTAAGCCCGGCATCTTTGAGCTGCGGCGCCAGCTTGGGCAGCAGGGCGCCATTAGTGGTGAGCGAGATGTCCTCGATCTGCGAAATCGCGCGGATGTCGCGAATAAGCGGGATGATACGGCGACTGACCAGCGGCTCGCCGCCCGTCAGGCGTACGCGGCGAATGCCCTCCCCCGCTACCAAGCGCACAAAGCGGGCGATTTCCTCGGCACTGAGTAGCTCGTCGTGTGCACGGGGTGCCACGCCATCGGCCGGCATGCAATAGATGCAGCGGAAATTGCACTTGTCGGTCACGGCAATGCGCAGGTAGTTGATATCGCGGCCAAAGCCGTCATGTTGCACGTGCCCGTCCACGCAGCCCTCCCCTCACGCGGCGTTTTATTCTTCGGAAAACATAATACCCCACGAGAGAATCATGCCGACACCCGTACGACAGGACAGGTCGCTTCGAGCAAAACGGACTTTCCAAGCCCATCCTCAGCACAAACCATCACAACATTCGATACTTTTCCCGATTTTGGCAAAAAACGTCGAATGTTGTGATGGTTTACCTGCCCGCAGCGCCCCGTAGAAGGACCAAAGCGTCCCTAAAGGCCGCCATCCCAGTGCCGAATCACGAATTCTCGCAGGTCGTTTTGACGTTTCTGGAACGCTTCGCTTCGGTCGCACTTAAGGCCCATAGCGAGCGCGATGGCGTTTATCGCCCGGTGCAATTGCAGCTGGTGGGCAAACTGAGTCCCGGTGAGGACGATCATCCTAAAGCCCAGCGCGCTCAGCACGGTCATGCGCTCCGCATCCGACGCACTGCGCTGTTTATCAAGATGGTCCGAGCCGTTGTATTCAATCCCCGTACCGCTCGCAGGCGCATATACGTCGATCTCGAAATACCCGGCCTTTGCGAGATACTTGAACTCGTCGGGAACATCGACCCGATGGTTGAGCTCGATCTTGGCGCATCCCAGCCCTCCCTGGGAACGTTTTGCTACGACCATGATTGCGGTGGCCGTCTCCATGGGCGACCGCGCGCCATCGTGCACGCGCTTGAGCACGGCGGCCGCGCGTACAGCCCCCTGACGAGATCGGTTCTCATTGCAATAGGCAATCAAGTCGGCAACGGTATACCTCTGCCCCATCTCGATATAATCGCCTGTCGACAGATGATTCAAATGGTATCGGGCACAGATTTCGTAGCCATATTCCAGCTGCTCGGGCTCGCTCATCCACGAACCCGCTTGGACAAAGCACATGGCCTCATCAACCACTAGAAGGCCCTCTGCCACCTCGATAAGATGGCCTGGAGATACCGGCGCCCCAAACACGTGGCACCTAAATCCAGCCGGCGTCGAGCGCTCAAAATCAAAGTTGACGAGCGTGTCGATATGATCGAGTTCTTCTCGTGGAATACCAAGAGAAACCAGATAGTCAGCAACGATCCCAACTGCCGTTGAAGCCCTCAGCCCTTTGGCATCGAGTCCCAATTTGGGCAGGCTCGCGGCCGGTTCCGCCTCGTTAGCAAGCGAGTCCTCATCGTATAGACTGCTTGCTCGCGAGAACGGCTCGGACGGGCGCGCCACGTTGTGGTACAGCCAGGCAGTCTTATGGGACAGGACGATCGGCAGGTCCATGAGCCCTCCAATGAAGTCGGATAACCAATCTTATTCCCCTGCCCACGGGTCCGCACACCTTCGTGCGCAAGAAAGCGATTCCACCCGTTCGAGTGGCAGAAAACCCATCACAACATTCGATGCTTTTCCCGATTTTGGCAAAAAACGGCGAATGTTGTGATGGTTTGAGGCGAGGTGAGGGGCATGGAGGGGTCAAAACATCGCGCTCGAACGGGTTAATCCAACTCTTTTAACCCGTGTGCCAGCTGCCAGTACTCGCCGTGCTGGGCGAGCAGCTCTTCGTGCGTGCCGCGCTCGATGATGCGGCCATGTTCGAGGACCATGATGGCGTCGGCGTCGCGGACGGTGGACAGGCGATGCGCAATCATAAACGTGGTGCGTCCGCGCATGATGCGGTCCATACCGCGCTCGATGAGCTTTTCGGTACGCGTGTCAATGGAGCTCGTGGCCTCGTCCAGGATGAGCACCGGTGGGTCGGCGACGGCCACGCGCGCGATGGCGAGCAGCTGACGCTGGCCCTGCGACAGGTTGGCGCCATCGGCGGTCACGAGCGTGTCATAGCCCTGAGGCAGGCGGCGGATAAACGAATCCGCGCAGGCGGCCTCGGCAGCGGCGCGCACCTCCTCGTCGGTCGCGTCGAGCTTGCCAAAGCGGATGTTCTGCGCAATGGTGCCGCTAAACAGGTGCGTGTCCTGCAGCACAATGCCGAGTGACCCGCGCAGGCTGGCCTTGGCAATATGCTTGACGTCGATGCCGTCGTACGTGATCTCGCCGTCATCGACCTCGTAGAAGCGGTTGATGAGGTTGGTGATGGTCGTCTTTCCGGCACCCGTCGAGCCCACAAAGGCGATCTTTTGCCCCGGCTTGGCAAACAGGTTGAGGTCCGTGAGCACGCGGGTGCCCGGCACGTAGGAAAAATCCACGGCATGGAAGCGCACGTCGCCGGCAAGCGGGACCAAGCCGCACGTGAGCTCGGTGCCGTCGGCGGCCACCGCGCGGCCCGACTCATCAACGGCTGCCACGTCATGCAAATGCCCGTACGCGCCCACGCCCTGGCCCTCGGGAATCTTCCACGCCCACGCGGCGTCGCCCGTCTGCACCAGCTCCACGCAGCCCTCGTCCACCTCGGGTTTAAGGTCCATAGCCGCAAACAGGCGCTCGGCACCGGCCAACGCGTTGAGCAAGAAGTTGCCGAGCTGCGTAAACTGGTTGATGGGCATGGCGGCTTGGCGCACAAAGACCAGGTAGCTTGCAAGCGCGCCCACGTCGGCGAGCCCCTTGATGCAGAGCATGCCGCCCGCCACGGCGACGATGGCATAGTTGACGTAGCCAATCACGACGGTCATGGGCACCATGGAGTTGGCATAGCTCACGGCGGCGGTGCCGGTGCGGCGAAGCTCGTCGTTGCGGCAGGCAAAGCCGGCGACATTCGCTGCCTCGCGGTTAAAGACCTTGATGACCTTTTGGCCCGAGACCATCTCTTCGATATATCCGTCCAGATCGCCAAGCGATGCCTGCTGGGCGGCAAAGAAGCGCTTAGAGCGCGCACCCGAGTAGCGCGCATACAGCACAATGGCCGCATCGCACACGAGCGTGATAATCGTGAGCTGCCAGTTAAGGATGATGAGCATGGCCGTAGTGCCCACAACCTGAATGGCGGCCTGAATCACGTTGGCAAAGCTGTTGTTGAGCGCCTCGGAGACGGTGTCGACGTCATTGGTGAAAAAACTCATGATGTCGCCCGAGCGCGTGCTGTCAAAATAACTGAGCGGCAGCGTCTGGATGTGCGCGAACAGGTCGCGGCGAATATCGGACACCACGTGTTGGGCCGCGCGCACCATGATCTGCGAGTAGCCTAGAGCCGAGAGCACGCCCGCGGCGTAGATGATCGCCGTCAGGATGACCTGCTTGGCAAGCAGTTCCTCCCCGCCCGTGGCCAAACCGTTAACGATGGGGCGCACCATGTAGGTGCCGGCGAGGCTCGCGATGGCGGCGACGGAGGCGAGCACGCCCACCGCGAGCAACGAGAACTTGGCATGCCCCATGTAGGAGAGCAAGCGGCGTACAGTGCGCTTGAGGTCGGCCGGGCGTGCTTGGGCTGCGGTCTTAGGCATGGCGCTCACCCCCTTCCAAGGGCGATCCGCATGCAACGGAGGAAAACGGATCATTCGCGCAGCCACCGTCGTTGCCATCGCCGGCGTCCGCGTTCCCCGCAAACTCCATCTGCGAGGCGTAAATCTCCTGGTATATGTTGTCGCCCGCCAGCAGTTCCTCGTGCGTGCCCACGCCGTGGACACGACCGTCGTCCAGCACCACAATGCGATCGGCATCCATGACACTCGCGATGCGCTGGGCGATGATGAGCACGGTCGTATCGGAAATCCGGGCGATGTGCTCGCGAATCTTTGCGTCGGTCGCCATATCGACCGCGCTGGTGGAGTCATCAAAAATGAGCACGCGCGGATGCTTGAGCAGCGTGCGCGCGATGCACAGGCGTTGCTTCTGGCCGCCCGAAACACCAGCGCCGCCTTGGCCCAACTCGCCGTCCAGCCCGCCGATGCGATCAAGGAACTCGTCCACGCACGCCGCGCGGCAAGCCGCGAGGAGTTCATCGTCCGACGCCTGCGGATTGCCCCACTGCAGGTTCTCGCGCACGGTACCCGTAAACAGCACATTCTTTTGCAGCACAATGCCCACAGCGTCGCGCAAGGCGGCGAGGTCGTAGTCGCGCACGTCGCGTCCGCCCACAAGCACGGCGCCTTCGGTGGCGTCGTACAGGCGCGCAATCAGCTGCACAAGCGAGCTCTTGCCCGAGCCTGTGCCGCCGAGCACGCCCACCATGGAGCCTGCCTCAATGCAAAGGTCAATATGCTCGAGCACATCCTCGGCTGCATCCGCGCGGTATTTAAAGGAAACGTCGCGAAACTCGATACTGCCGTCCGCTGGCGCCGCAGTCGCAAGGTCTCCCGCAGGACTGGCGATAAAGGGCTCCTCATCGAGCACCTCTGCGATACGGCCCACACTCGTGAGAGCGCGCGTGAGCAGCAAAAACACATTGGAAATCATCATAAGCGAGTTCATGATCAGCAGCACGTAGCTCATAAAGCCCGTGAGCGAGCCCACGCCCAGCTTGCCGGCGAGAATCATGCGGCCGCCAATCCACAGGATGGAGAGCGCAGCCACGTACATCGACAGCTGAAACACCGGCAGGTTGAGCACCGCGCTGCCAAAGGTCTTTGTCGCAGTGCGCGCAAGCTCGGTATTGACGGTGTCGAACTTGGCCTCCTCGTGCTCGGCACGCACATACGCCTTGACGGCACGCACGGCGGTGAGGTCTTCCTGTACCACGCCGTTGAGGTGGTCCATCGAGGTCTGGAGTTGGCGGTAGAGCGGGCTCACGCGATAGGTGATGACGCCCAGTACGATTGCCAGCACGGGCAAGATGATCGCAAAGACGGTGGCGAGCGGGCGCGACAGCATCAGCGCGTAGATAAGGCCGACGATAAGCGTCACCGGGCCGCGCACCATAGGGCGAAAGCCGTTGCCCACAGCATTTTGGATAACGGTGATGTCCGTGGTCATGCGGGTGACGAGCGAGCTGGCGTCGTAGTTGTCCAGGTTGCCAAAAGCGAGCGTCTGAATCTTTTTGTACTCGGCCTCGCGCAGGTTAGCGCCTAGGCCCGAGGCAACGCGGGCGGACGTGCGGGCATAACCCAAGCCCAGTACCAGCGAAAGCGCAGCGCACACCAACATGTACGCGCCCTGCAGCAGCATGTAGTTGATATCACCCGCAGACACGCCCACATCGATAATGTTGGCCATGATGACCGGGATAAACAGCTCGAGCACCGTCTCGACCGACACAAAGAACACGCCGAGGATGGCATCGCGACGGTATGCCCCTAGATAGGAAAACAGTATTTTGAGATTGCGCACGCAGGTTCAACCCCCATCAAACGTTGTTCGCAAACGCACGTATTATTGCGCGCCGAATAATGGTGTCAAGTATTCCGAAATCGTTTTCTGCAAGGTTAGCGCCGGCGGCGAGTTCTCGTGATGTGTGTCCATATTCACTCGGAATAATGGTGCGCGAGACTTTTTCGCCCCACCGCCAACACAAACCTTGACTCTACAATCGTTGTAGGGTTTTCACTACACTGGTACCTAAACGAACCAAGCCAGAAAGCCCCGCCCATGGAACACGACCTCACACGCGGCAATGTCCTTAAGACCATCGCGGTCTTTGCCCTGCCCTATATGCTCTCGTACTTTTTGCAGATGCTCTACGGCATGGCTGACCTGTACATGATGGGGCAGTTTAGCGGCGCTGCCGGCATCACCGCCGTGGCAAATGGCGCGCAGACGCTCTATATGATTACCGTGGCGCTCGTGGGCCTGGCCATGGGAACGACGGTCATCGTCGGCCACGCCGTGGGTTCGCGTCGCTTCGATCGCGCCGAGACCGCCATCGGCAACACCATCACGCTGTTTATGGGTGTCTCGGTGGTGCTGGCTGTTGTCCTGCTTGCACTGTGCCCGCAGATCGTGGCACTCATTGGCACGCCGGCCGAGGCAGTCGAAGGAACCGCCGCCTACCTGCGTATCTGCTTTATCGGCATTCCCTTTATCGCCGCGTACAATATCCTCTCGGCCATCTTTCGCGGGCTGGGCGATTCGCGCTCGCCTATGTACGTGATTGGCGTGGCGTGCATCATCAACATCGCGCTCGATTTTCTGTTTATCGGCCACATGGGGCTCGGCCCCGTGGGCGCGGCGCTCGGCACGGTGACCGCCCAGACGGCCAGCGTTGCCCTCGCGCTCGTGTGGCTCAAGAGCCGCCGCACGAATATCCACGTTAAGCGCAGCGACCTGCGCCCCCAGCCCGAGGTGCTCGGCAGCATTCTTAAGATCGGCGTGCCCGTGGCCGTGCAGGACGGCTGCATCCAGGTGGCGTTTATGTTTATCACCGTCATCGCCAACCACCGAGGGCTCGTCGACGCCGCCGCCGTGGGCCTGGTCGAAAAGATGATCAGCTTTTTGTTCATTGTGCCGAGCTCCATGGGCGCCACCGTCAGCGCGCTCACGGCGCAAAACGCCGGCGCAGGCAAGGGCGATCGTGCACGTCAGGTGCTCAAGGATGCCATGACCATCTCGGTAGTGTATGGCTGCCTGATCACGATACTGATGTGGCTGGTGGCACCGGCGTTTATCGGCTTTTTTGCCAAGGACGCCGCGGTGGTCGCGGCCGGCACCGGCTATATGCGCAGCTACATTTTCGATGCAATCTTTGCCGGCATCCACATTTGCTTTAGCGGCTTTTTCGCTGCATACGGCAAGAGCTACATCGGCTTTGCGCACAACGTGCTGGCCGTGGCGCTCATTCGCGTGCCGGGCGCGTGGCTGCTGTCGAACGCCTATTCCGATACGTTGTTTCCCATGGGTATCGCTTCGCCGTGCGGATCGATTTTGTCGGCAGTCATCTGTGTTGTCGCGTTTACCGTGCTCAACCGCCGCGGGGCTTTTGACAAACTGGTAGCGTAGCGGGGCAACGCGAGATCGCCCTCATCGACGACATCATCAGCGACGACCCGGCGACCTACGTGACGCAGATCACGGTGCCCGTTGCCCCGTTCAGATAAGAACTGCCTAGATAACGTTCGGCTGAAGGCAAAATCTTGACGTTATAGGCCATATTTTGTCTCAAGGTCATCGAGAGCCTCAAAGGCATCACGCGCCGTGCCAGCAGCACGCTCCCGCTCGGCCACAGCTATACGAGCCATCAGACGAGCCTTAGCCTGTTCCTGAACCATGAGGTCATAGTCCTCGGATCGAAGTACAACAAATTTGCTATAGCCGTTTTTTGTAACAGTCACTGGACCAGGAGCCTCCCAACAAGCTCGCTAAACGCCGGGGACAGTCCCCGATATGGCGGTTTTACTCCTCCGGAATCGGAAACGCACGGATGAACTCTGCAGGCGAGAAGGCCTTGATGGTCGAGCGCACAAAAGCGGCGCGGTCACGCGTGATGATAAAGTCCACGCCGGCACGCTCGGCCATCGCGCGGATACAGCCGTCCTCAAAGTCCGGCTCATCGGAATAGGCGGAGGTAAAACAAGTTTCTTGGTCGAGAGGCTCTACCGAGTAGCTCTTAAGACAGTCGCGCACCACCTCGCGGGCGCGCGCCTCGCCTGCCTGTTTAGTGAGAATGTAGTACGCGTCCTTGAGAGAGCAGGCCGAAACAACGCCTTCGATAAGCCCCACGTCGACGAGCCCCTTGATCGTTTGCGCCGCTGCGTGCTCCGGCCGGCCCGGCAGCACGCAATCGAGCAGAAAATTGGTATCGAGAAATGCTCTCATAGGTAGCGCTCCCTCGCGACGCGCTTTTCATCTTCAACCGTCATCGTATCGAGCGGCGTTCCCTTTGGCATGTTAGCCACGATATCGAGATACTCCTGGTAGTCCTCATTCTCCGCGAGCATCTCGCGAATCTCCTTCCAGGTAATCTTGGGATGCCACATCGTACCCACGTCGCGCTTGGGCTTGTCCGAGCCGCGCGTCGGCTTTGCACCCCCGCGCTCCTGGGCAGCGTCATATTCCACTGCAACCGGGCCTTGATAGTCGAGCGGTACGATCTTGAACAACGGCTTGCTCCGCTTGAAGACCACAACCTCCTCGCCCTCATTGGCAACCTTTTCGGCCACCTGCGTAAGGTTTTGGCGCAGTTCCGAAAACGCGACGGTAACCATAACTGCTCCTCTCAACATATATCTTCACTGCTAAGTATACACGTTAATGTTAATGTTAAAGTGTATAAAACTCATCACAATGGGGCAGCCCCGTTGTGGGACCTCACTGCGGGGCCCCTTTGCTTTGTATGAATCTTCTATCGCTCCGGAACGACACCGCTCCGCAGGGTCACCCTCAGCAACCTACATGACGCAGATCACGGTGCCGGTTGCCCCAGCAAAGTAAGAACCGCCCGGAAGGCATCGTGCTTCCGGGCGGTTCTTCAATTTGACTATCGATACCTTAAGCCTGGGGCACCTGACCAGTAGCCAAGATCTGTTCGAGTACATCCTCGTCCAGCACGGGTACGCCCAGCTGCTCGGCTTTGGTGAGCTTGGAGCCCGCTTTGGGGCCGGCGACTAGATAGCTCGTCTTCTTTGACACGCTACCCGAAACCTTGGCGCCGAGCACCTTGAGCGCCGCGCCCGCCTCGTCGCGGGTGCGGTTGACGAGCGTGCCGGTGAGCACGAAGGTCAGACCCGCGAGCGGCTGCGCGTCGGCGAGCTCGTCCGCCACGCGACGGCGACGC
>CAJMAZ010000040.1:0-21792 GCA_905211535.1 uncultured Collinsella sp. | reverse complement strand
CCGAGTTCACCCCGGTCACCATGTGCGCCAACCAGGCCGACTACGCCAACTGCAAGGCTGCCTTTGAGGAAGACGAGAACGTCACCGTTATCGAGATGACCACCGACGACGCTTGGTTCCGCGACACCGCTGCCACTTTTGTTATCAATGGCAAGGGCGATAAGCGCGCCAACCACTGGCACTTCAACGCTTATGGCGGTCTTGTCGACGGCCTGTACTTCCCGTGGGACAAGGACGAGCAGATTGCCCTTAAGATGGCTGAGCTTTCCGGCTGCCGTCGCTATCGTCCCGATGACATGATCCTCGAGGGCGGTTCCATTACCGTCGACGGCGAAGGCACCGTGGTCGTGACCGACCAGTGCCTGCTTTCCCCGGGCCGCACCTGCTCTGCGGTTCTGGAGGAGGAAGAGGATCCCGAGTCCATCTGGCCCAAGTTCCACAAGAAGTTTGAGCCCTGGAGCGAGGAACTTCGCGCCTATATGGACGAGCACCTCAAGGAGTACCTGGGTGTCGAGAAGGTCATCTGGGTTAAGGAGGGCATCGACCCCGAGGAGACCAACGGCCACATCGATGATGTCGCTACGTTCATCGCTCCGGGCGTCATGGCCTGCATCTGGACCGACGATCCCGAGTATCCGTTCTACGAGCAATGCCATGCTGTCTACGAGACCCTTTCCAACGCCGTTGACGCCAAGGGCCGCAAGATGAAGGTCTACAAGCTCTGCATGCCTGTGAACCCGCTGTTCATGGACCAGGCCTCCTGCGACACCATCGACGCCGACGAGAACGCCGAGCCGCGCGTTGCCGACGAGCCGCTGATCGCCTCCTACATGAACTACCTGGTCACCAACCACGGCGTTATCGTCCCGCAGTACGGCGACGAGAACGATCAGCTTGCCGTTGACACGCTCCAGAAGATCTACGACGAGGTCTGGGGCGAGGGCGTCTACAAGTGCGTCGGCGTTCAGTCCGAGCAGGTCGTCTTCGGTGGCGGAAATATCCACTGCATTACGCAGCAGGAACCGTCCGCTTAATCGTCTGGCTTTCCGAGACACGGCACCTTGCCCTTCAATCGTCGGGCATGACCCTTAAGGTCTATGCCCTCCTCTTTCAGGGCAATCTGCCGCACCTCGGAAACCCAGCCGGTCAAGCGGACCGACGTAGCTAGTTACCGCATTAGTCATTGGTGCCAACCTTGGCAACGATGCAGGTCGAAAAAACGTCAGCGAAAACCCGCCAGAGCGAGCAAGGTGCCTTGAAACGAGGCGGCATTGATCTTTTGATCATGCCGCCGAAGTTGAAAGGGAGATTGCCGCCCTGGCGGGTTTGCAGCGTCGAGCCGTTACGCGGTTTGGTAAAACCGCGTAACTAAATACGCTCCGCGATCTCGTGGATGAGGTAGTCGGTCTTTTCCCAGCCCAGGCACGGGTCGGTGATCGACTTGCCAAAGACGCCGCCGTCGACCGGCTGGTTGCCGTCCTCCAGGTAGGACTCGATCATAAAGCCCTTGACCAGCTTGGAGATGGACTCGTTGCGGCGGCAGCTGTCGAGCACTTCCTTGCAAATGCGATACTGCTCCAGCGGACGCTTACCCGAGTTGTCGTGGTTGCAGTCGATGACCGCTGCCGGATTGGCATAGCCGGCGTGCTCGGTATAGCGCTCGGCCAGGCGCTCGAGGTGCTCGTAGTGGTAGTTGGGGTAGGTGCGCCCATCGAGACCGATGTAGCCACGCATAACGGCGTGTGCAAGCGGGTTGCCGTCGCACTCGACCTCCCAGTTGCGGAAGATGAAGCTCTGGTGCGCCTGCGCGGCGTAAATGGAGTTGAGCATAACAGTGGTAGAGCCGGCAGTGGGATTCTTCATGCCGACGGGTACCGAAATGCCGCTCGACACCAGGCGATGCTCCTGGTTCTCGACCGAGCGTGCGCCCACGGCAACATAGCTCAGCAGGTCAACGAGGTATTGGTAGTTGGACGGATAGAGCATCTCGTCGGCGGTGAAGAAGCCCGTTTCCTCAATAACGCGCAGGTGCATATGGCGGATGGCCTTGACGCCCTCGAGCAGGTCGTCGGGAGCCTCGGGGTTGGGGTTGTGCAGAAGGCCCTTGTAGCCGGTGCCCTTGGTGCGCGGCTTGTTGGTGTAGACGCGCGGAATGATGATGAGCTTGTCCTTGACCTCCTCGGCGGTCTTGGCCAGTCGGTTCATGTACTCAAGCACCGAATCCTCGCGGTCGGCAGAGCACGGGCCGATGATGAGCACCTTGCGTGCGTCCTCGCCGGTAAAGACTTTGGCGACCTCGGCGTCAAATGCCTGCTTTTTGGCGGTAAGCTCGGCGGAAAGCGGCATTTCCTCGCGGATCTCCATGGGGATCGGCAGCCTGCGTTTGAATTCCATGGCCATAGGGGCCTCCTCAATCTATAGAAAGAGCAATAAGCGTATTGTCGAGTGCTCGGCATTATCCGCTGTCGCACGCTAAAGTGCAACCCCTCGCCGCCCCGAAACCTGCCAAAAGGGACAGGTTTATTTTGGCAGGTTTTATATGGGGGAACGTCGGCGGATACCGGGAGGGAGTGGCGTTGCGCGGGACCCTAAGGCTATTGTCGGTTCCCCAGGAAACACCCCGTGGGCAAAAAATGCCAAATATGAGTACGGTTGCTATCTTAGTATCATATTGCCTTCGCAAAATAATAGACATAACAGCAAAAAATGTTCATTAATACAAACGCATATAAGTCCGCTATGGGGCTGTTTGATCAATTTAGGGACGCGTGTAAGCCGTGAAAACGGCATTTGGGGCGGTTTTGGCTGTTACTAAAAAGGTAACAGTACTCATATTTGCCATTTTTTGTCCACAGGGCTTGAAGGGAGCTGTCAATCAGGTTCCAGGGGAGGCACTTCGAGGGCCGCAGAGCAAAAAAGCGGGGGCGCAGGTGGTCCTGCGCCCCCGTTCTCGGGCATTATCCGTTCTCTGCGGCGGAGTCTATGCCGCTTCGTCGAACTGCGAGTTGTACAGGTCGGCGTAGAAGCCGCCCTGGGCGAGCAGCTCGTCGTGCGTGCCCTTCTCGACGATGTCGCCGTCGCGGATTACCAAGATCACGTCGGCGTTGCGGATCGTGGACAGACGGTGCGCGATGACAAAGCTGGTACGGCCCTGCATCAGCGCATCCATGGCACGCTGGATGAGCTCCTCGGTGCGGGTATCCACGTTGGAGGTCGCCTCGTCCAGAATCAGCGCCGGGCGGTCGGCCAAAATGGCACGGGCGATGGTCACGAGCTGGCGCTGACCCTGCGACAGGTTGGTGCCCTCCTCGTTGATCATAAAGTCGTAGCCGCCGGCGAGCGTATGGATAAAGTGATCGCAGCGTGCGGCGCGTGCAGCGGCCTCGACCTCGTCATCGCTTGCATCGGGTCGTCCGTAGCGGATGTTCTCGCGGATGGTGCCGTTAAACAGCCAGGTATCCTGCAGCACCATGGCAAACTCGCCGCGAAGTGCCGCGCGGTCCCAGTCGCGCACGTCGATGCCCTCGACGCGCAGCGAGCCGCCGTCCACATCGTAGAAGCGCTGCAGCAGCTTGATGAGCGTGGTCTTGCCGGCGCCGGTGGGACCGACGATGGCGATGGTCTGGCCGGGCTGCGCCTCGCAGCTAAAGTCGTGGATGATGGTCTTGTCGGGCGTGTAGCCAAACTTCACATGGTCAAATTCCACGTGGCCGGGGCGCTTCTCGGGAATCTGCGCGTCGGCCTTCTGCTCCTCCTCGGGCGCGGCCAGGAACTCAAAGACGCGCTCGGTAGCGGCAGCCATCGACTGCATCGTGTTGCTCACGTTGCCCAGCTGCTGCACGGGTTGCGTAAAGTTTCGAACGTACTGGATAAAGCTCTGGATGTCGCCGGGCGTGGCATTGCCGGTCAGCGCGAGCTGCGCGCCCACCACGACGACGCCCACGTAGCCCATGTTGCCCACCAAGCTCATAAGCGGCATCATCAGGCCCGACAGGAACTGCGAGCGCCAGCCACTAATAAAGAGGCGGTCGTTTTGACGGTCGAACTCTTCAATCGAGGCCTCGGCGCGGTCGAACACCTGAATGACGTTCTGGCCGGCAAAGTCCTCCTCGATAATGCCGTTGACGGTGCCAAGGACTTGCTGTTGCTCGCGGAAGTACGGCTGCGAGAAGTGAATCATCACGGTCAGGATAATCGCGGCGGCCGGCAGCGTGAGCACGGTGACGCCGGTGAGCGGCAGGCTGATCGACAGCATCATGACGAGCACGCCGATAATCTGCGTCACCGACGTGATGAGCTGCGTCACGCTCTGGTTGAGCGACTGGCCGAGCGTATCGACGTCGTTGGTGATGCGGCTGAGCACGTCGCCCTTGCTGTGGCCGTTGAAGTAGCTCATCGGCACGACGGCAATCTTGGCGGCGATCTCCTTGCGCATGCGATAGCAAATCTTTTGCGTGACGCCGGTCATGAGCCAGCCTTGGATCAGGCTGCAGACAGAGCTCGCCAGATACAGGCAGAGCAAAAAGCCGAGCGTCTTGGCAATCCAGTCAAAGTCAACGTCGCCGGTGCCGTTGACCTTGGCGACCAGGCCTTCGAACAGCTTGGTCGTAACCTGGCCGAGCACCTTGGGTCCCACAATGTTAAAGATGACCGAGCACACGGCAAAGGCGACGGCGGCAAACACGGCAATCTTGTGCTGGCCGATATAGCCGAGCAGCTGCCTCATGGTGCCCTTAAAGTCCTTGGCCTTTTCGCCACGACGCATGCCGCCCATGCGGCCCATGGGACCACGCTGGCGGGTGGGCTTGGGAATCTGAGTCTTGGTCTCGTCTGCCATTAGTGCTCGCCTCCTTCCATAACGGCTGCAATTTCTTCTTGGGTGAGCCCCAGTTCCTCGGCGGAAAGCTGCGACTGTGCGATCTCCAGGTACGCAGGGCAGCTGTGCAGCAGCTCCTCGTGCGTACCGGTGCCCACCACGTGGCCGTCGTCGAGCACGATGATCTGGTCGGCGTGCATGATGGTCGCGATGCGTTGGGCCACGACCACGAGTGCCGCGTCAGTGACGTTTTTGGCCAGCTCCTCGCGCAGGCGAGCGTCGGTCTTGTAGTCGAGTGCGCTAAACGAGTCATCGAACACCACGACCTCGGGCTTTTTGGCCAACGCGCGGGCGATGGCCAGGCGCTGGCGCTGACCGCCCGAAACATTGGAGCCGCCCTGGCTGACGGGGGAGTCGTAACCGCCCTCGCGCTCGGCGATAAAGTCCTCGGCCTGTGCGATGCGCGCGGCCTGGTGCATGTCATCATCGCTCACCATGTCGCCGGCAAACTTGAGGTTGCTCTCGACGGTGCCCGAGAATAGGCGTCCCTGCTGCGGGATGTAGCCAATGCGGCGGCGCAGCTCGGAAAGGGTCATGTCGCGCACGTCGATGCCGTCGAGCGAAATGCTGCCGCCCGTGACGTCGTATAAGCGCGGAATCAGCTGTACAAGCGTGGACTTGCCCGAGCCCGTGGAGCCAATGATGCCGAGCATCTGGCCGGCGTGCGTGGTGAAGTTCACGCCGCTGATGACGTCGGCGCGGGCATCGGGATACTGGAAGCTCACGTCGCGGAAGGTGAGCTCACCGCGTGGCGCGCTGGTCGCAGGCAGTTTGGGCGAGGCAGGGTCGTTGATGCTGGTGGGGCAGGTGATGACCTCTTCCACGCGCTCGGCTGCGACCTCGGCGCGCGGCAGGATGACCGAAACCATGGTGAGGATCATAAACGCCATGACGATCTGCATGGTATAGGAGATGAACGCCATCATGTTGCCGACCTGCATCACGCCGTCGGACACGCCCTGCGCGCCAAACCAGACGATAAGCACGGTGATGCAGTTCATGACGAGCATCATGAGCGGCATCATAAAGCTCATGGCGCGGTTGGTATAGAGCTGCGTGGTCATCAGGTCGAGCGAAGCCTTGTCAAAACGCTCGAGCTCATGCTCCTCGCGGTTGAACGAGCGGATGGGCATCAGGCCGTCGAGCAGCTCGCGGGCGGTAAGGTTCACGCGGTCCACAAAGCTCTGCATCTTTTTGAACTTGGGCATGGTGAGGCCCATAAGCACGCCGACGACGGCCGAGACCGCGATGATGGCCACGGCGATGGTCCACTCCAAGCCGGTGTGGTTGGCCAGGACGCGCATGACGGCGACGATGCCCATGACGGGGGCCATCAGGCACATGCGGATAAACAGGGTTGCGGCCATCTGAATCTGCTGAATGTCGTTGGTGCAGCGGGTGATGAGCGAGGCCTGGCTAAACTTGCCCACCTCGGCCGGCGAGAAGTGCATAACCTTGTTGAAGGTCTCGCGGCGCAGGTCGCGGGCGATGGAGCAGGCGGTGCGCGAAGCCACGGCACCGGTCAGGATGGTGGCGACGAGCGACACCAGGCACAGGCCAAACATCGTGGTCGCCATGCGGCTTAGGTAGGCGTTCTGTACGTCGGCGGGGTCGATGCCCTGTGCCTTGTACTCGTCCTGCACATAGCTCACGGCGCGCTGAGTGACGATGGAGCCCGACATGGAGCCCATTTTGTCAGCCATATCGTTGGCGCCCTCGACGAGCTTGTCCTGGACGATTAGGCCGCCTTCAACGCCTAGACGCAGGCTCTTCATGGTGATCTTACCGCCGTCGGCATCAATCTGCTTTTGCATGTTCTGCGCCGCAGCGGCCTTCCGCTGCATCTCGGCGAGCTGCTCGGGCGTCATCGCCGCCATCTGCTCGGGGGTGGGCATGGCCTGGGCGGCGCTGTTGCCAGATTCGTTGGACGTGCCGGTCATGTCTCCCATGGAGTCAGCGTCAATGCCTTGGTTGAAGGCGAGAACGACGGTCTCGGGCAGGCTCATAATGTCGGCAATCTTGCTGCCGTCGGCACGCTCTTCCTCGGTGCCCTTATACGTTCGAATGCCATTTTTGTCAGCCTTGCTAAACACGGCCTCCACAGCTTTGGCGTCCTTGGTGCTCATAAAGAGTTCAAGGTCGTCGAGCGATTCGGCGCGGATGGTGTCGGGTACGGGCGAGGCGATGCCGCCTTGCTGCACACCCACGTCGACGATGTCGCTCATATAGGTAGGCAGCGCCAGATCGGCGTTGCAGCTGATTACGATAAGCACGATAGCTGCGAACAGTGCCAGGATATGCTTTTTAAAGAGCTTGAGAATCCTCACTCGGCATCTCTCCTTTCTTGATTGCGGTCGATAATTTCGTTGGCACGCCTAAGAAGGCGCACCATCTCTTGGGTATCTGTTTCGCCGAGCTGCTCGAGGAAAGCCGCGGTGCGGGCCTCGAATTCCCGACGTTTGATTTCGAGATCCTGGAATCCCTTGTCGGTCACTATGACGTGTACGCGACGACGGTCAGTCTTTGAGTGCTCGCGCTCGACCCAGCCCTTGGCTTCGAGGGCGCGTAGGATATTGGCGATGCGGGCGCTCGAGACCCAGGCGCGATCAGCGAGTTCGCTCGGCGTGAGCGAACCGCCGGCGAGTATGAGGGCGCGCATGACGGCCATCTCGCCGCCGAGGGCTTTGTCCGCAAAACGCGAAATGCGCTGATGCATGCTGCCGAACTCGGTAAGGAGCTGACGCCCAAGTTCACGGAAATCGGTATCTTCCACCGAAAACCCCTAACACTAGAAACTATTTCCGGTGAAAGATGATACCCCTGCACGCGCGCCCTATACGGTAGATTTTGGGACATGCCTAGAAAACTACCTTTAGTCGACCTCCGTACACCGTCGGTGCCAGTAAAGTTTGGGGCAGATCGTTAGGCATGTCCCAAGCCTACTCAGAGGCACTTTACCCTGCTAAAGCTGGCATAACAGCTAGAGCGAACGTCGTACAAAGGCAAGGAAAAATAACATACAAATCGGTGAACGGTAGTTGTTCGCGCTCGCATTTCCTGCGGGTTTGTAAAAAACGCCCTTATGATATAAAAAAAGAAACATATAACAGCCCAGATGGAGAGGGTGGCTATGTTATCCTTCTCAGACGGGTGAAATCTTGGGTTTTGGGTTGTAGTTCCAAGGTGGACAAACGTTTTTCCCTGTACCAACGTGTGGTGAAGAACGGAAGAAGCCGGTAATGCAAGCCGAAAACTCAAGAATTCAATAAGCAGCGGTGTGAGAGAGCGCCGCATTACACGTAACTAGGAGCGTGGTTACACAATGCAGGAGGCATGGGAAGGCTTCAAGGAAGGCATTTGGACGGGAGAGGTTGACGTCCGAGACTTCATCCAGAAGAACTACACCCCCTACGAGGGCGACGAGTCGTTCCTCGCCGGCCCGACCGAGCGTACCAAGGAGCTGTGGGGCGAGGTTCTCGACCTGCTGCTTAAGGAGCGCGAGCAGGGCGGTGTCCTCGATATGGACACCAAGACCGTCACGGGTATCGTGAGCCACCCCGCTGGCTACATCGATAACGCCCACCGCGAGAAGGAGACCATCGTCGGCCTCCAGACCGACAAGCCGCTCAAGCGCGCGCTGCACGTCAACGGCGGTATCCGCATCGCTTGCCAGGCTGCCAGCCAGCACGGCTACAAGGTCGACGAGAACGTTGTCGAGCGCTACACCTTCGAGCGCAAGACCCACAACGCCGGCGTCTTCGATGTTTACACCCCCGAGATGCGTGCCTGCCGCTCGGCTCACATCATCACCGGTCTGCCCGATGGCTATGGCCGCGGCCGCATCATCGGCGACTACCGTCGCGTTGCCCTGTACGGCGTCGACTACCTGATCAAGGACAAGGAGGCCCAGAAGGCTTCCACCCCGACGGTCATGACCGCCGACAACATCCGCGATCGTGAGGAGCTGCAGGAGCAGATCCGCGCCCTCGGCGAGCTCAAGATGATGGCCGAGACCTATGGTTTCGATATTTCCAACCCTGCTACCAACACGCAGGAGGCCATCCAGTGGATGTACTTCGCCTACCTCGCTGCCGTCAAGGAGCAGAACGGCGCTGCTATGTCCATCGGCCGTACCTCTACGTTCATCGACATCTACGCTGAGCGCGACCTTGCCAACGGCACCTTCACCGAGGAGCAGATCCAGGAGTTCGTGGATCACTTCATCATGAAGCTCCGCATGGTCAAGTTCGCCCGTACCCCCGAGTACCAGGCCCTGTTCACCGGCGACCCGCAGTGGGTCACCGAGTCCATCGGCGGCATGGGTGTTGACGGCCGTACGCTCGTTACCAAGATGAGCTACCGCTACCTGCACACGCTCGAGAACATGGGCACCAGCCCCGAGCCCAACATGACCGTTCTGTGGTCGACCCGTCTGCCCGAGAACTTCAAGAAGTTCTGCGCCAAGACTTCCGTCGCCAGCTCCTCGATCCAGTACGAGAACGACGACCTCATGCGCGTCTATCACGGCGACGACTACGGCATTGCCTGCTGCGTGTCCTCCATGCGCATCGGCAAGGAGATGCAGTTCTTCGGTGCCCGCGCCAACCTGGCCAAGTGCCTGCTCTACGCACTTAACGGCGGTGTTGACGAGGTCTCCAAGAAGCAGGTCGGCCCCAAGTACCGCGCCGTCGAGGGCGACACGCTCGATTACGACGACGTTGTGGCCAAGTACAACGACATGATGAAGTGGCTTGCTGGCGTGTACGTCAACTCGCTGAACATCATTCACTACATGCACGACAAGTATTGCTACGAGCGCATCCAGATGGCTCTGCACGACAAGCACGTGCACCGCTGGTTCGCTACGGGCATCGCTGGCCTTTCCGTCGTGGCTGACTCCCTGTCCGCCATCAAGTACGCCAAGGTCCACCCCGTCCGTGACGAGAACGGCATCATCGTCGACTTCGAGACCGAGGGCGAGTTCCCCAAGTACGGTAACGACGACGACCGCGTCGACCAGATCGCTCACGACGTTGTGCACCAGTTCATGGAGTACATCCGCATGAACGACACCTACCGCAACTCCGTGCCCACGACCTCGGTTCTGACCATTACCTCCAACGTCGTGTACGGTAAGAAGACCGGCTCCACGCCCGACGGCCGCAAGGCTGGCCAGCCGTTCGCCCCGGGTGCTAACCCCATGCACAAGCGCGATAGCCATGGCGCCATCGCTTCGCTGTCTTCGGTTTCCAAGCTCCCGTTCCGCGATGCTCAGGACGGCATTTCCAACACCTTCTCCATCATCCCGAGTGCGCTCGGCAAGGAGGACCAGGTGTTCTTTGGCGATATCGACCTTGATCAGCTGGGCGAGTAACTATTGTTAGTGCTATACTAACAATAACGATTACTGATTAGCGCGCCGGTTTCGGCCGGCGCCTATTAATCGAAGGAGACACATTATGAAGGTTTCTGAAGTTTCCGAGACCCAGGCCGATAACCTGGTCCACATGCTCGACGCTTACGCCGAGAAGGGTGGCCACCACCTGAACATCAACGTCTTCAACCGTGAGACGCTGCTCGACGCTCAGGCTCACCCCGAGAAGTACCCGCAGCTGACCATCCGCGTTTCCGGCTATGCCGTGAACTTCCACACGCTCACCAAGGAGCAGCAGGACGAGGTCATTGCGCGTACCTTCCACGACAAGTTCTAAAGGGACTCAACTCCTGCAGGGTTACTGGGGCCGGTTTTGGGTTATTTTCCAAAACGTCCTCGGACATGCGAGAAGCCCCCGCTGCGCACTACGTGCGGCGGGGGCTTCTCGCGTCCTGCGGGATGTTTTGGAAAATAACCCAAAACCGGCCATGTGGGGTCCTTTGGAGTCACCCTTTAGGCGGAACTCTCCTAATTATTTGGATGAGTCGTTTACTTACTTGTACTGTTACCGTTTTCCCGCTGTTGTTGGGGTATGCTTTGTTCGTATGTAAACGTATGACATGTTGATGGGGGAGGGTGCTATGGCTCGCGAGGGCGCTCGTTCTAAGGATTCTGCTAAGCCTGGCATCAAGGAAGTTGCAGCGGTGGCGGGGGTTTCGCCTACTACGGTATCTCGCGTGCTTAATAATCGCGGCTACATTAGTCAGGAAACCCGCGATAAGGTCCATGCCGCGATGAAGCGCATCAACTATACGCCCAACGATATCGCCCGTGCCATGCTCAACGGTCGCCTGAATCTTATCGGTATGATCGTCCCCTATGTCAGCAGTCCGTTTCATGCCCAAGTGGTTCAAGTCATTGAGCATACCCTGGCCGAAAACGGTTTTAAGATGCTGCTGTGCAATAGCGCCAATCGACCCGAGCTTGAGCGCTCTTATATCGACATGCTTCGACGCAATATGGTTGATGGCGTCATCGTCAACTCGCTTAATATCGGTGCCGAGGCGTATGCCGAGATGGGATTGAGTCTGGTTGGTATCGACTGCGACCTTGGCGAAGCCTCTGTTCAGATTGCGAGCGACAGCTATAGCATCGGCGAACTTGCCACGCGTCGCCTGATCGATGACGGGTGTTCGCGCATCCTGTGCCTGCGCAGCAATAGCCGCATGCGCATGCCTGCCAATAAGCGTACCGATGCCTACCTCGATGTTGTTGAGCAGGCCGGTTTGCCCGTGCTTGTCCGTGAGGTCGAGTTCGTTAAGCCCGACGACGAAAAGAGCGCGGTCGTTGCGAAGATCCTCGATGAGAACCCCGATATTGACGGCATCTTTGCGGGAGACGACACGATGGCGGCCATCTGTCTCAACGTTATGAAGCAGCGCGGCTTGAGCGCTCCGGACGATATTAAGGTCGTGGGCGCGGATGGTGCCCACCGCACCATGACGTTTATGCCTGACTTAACAACCGTACGCCAAGATATCGATCGCATCGGAGAGCTCGCGGCGCAATCCATCATCGCTCTTGTTAACGGCGAAAAGCCCGAATCGAATATCAAGCTCCCCGTTGAACTCATTGAGGGTAAAACCGCGTAGTTCATCCCGTGCCAAAAGAATTCCTCAAACGCCTCTGATGACCGTTCGCCGGCATATGTCAACCGTTTGCCGATGACTGGAACTGCGAAAAGACGTATTGGTGTGAAAACGTTTGACATATGAAAACGATTGACATATCTTGCAGTTGTACCGAGTTAGTATCTCGTGAGAAAGGAAGTCTCGGATGCACAAGGTGTATTACCAGCCTGAGGGAATTTGGGTAGGCGACATCATGCCGTACGGCGAGGACGGCACGTTCTATCTCTATCATCAGCGTGACACGCGTAACCCCGGACCTTTCGGAGAGCCGTTTGGCTGGGCACTCGCGACAACCAAGGACTTCGTCAATTACAAAGACTTTGGCGAGAGCCTTGAGCGTGGCGGCGACGAGGAAGTCGACCAGTATGTTTATGCCGGCACGGTGTTTAAGGTGGGCGACAAGTACCATGCGCTCTACACTGGTTGCAATCGCGATAAGGTCAAGGCACGCTTGATGAAGCAGGTTCTTCTTCACGCAACGAGTGACGACGCCGTCAAGTGGGAGAAGAACATCGCCGAGACGCTGCTTCCGCCCCAGGAGGGTTACGATGACCGCAACTGGCGCGATCCCTTTGTGCTTTGGGATGAGGAGAACGAAGAGTACATGCTCATCCTCGGCACGCGTGTGGGCGAGGACAAGCGTCTGATGACCGGTCGTCTGGTCAAGTTCACCTCCAAGGACCTGGATACCTGGGAGTTCCAGGGCGACTGGTGGAATCCGGGCCTGTACACCATGTTCGAGATGCCTGATCTCTTTAAGATGGGCGACTGGTGGTATCTGGTGTTCTCCGAGTACAGTGATGGCAACAAGACCCGTTACCGCATGTCTCGCTCTATCAACGGTCCTTGGATCACTCCTGCGGACGATTCCTTCGATGGCCGCGCGTACTATGCCGCACGTACCGCATTTGACGGCGAGCGCCGCGTTCTCTTTGGTTGGGTTCCTACGCGTGACGAGGGCGGCGACCCCAGCTCTTACCTGTGGGGTGGCACCTTTATGCCCCTCGAGATCGTTCAGCGTGCCGACGGAACGCTCGGCACCAAGCTCCCCGACAGCATGCTTGGCGCCTTTGGCGAGGCTAAGGCAGTCGAGGCCTTTGAGCTTTCCTGCGAGTCGGGCAAGGTCGAGCAGGTGCTCGCCGCGGATGCCGGTTCCACCTATATGCTCGATGCCGACATCGAGCTCGCCGGTGACGCTGCCGGCTTCTCGGTGAAGCTTGCCGAGGACGCCGAGTCCGGTCTTGCCTATGAGTTCCGCGCCAACCTGCGTGAGGGCAAGCTCGAGTTTACGGCGGCCCCCCAGTATCCGTGGTTCCAGGTCAACAACATGGGCCTCGAGCGTCCGTTGTTCTTTAAGGGCGAGGGCACTCACCATGTGCGCCTGGTCGTTGACGACGATATTGCGACCATCTTTGTCGATGATGTTGCGCTTAACGCGCGCTTCTGCAATAAGCAGGGCCAGGGTGTGGCGCTGACGGTCACCGACGGTACGCTCAAGTGCGCAAATGCAACGATCGCGTCTCTGTAATGGCATCAAAACGTTTTATGATTTCGTAAGGGAATGGAGAGGAACATGGACTACAAAGTAGTGTCTCAACAAGTCGTCGATAACGTCGGCGGTCTGGAGAACATCGAGGGCGCCACGCATTGCGTTACGCGTCTGCGTCTGGTGCTCAAGGATACGAGCAAGTACAACAAGGCCGAGCTCGAGAACATCGATGGCGTCAAGGGCGTGCTGTACAACAGCGGCCAGCTCATGATCGTCTTCGGTACCGGTACCGTCAACAAGGTCTTCGATGAGTTTATGGCTCTGACGGGCGTTAAGGAGATCAGCGCTTCCGAGGTCAAGGGCGCCGAGGCGGACAAGAAGGGCAAGTTCTTCTCGGTCCTCAAGGTATTCTCGGACATCTTTATCCCCATCATTCCCGCTTTTGTCGGCGCTGCTATCATCATCGGCCTTAAGTCGCTGATCGTTGCCAACGGCCTCTTTGGCATGGAGGGCAGCCTCGCCGATCACAGCGAGTTCCTCAAGAACCTCGCAAGCTTCTTTGCCATTATCGCCACCACGTTCGACTACCTGCCTGTCCTGGTTATGTACAGCGCGGTCAAGCGTTTTGGCGGTAACCCGATCCTGGGCATCCTCGTCGGTATCGTCATGGTTCACCCGAGTCTCATGAACCGTAACACGTTCGTTATGGACCCGACGGGTGCTGAGTACTGGAACTTTGGTCCGCTCTCCATTCCCATGGTTGCTTTCCAGGGCGGCGTGTTCCCTGCAATCCTGACTGCCTGGTTTATGGCCAAGGTCGAAAAGATTGCCCAGAAGTACATCCCCGAGGTCGTTTCGTTCGTCTTTGTCCCGACTGTTACCCTGATTCTTGCTAACGTCGCCCTGTTCACCGTGTTCGGCCCGCTCGGCAACCTGATCGGCGACGTCCTCGCCGGCGTAATCGATATCCTGTACAACAGGATGGGCGTCTTCGGTGCCTTTGTCTTTGCCGCATTCCTGCAGCCGCTCGTCGTTACCGGTACGCATCAGTTCATCCAGGGTATCGAGGCCAACCTCGTTGCCACGACCGGCTTCAACTACATCCAGGCCATCTGGTCGGTTTCCATCATCGCCCAGGGCGGCGGCGCCATCGGCATGTATCTCATTCACAAGAAGCATTCCAAAGAGCGCAACATCTGCATGTCGTCCTTTATCCCGACGCTGGTCGGTATCTCCGAGCCCGCTATCTTCGCTGCAAACATGCGCTACTCGATCATTCCGTTCATCTGCGCATGCATCGGTGCAGGCTGCGGCGGTGCCTTCGTGAAGCTCTTTGAGGTGCGCGCCATCGGTCAGGGTCTGACCGGCGTGCTTGGCCTGCTCATCGTCACGCCCGAGACGCTCGTGTGGTATGTGGCTGGCAATCTCATCGCCTTTATCGTGCCGATCGTCTTGATCTTTGCCTACAACAAGGCAAAGGGCGTGCCGACCACCGATGAAGAGGGCGCTGGCGCTGGCTTCGATGTCAGCTTCTAGTTGAGCCGTTCAGCGTAATCTGAGGATAAAGTCCATTTGGGGAAGGGCGTTCGACTCGTGTGAGTCGAGCGTCCTTCCCCATAGACGAGAAAGTCAACGGCGATGTTTAATCAAAAAAACAAGGTGATGCGTGCGGACTATGAGCAGTGGCGAGCTGGACAGGATGAGACGGCGGCTCGCATCGCGTCCGACCCCGATAGACTTCTGTTCCATGTGGAGCCTGAGCTTGGCTGGCTCAACGACCCCAACGGTTTGGTGCAGATTGGTGATACGTATCACATCTATCATCAATACGATCCGTTCGATGCTGCGCATGGCGGTCCAGTGCTTTGGAACCATCTGACGACAAAGGATTTTGTGACGTACGAGAATCACGGCCCCGTGCTGTTCCCCGATTCCGATTTGGATTCGAGTGGAGCGTATTCTGGTTCTGCCTTTGTACGTGATGGCAAGATTCACTACTTCTATACCGGCAACGTTAAGCATTTTGACCGCGATGATTACGACTACGTGTTGACGGGCCGTGAGCAAAACCAGATTCATATGGTTGCCGAGAATCCCGACGAATTGGGCGAGAAGCGCATAGCTGTTGGGCCGGTCGATTACCCCGAGGATATCGGTACGCACGTGCGCGACCCCAAGATCCTTGAACACGACGGTATCTACTACATGGTTCTCGGCGCTCGTACGAAAGACAATCGTGGCTGCGTGCTTGTCTATACCTCGCGCAATCTTGAGGACTGGAGCTATGCGACGCGCATTGAGCTGGGCGAGAAGTTTGGCTTTATGTGGGAGTGCCCCGATCTATTTGAGCTTGATGGCGAGCTTATTCTCGTTTGCTGTCCGCAGGGCGTGCCCGCCGATGGCTGGCGTTACCGCAATCCGCACCAGTGCGTGTGGTTTCCCATCGAGGCCGATTGGGAGGCACCGAGTTTTAAGATCGCCGGGCAGAGCATGCCCCCGATGGTCGATGCCGGCTTTGATTTCTACGCACCGCAGTCCTTTGAGGATGCTGCGGGTCGGCGTTTGATGATCGGATGGTCGGGATGTCCCGATGCGACGGCAGAAAGCCCGACGGTGGCGCGCGGGTGGCAGTGCGCGTTGACGGTGCCGCGAGAGCTGAGCATGCGCGGCGGCAAGCTCTGCCAGCAGCCGGCGCACGAGATTGAGAGGATGCGCGGCGGCTGCGTTCGTGCTGTAGGCGGAGAGACCGTCGAGGAGCCGGGACGCCTGTTTGATGTCGTGGTTTCCTGTGAGGGAGCCAAGATGATCGAGCTCGAAATCCGCAAGGGTGTCTTTGTGCGCTATACGGACGGGATGCTTACCCTCGACATGGGTGACGAAGGCTATGGGCGCGACCAGAGGTCGATCGAGCTCAGCGAGCTTCGCGATTTGCGCGTGCTTTCGGACACTACGATGGTCGAGATTTTTGCCAACGGTGGCGAGGCAGCACTTACGAGCCGTACCTATTCGTCGGCGGTTCCGGCGATGGCGCTGCACGCCGAGGGTGCGGCGTCGATGGATTTCTACCGCCTCGCTCATTAACCGTGCATGGAGCACGATTGGACTTGCTGGTCGGAATGTGTCGCAGCTGCCGCGGCCAACTACCGTTTATCGCGTATAGCGACCGTTTGCGGAATAAGTAACACTCCTTAATAAACCGTGTAGAATCTCAGCTAAGCACGGAGTTTTCCAGGGAGACGCTGTCCTTTGTTGTGCGCAAGGGGCGGCGTCTCTTTGGCGCTTAGATGCCGTTGTGCAACAGCGCGGCGCGCATGTCATGTATTGAAAAGCCAACGTCGAGATGGGTCGTGATAAGAATGGGCAAGTATGTAATCGTGGTTGAGTCTGGGTCGGATGTGACGCCGGAGCTCTGCGAGCGCTACGGCATCGCGCGCGTGCCCATGCATGTCACGATTGGTGACGAGACCGTCGAGGACGGCTCGATCGATCCGCTCGAGATTTATTCGCGCTGCAACGAGTTTGGCGTTATGCCCAAGACCAGTGGCTGCGCGCCTGCGGATTTTGCTCACGTGTACGACCGTATCCATGCCGAGCAGCCCGATGCGACCATTCTGCATCTTGCGTACTCCGAGGCCACGACCTGCTCGCATCAGTCCTCTAAGATTGCAGCTAAGGGCCGCGACTACGTGTTCTCCATGGACACGCGCTTTGTCTCGGTGGGCCAGTCGCTCGTCGTCGTCGAGACCGCCAAATACATCGAGGCTCACCCCGATGCCACCGTCGACGAGATTTTTGCTTTTACGAATTCCGTCATGGACCGTGTGCTTCTGGGTTTTGTTCCTACCGACCTAGCCTTCCTTAAGGCGGGCGGTCGTCTGTCCAACGTGGCATTCCTTGGCGCCCACCTGCTCAAGATTAAGCCCTGCATTGAGGTGACGGGCGGCAAGTTCGTGGCGACCAAGAAGTTCCGCGGCTCTATGCTCAAATGCGCCCGTGCCTTTATTGACCACATGGTTGCGAAGGGCGAGATCGACTACTCGCACATTGGCCTGGCGTATTCGGTGGGCCTTTCCCAGGAGCTGCGCGACGACATGGAGGTCTATGCGCATGACCTGGGCTTTAAGGATATTACCTGGACTCAGGTTGGCGGCGTCATCTCGAGCCATTGCGGCCCGACCGCCTTCGGCGCGGTGCTCACGCTCAAGGCGTAAAGCCTGGCGTCTATCGATTTCTATTGCCTTGACGGCGGGCGGGTTGCGACAACCTTCCCGTCGCTTTTGCATGGGGCCAAATAGGACAATCCAATTGACCGCTAAACCGTTTCGCCATCAAGCATATAGGCTAGAATGACTCTGGCATTTATGTAGCTAAAACCAATGAGAGGCAAGGTAGCGGGAATGGCTGAGATGACGCTCGAGGGTGTGGACGCTCGTCCTGAGGACTCCGCGTTTGCCCTGGGCCGCGTGCATTCGATTGAGACGATGGGAACGGTCGATGGACCCGGCATCCGCTTTGTGGTGTTTGTTCAGGGCTGCCCCATGCGCTGTGCGTATTGCCACAACCCCGACACCTGGTCGGTTAACGGCGGCACCATGGTGACCGTCGAGCACCTGATGGACGAGTTCCAGAGCAACCATGAGTTTTACCGCAGCGGCGGTATTACGGTGTCCGGCGGCGAGCCGCTCCTGCAGCCCGCGTTTTTAGCCGACCTGTTCCGCGCCATGCACAATAACCCCGATGGTCGCGTGCATACCTGCTTGGATAGCTGCGGCTATGCGTTCGATCCCGCGCATCCCGAGAAGTTCGATGCCGTACTCAACGAGACCGATATGGTGCTGCTCGACATTAAACACGCCGATCCCGTCGAGCATAAAAAGCTGACCGGTTGCGATCCCGCACGCATTCTGGCGTTTGGTGATGAGCTCGCGCGTCGCAAGATCAAGGTTGTTATTCGTCACGTGGTGGTGCCGGGCATTACCGACACAGTGGAGGAGTGCGAGGCACTCGGTCGTCTAATCGCTCCATGGCATAACGTGGTCGGCCTGGAAATGCTGCCGTATCACACGATGGGCGTCGTCAAGTATGAGCAGCTGGGGATTCCCTATAAGCTTGATGGCGTTCCACAGATGGATACCGCGCGCATGCCCGAGCTGCGCAACGCCGTCATGACCGGCATGAAAAAGCGCCGCGCGGAACTCAAAAACGCCATCGGCTAGCGAGCCATTTTCAGGCACTCATTGGGGACAGACTTAAATGAGTACCCCTGGGCACCAAGTTGATTGCCAAAGAGCCCCGTCAAGTTGCGGTGGAATAGTTCTTGTTTTTCGGCTTATGCCGCCCAAATAGGAACTATTCCACCGCAACTTCGTTTTGGGCGGAGATGCGTAACAGAATCGGTGTATTTGCATAGAAACGCTTGTGGTTTCTTTAAAGACGCCTTAAACGCCGCTGAATATCTTTGGAAAGAAATGCCTGCTCGGTATTATGCTGCTCGTATATAAAACGGTAGCAATCAGGAGACCACGTGCGAAATAACGCATCGCGGGACGAGTATGTGCCGCAGCATAGCAGCAGATATGAGACGAAGGGCACGTCTTCGCGTGGCCTCGCTGACGCTCGCATCCGCGTGACGAAGATTGCTGCCATTGGGATGCTAACGTTGGCGGTTATTATCCTCGGAATTACCGCCAAAACCTACGCGTCGGAGCGAATGGCACACTCAGATGCGTCAACGGTACAGACGCAAAAAAAAGTCTCTGAATCTAAAGCCACCGCAAGCCAAACCCTGTCGACAGCGAGCCTCAAGACGAGGCTTTCGAAGGCGGACTTTAACGATATTCCCTCAGGCGATACTGTGCAGACCTTCTCACTGGTTGATGACCAGATCCCCGCCCTGGAGGATGAGAGCCTCGCCGCGCTCCAAGACGCCCTGAGTCAGGCGCAGGAGCTGGGCGATGTGGGCGTAGTGTTCTACGACCTATCGAGCGGCAAGGGCGTGACGTATAACGCGGACGCCGAGGTGTACGGTGCGAGCAGTTATAAGGCGCTCTATGTGCTCTACGTCTGCGAATCTCTGGTCGAGACAGGACAAGTATCGCTCGATGATACTCTGGGCACCTATGGCGGCTACAGTATGGGCTGGCTGACGGTTCGCGAACTCATCGAGGCCTCGATCGTCAACTCGGATAACGACTCGTTTATCGCATTACGTGCAACGTTTGACCAAGATGGCTACGAGGATTGGATTGCCGCGCTCGGCGTCGAAGACGAGGTCGCGCTCGATCCGATGAGCGATTTCCCAACCTACTGCGCGCGCACCTCGGCCAAGTTGTGGCGCGAGATGAGTGGGTATTTGAGTCGTGACACCGAGACGTCACAATGGCTGTCGGGCCTTTTGGCCTCTACGGCCCGATCATTTATTCGTGATGGGATTGCCGATGAGCAGGTTGATGGGATTGCCGATGAGCAGGTTTTGGTGCGCAACAAGGCAGGTTGGATTAGCGAGGATGGTTGCTATTCGACATGCGATGCGGGCCTTATCGACATCGATGGCCGTACCTATGTCATGAGCATCATGACATCGATGCCATGGAGCGACCAGTCGAGCGAGGCTGTGACCGCGATTGCAAAGGCGCTCTATGATGTGCGGTCCTCGTTGGCCTAGCGACTTCGTGAAAAGTGAAAGAACCAAAATGCTGGTACCATACCGTGGATAAGCAATTTGCACGGATTTGGGGGATGGCATGGCAACCATCGCGATCATAGGCGCACTCGAAAAAGAGGTTGCGCAGATTAAGGAAGAGCTGAGTGGCGCGCATGAGGCGCAGGAGGCGGGCTTGACCGTTGTGAACGGTGGGCTTTCGGGTCTGACAGTAGTCGCCACGACAGCAGGCATGGGGACCGTGAACGCCGCTGCCGCAACGCAGCATCTCATCAGCAAATATGCCCCGCAGGCCGTTGTGTTTTCGGGCATTGCGGGTGGCCTAAACCCTAAGCTCCATATTAACGACGTGGTTATAGGCAAGTGCCTGCGCTATCTGGATACCGATACGGCACTCATCGCCGAGTCGGCGCCGGGACTCGAGGAGTTTGTCTCGACGCCGGCGTTGGCTGATGTTGCCGCCGCCGTGCTTGCCGAGCATGGATTTGTGGATGCCTCGGCGGATGAGAATTCTGCGGAGAAGGACCCCAAGCAGTTCCTGTGTGGCACTATCGCCACGGGTGACCGCTTTGTTACGGGTGACGCCATGCGTAACGCTGCGATTGAGGCCACGCATGCCGATTGCGTCGAGATGGAGGGCACGGCAATTGCGCACATCGCGGCCAAGAATGGTGTCGATTGCCTGGTGCTGCGCGCTATCAGCGATAATTGTGACGAGGCATATGACGCGTTTTGCGAGCGCGAGTTCGATCTGGATGAGTACGCCCGTACCGCGAGCGGCATCACGCTTGACATCGTTCGTCGTATCGCCGCCGCGCAATAGCACGCCCGTTTTGTAAGAACCTACGACCAAGGAGTGTCCATGGCCGATTCCATTAACTACCAGCTTGCCAAGTTCGTTGCCAGCTATGGCAAGGTTTCGCAGATTCCCGAGTCCACCTGCCCCGAGGTGAGCTTCGTCGGCCGCTCCAACGTGGGCAAGTCGTCGATCATGAACAAGCTTTTTGGCCGCAAGAACCTGGTCAAGGTTTCGAGCACGCCGGGCAAGACGAGCAACATCAACTTCTTTGAGGCTGACGACGTGCACTTCGTCGACCTGCCGGGCTATGGTTTCGCCCGTCGTTCCAAGGCCGAGCGCGACCGCTGGGCCGAGCTCATCGGCGACTTCTTCGACTCCGAGCGCAGCTTTAACCTGGTTGTATCGCTGGTGGACATTCGCCACGATCCCAGTAAGCTCGACCATGACATGATCGACTACCTGCAGGGCAACGAGTTCAACTTTATCGTCTGCCTCACCAAGGCCGACAAGCTCAGCCGCACCCAGCAGGCCCGCCAGGCAGCAGCCATCAAAAAGCAGCTCAACGTCCCGGCCGAGAACGTGATCATCACAAGCTCCCAGACCGGTACCGGCATCGACGAACTCAAAAAGCGCATCGCCGAGGCCTGCCTCTAGTAAGGGCCCCTATCAATAAAATGCAGAACATCAGCCCGGCGACTTTCCAGAGTGTAGGTCCCTGTAGCCGCCGCCGGCGAAGTTAACATAGGGGAGGCCAGGGGCTTTGCCCCCAAATCTTTCCGCAGGACGGCAGGACCCCCGCCGCACGAAGTGCACAGCGGGGGTCCTGCCATGTCCGAGGACGATTTGGGGGCAAAGCCCCTGGCCTCCCCGGTGAGTATACGGGACGGCGACTACAGGTATTC
>CAJMAZ010000039.1:0-22917 GCA_905211535.1 uncultured Collinsella sp. | reverse complement strand
ATCTTTCCTGTTTCTCGATGTAGTTTTGCTTAATGACATGCGTCGCCCGTTCGTAATCGCTCGCAACGTAAGCAGCGTAGAGGGCATCGACAACCATAAGCTGAGCCATACGCGAGGCCATGGCACCGCTGCGGACCAAGGGCTCGCTTGCAGCAACGCCGAGCACGGCATCGGCCATGGTGGCGAGCTTGGACGATCCATCTACTTTGGTCACGGCCACAACGGGACAGTTGTGGCGTTGGGCCTCGGCGGTGCAGTCCAGTACTTCTTGCGTTAAGCCCGAGTAGCTAAAAGCAATGCCGATATCGCCTTCGTGCATGTTCTTGGCGCACAAGAGTTGGTCGTGCCAGTCATCGTACAGATGGCATTCCTTGTCGACACGCATGAGCTTTTGTGCCAGATCGTGTGCAACCAAGCGAGAAGCACCAATACCGAACAGATTGACCATGCGCGCCCGCTTAAGATAGGCTGCACATCGTTCCAAAACGGTGTAATCGAGTGTTCGCGCCGTCGCCTCGATCGTGCGCACGTTGCTTTTCATCACCTTCCCCACGATACGTTCGACGCTGTCATCAACGGAGATGTCCTCGAGGGCAACGTCCTTTCTGTCGCCCAGGAGCGCAAGTTCGGCAATCAGTTCGCGCTGGAACTCCTTGTAGCCCGCAAAACCCAAGCGCTTGCAAAAGCGCAAAATGCTCGAGGGCGAGGAGAACGTGGCATCGGCAAGACCGCGGACGGACAGCCCGACCACCTCATGCGGATGAGCACTCACGTATGCGATGACATTGCGCTCCGCCGGACTTGCGCTGAGCTCACGCTCGCGAAGCCTTAAAAGCAATCCGTTTGCCATCTCAAACACCTCCGTTGAGAAGAATTAAAGACCAACGAACGATTCGTACCGGATACAAACAGCTTTTGCGGTACATTGTGCCGCATCGTGGCGCACAAAGGGCGAGCGTTCTACCGCTCGCCCCTCAAATCCGACCGCTCGGAAATACGCACGACACAAAATAATTCAACGAGGTCGCATTATCAGAAACGGGTTTGTTACCGGCTAGCGCCTCGCATGGGCGCCGATCGGCCGAGTCGCATGGCGCACCAACGCCGCCGTCAACAATACCAACAGCATGGCGGTGACATAGCCCGCAGCATCGAATCCTAAATCGATAACGTCGAAATGCCTGCCGGGAACAAAGATCTTATGTACCTGATCGCCAACGGAGCAGGCGGCGCAAAAGAGCAATACGGGCACGCAACGGGAGCATACGCTCCACGGACGCCTGGAAAAGCAAACCACGACCACCGAGGCGAACAATCCGACGAAGAAAAACTCTACGGTATGGGCAACGCGACGGACGTTTGTGCCCACCCAGATGCGAATGGAAGCAAGTCGGCCAGACCGGACATTCGAGGCAGCCGAATCGGTGCCCCCGGTCATTCCGTTCTCCGCCTGGGCTTCACCCGTGGCATCGGCAGCCTGAACGCCCGTGGCCTGACCCTCCACCACACGCGCGGTGGACTCGCTCAGCAACGACGTCTCCACCGCATTTTGCTCCGTCAGCACCCAGATGCCCGCCAGCGTTGCAGCGAACAGAATGATCGCGGTCCATCCGATTATTTGTTTTATGCGCGCCAAGGGCCAACCTCCTTTTTTGAATATCAGCGAGTGTAGCCCCAAATGACATCGTCACCGTATCAAAATTTGAATCGCAACAGGAAGCGACAAAGCGACGCAAACCCCTACCCCGCCTCGCGCATCCAGCGATCGAACGTCCCCACGCACACGCCCAAGCACTTTGCTGCCTGGCTGCGGGTAATATCGCCCGCCTCATAGCTATCGCGCACCAGCTCAAACTGAGGAGGGCACGGCTTGCGAGGTCGACCGAAACGGACCCCTCGCGCCCGCGCCGCTGCAATTCCCTCCGCCTGGCGCCGATGGATATTCTCGCGCTCCACCTGCGCCACGTAACTCAGCAGTTGCAGCACAATATCGGCAATCAGGGTGTTGGTCACATCCGGCGCGCCGCTGGCCCTGACGCGCGTGTCAAGCAATGGCATATCCAACACCACAATGGCAACCCCGAGCTCCTTGGTAATGCGTCGCCATTCCTCAAGAATCTCGGAGTAATTACGACCAAGTCGATCGATAGAAAGCACCACCAGCACGTCCCCGTCTCCCAGGACGTGTAACAGCTCGCGATAACGCGGTCGATCGAAGTCCTTGCCGCTCGCATGGTCAGCATAAATATTCGCTGAGCCCACGCCATAGGCGCCCAGCGCATCCAGCTGCCGATTAAGGTTCTGATCGCGCGAACTCACCCGCGCATAACCGTACACCGTCGCCATCTCATCCCCGCTTTCTTGTATACCTGCCAAAAAGGGACAGGTTTATTTTGGTAGGTTTTACCTCTCAAATAGCAGGTAAGCGGGCAGCCGAGCAGACGGCAAGGTAGCCACGATTCAAATGCGGAGGGCGGCCCCGAAAGACCGCCCTCCGCTCTCCCGCCACGAGTCGGAATTTAGCTAATGGATAAGCTTAAAGTCCAAGTGTCCACGCGTGGTATTGACGCGCGAGACCTCGATAATCACGCGCTGGCCCAGTTCATAGCGAGTCCCCGTGTCGGCGCCCGTCAGCGTAAGCGCGTCCTCGTCGAACTCGAACCACTCGTTGCCCAGGCTCTTAATTGAAACCAGGCCCTCGACCTGCGTCAAATCCAGGCGTACGAACAGGCCCATACTGCTAACCCACGAGACGGTTCCGGCATAGCGCTCGCCCAGACGGTCCTCATAGTACTGGGCAATCTTAATCTTTTGCGTCGCATGGCTGGCGGCATCTGCCGCGCGCTCGGCATCGCTGCATGCGCGGCAGATCTGCGGCAGAATGCGCGGCAGCGACTCGCGCCCCTTGCCGATCAGCCGCGGCGTACGGACCAAGGCGTCCTTGCCGCCGAGCTGCTCATAGGCCAACTGCAGTTTGAGCACGCGGTGCACCACCAGATCGGGGTAGCGACGGATGGGACTCGTAAAGTGACAGTAGCACGGCGCGGCGAGCGCAAAGTGGCCCTCGTTGCGCGGCTTGTACAGCGCGCGCTGCATGCTGCGCAGAAGCAGCGTGTTGACGAGCGGTGCGTTGGCCGTACCGGCGGCAGCATCAACTGCAGCCTGCAGCTCATCGGGGCTCCCCAGGGCAATACCGGCAGCACGGCGATCGTCAATGATGCCTAGCTGCGCCAGCGCAACGGCGGCACCGTGCAGGCTATCGGGGCTCGGATCCTCATGCACGCGATAGCAGGCCTCGATATCACGGTCTGCCAGCCACTCTGCAACGCACTCGTTGGCGAGCAGCATGGCTTCCTCGATAAGCGACGTGGCACACGAACGCTCACGCGCCACAATCTGCACGGGCACTCCGTCCTCATCCAATAGAGCGCGAATCTCGGCCGTGTCAAAATCGACTGAGCCTCGGGCGCGACGAATACGACGGCGAAGTTCGGCGAGCTCGTTGGCGGCGACAAGGAAATCGCCGAGGTCGACGCTGTAGCCGCGGGCGGCCTCCTCGCACGCAAGACCGCGCTCAAGCGCTTCCTCGCGCGAGGCCTCGGCAGCCGCAACATCCTCGGCCGCACCCTCCAGCACCGAATACTCAACCGCGCCGGCACGCACCAGCAGCGCCTCGGCGCCGTCATAGTCCATACGCACACGCGAGCGAATCACGCTGGAGTACGGATCGTAATGCCGCACGCGGCCCTGCGCATCGAGCTCGATATCGACGGTAAACGCAAGACGGTCCTCGTCAGGGCGAAGTGAGCACAGGTCACAGGACAGGCGTTCGGGCAGCATGGGAAGCACGCGATCGGCCAGGTACACCGATGTCGTACGATGGCGAGCCTCAAGATCGATATGCCCGTCCCAAGCCACATAGTGTGAAACGTCGGCGATATGCACACCCAGCTTGTAGCCACCCTCGGGCGTGCGCTCCAGCGAAATGGCGTCGTCAAAGTCGCGCGCGTCGACTGGGTCGATCGTGATGACAAAGCGGTCGCGCAGATCGCGGCGGAGCGGGTCCTTAAGCGCCGCGGACACATCGAGCGATAGCCCCTCGGCCTCGTCCAGCGCGACCTCGGGATAGCTATCGGTATAGCCGTAACGCGCCATCACATATTGAACGCCCAAATCGGGCGCGTCATCTCCGCCAATGCGGCGCTCGATCGTCACGGTGCCCGATTCCAGGCGCGTCGGGTAGGTCAAAATGCGCGCGACAACGGCATCACCCGGGTGGACGCCCAAGCGATCCGCCGAGGTATCCTCGGGCAGAATGAAGAAGTCGGCCTTCAGGCGCGAATCGAGCGGCTCGATCACACCGAGCGGACCGGCGGTCTGGTACGTGCCCACCACGCTTATGGCTGCACGCTCAACCACGCCCTCGATCACGGCGCGACGCTCGCCGTGCGGGCTGTTCTTAATGCTCACGGCAACGGTATCGCCGTCCATGATCTCACGCTTGCCGCGACCCATGACCTTGTAGTCGCCGTTTTCGGTTACAACGTAGGCACTGTGCTCATGGAGCTGCACGCGCCCGGTCAGGCTCGGACGGCGTTCGCTGCGCACCGGCCCGCGCTTATTGCGAGCTCCACGCTTATGCTTGTTATTGCGCCCCATGGCGCCTCCTAACTATCGATTGCCGTTTACATCCCAAGAGTCTACCCAAATGATCCCTAGGGGACGGCAGGATTGCGGGTCACATAGATAGACCAGCGCCGCGATGATCCGCAATCCTGCCGTCCCCAAGGGATCAAAAAACGGGCCGCCCCCAAAAGAGACGACCCGTTGAAGGAACGAATTCCAAGCACGCCTACACGCGCAGATAGCGGCGCATGGCGATGGCGGAACCAAAGAGACCGATAATGACGCCGACCAGAATCAGCGCGGCGTAGGTCACCAGGTAGTACTGCATCGGCAACGCAAACGACATCCAGCGGATGCTCTCCTGCAGACGCGGAACCATCAGGTTACGCAGCAGCTCCAGCACGCCGATGGAAAGCAGCGAGCCCAAAATGGCCTGCAGCACGCCCTCGGTAATGAACGGCCCGCGAATGAAGCCGTTGCTGGCGCCCACCAGACGCATGATCGCGATCTCGCGACGACGCGCCGTAATGGACAGGCGGATCGTGTTGTTAATGAAAATGAACGCGATAAAGGTCAGCAGACCGACGAGCACCACAGCGGCGATACGGATGTAGTTCGTCACCTGGAACAGGCGGCTCACTTCCTCCTTGCCGTACAGAACGCTCGCGTTAACGTCGCCGTCATCCGCGATCTTCTGAAAATCGGCGTTCTTCTTGAGCTTCTGGGCCGTGCTCTCGACCATGGACGGATCGTCCATCTCGATGGCAAACGAAGCCGGCAGCGGGTTCTGACCGTCGAGCGCGCTCATGGTAGCGTCGGCGTTACCCGACATTTTGCTCGTGTACTCGGCCAGCGCGTCGTCCTTGTCCTTGTACGTCACGGACTTGACGTTGCTCCACGTCTTGAGCTCGGCCTCAAAGGCCTGAACATCTGCCTGGTCGGCGTCATCGCTAATAAAGGCGTTGATGACGACCTGATCCTCGACGGTGCCGATCACGGAGTTCAGCATCGCGGAACCCATAATGAACAGGCCGATGATAAACAGCGAAAGGAAAATCGTGATGACGGCGCCGAGCGAGGTAGTCCAGTTACGGAAGAAGTGGCTGATTGCCTCTTTGAAGGAGTAGCCTACGTTAGTTGGTGCCATAGTTGCCGTAACCTCCCCTCTCCTGGTCGCGGATAACGTGGCCGCCCTCGAGGGCGATCACGCGACGGTGCATGCTATCGACCATCTCGCGATCGTGCGTAGCGACGATCACGGTGGTACCGGTGCGGTTAATGCGCTCGAGCAGCTTCATGATGCCCAGCGAAATCGCCGGGTCGAGGTTGCCCGTGGGCTCGTCGCAGATCAGCAGCGGCGGGCGGTTGACCATAGCGCGGGCGACGGCAACGCGCTGCTGCTCGCCACCGGAAAGCTGGTCGGGCAGCGAGTCCATCTGATCGGCCAGACCGACCAGACGCAGCACCTCGGGCACCTGGCTGCGAATGACGCCCTTGGGCTTGCCGATGCACTGCAGGGCAAACGCCACGTTTTCGTAGGCGGTCTTTTGCGGCAGAAGCTTAAAGTCCTGGAACACGGCGCCAATCTGGCGGCGCAGGAACGGAACCTTGCGGTTCTTGATCTTCATGAGGTCCTGACCGGCAACCAGGATGCGGCCGCTCGTCGGCTTGACGTCGCGGTTGAGCGTCGACAGCAGCGTGGTCTTACCCGAGCCGGAGTGACCGACCAGGAAGACGAACTCGCCCGGATAGATCTCGATGTTGATGTCGTCGAGTGCAGGCTTGTTGGGCTGTGCCGGATAGATCTTGGTGACATGCTCCATAAGGATGACGGGCTCGACACCGGCCTGCTTGGCCATCTTCTTGCGGCTGGCCTGCGGATCGATGGGCGCAAACACCGACGTAAAATCGGGGTTGTTGAGCGCGTTATCGAGGCTTGCGACCTCGGCGGCCTGATCGCTCTCGACCACCGGGGCAGCAGGCCGCGTGGGATCGGGAATAGCAGCAAAGAGACCGGACTGCGCAGGCTGAGGAGCCGGCGTCGCAGGGGCCATGGGGTCGGGAATGCCGGCCATGGTAGGCTGCGGCGTGGCGGCGCCAGCCTGAGGCTGCTCCACGCGAGCGGTCACGGCCTGAACGGGCTCAAAACCCGCCGTGCCGGAAAGCGCGACATCGCTGGTTGGATTGTAGGCAAAGGGATCGGATGCCGGCTGTGCCTGATCTGCCGGCTGAACGGGGGCCTGAGCAACAGGCTGGCCCTCTGAATCCGGAGTGGCGAAACGACTGCCCTGGACGCCTGTCTGCGTCTTGGGGGCATCATCGCCCGCACCGGAGGTACGGAAGTGGTTACCCACTGGTGCTCCTTATCGTCGTGCGTTTAAACTACATGAGCGCTTTGTATTTTAGCAGTATTAGCTTTGCTGCACATAAGAAGCATGGCGGGGCCTGGTCCCTCCGGCCGCGTACAGGGTTACCTCCCAAATCGTCCTCGGACATGTCGGAGCCCCCGCTGCGCGCTTCGCGCTGCGGGGGCTCCTCCGTCCTGCGGAAAGATTTGGAGAGTAACCCTGTGCCCGGCCTGCGGTAACTAAGGGGTCGCCGCGTTTTACTTGGGGTGCTGCATATACAAAGTTGGAAGGGTCTGAATTGCACTTTGTCGATATATGCCCTTTTCCCTGATGGGACCGTGCTTGAGGGGCGTCTTCATGAGTTGCGGTGAAATAGGGACTGTTTTACCAGTTAAAAGGTCTAATCAGTCCCTATTTCACCGCGACTTCAATTAAGGCTAATTGTTGCGCAACTTGGATTTGGATTATCGCTTTACAGTGGCCTCGATTAGAACGCCTATGGTTACGGGGGCTTGCATGAATTGTCCTTATTGTGGAACTGAGTTGCGCGATGGTGTTAGGTACTGCACGGCGTGCGGGGTTGCCGTCAATGGCGTCTCTGCTGATTCTGAACTTCGGGTAAAGCCTTGGAACCACGTTGCGGCCATCCTTGCCTGCATGCTGATAATCGGCATCATCGGCGGTAGCTGTTTTGGTCTTTATCTGCGGCAGATTTTTTCCCACTTTATATCGGCTCATTCGGAGCATGCTATTATGCTCGACATCTCTGCCGCAGGTTGGGATACCGATAGCGGGGCCTCACGTGTCCCGATACACATTACGGGCAAGACTGTCGACGGGACAACGGTCAACAAGGTTGAGTTCGTCGCCTCCGACGGTTCCGGTATCAACCTCATTCAAGGTGTGTACACGCTCGAGGCGGCAGGTTCCCCCATCGCCACCGATGGCAAGATTTATCAAATTCCCTGTACGAGCGCGACGCTCGTCCTCGACGATGTCTTTGCCGCAGGCGAAACGATCAATCTCGCCGAGCTCGCTGGGCAGGATTCGATACTCACCTTCTGCCCCATCGATGCCGGCGATATGACCAACGACGAAATCTATGATGCCGCCCTACTCGCCATGGCATATAAAGGCGACGACGCCCCCGATGTTGCCGCACTGTGCCAAGCGGCAATCGGTCGACGTGACGGCGCCAACACAAGCGGGAACGCCTTCGAAAGTTGCGGTGAAATACGGATTAATTGAGCCTTTAGGCTGGCAAAACAGTCCTTATTTCACCGCAACTGAAACAGGGGCGCTCTCCAAGAGAGCGCCCCTGCCGGGTTTCCATAGTACTGGCGAAGCAGTTTTATAGTTCTGGCGAAGCAGTCCTTGAGATCCGCCTTGCCTTATGCCAAGAACTCCTTGGTGGTCGCCACGATGTTGGCCGCGTCCAGGCCGTACTTGTGCAGGAGCTCGGCACCCGGGCCGGACTCACCGAAGGTGTCGTTGACGCCGATCTTCTTGAGCGGCGTCGGGCACTGCTCGCACAGGACGTCGGCAACGGCGCTACCCAGGCCACCGATCACAGAGTGCTCCTCGACGGTCACGACGTGGCCGGTCTTGGTGGCGCTCTTGACGATCAGGTCGGCATCGATGGGCTTGATGGTGTGCATGTTGATGACCTCGGCGTCGATGCCCTCGGCAGCGAGCTGCTCGGCGGCCTCGAGAGCCTCGCCGACCATCAGGCCGCAGGCGATGATGGTCACATCGGCGCCCTCGCGCATGACAATGCCCTTACCCAACTCGAACTTGTAGGTCTCGGGGTCGTTGATAACCGGCGAGGCCAAACGGGCGAAGCGCATGTACACGGGGCCGTCGCACTCGTAGGCGGCGCGCGTCACGGCACGGGCCTCGACGTCGTCGGCGGGAACGATAACGGTCATGCCGGGGATGACGCGCATGAGGGCGATATCCTCGCAGCACTGGTGCGTGGCGCCATCCTCGCCCACCGAGATACCGGCGTGCGTGGCACCGATCTTAACGTTAAGGTGCGGATAGCCGATGGAGTTGCGGACCTGCTCAAAGGCGCGGCCGGCGGCAAACATGGCAAAGCTGCTCGCGAAGGCGACGCGGCCGGTGGTTGCGATACCGGCGGCAACACCCATCAGGTTGCTCTCGGCGATGCCCACATCGAAGAAGCGGTCGGGGCAGGCGGCCTTAAACTTGCCGGTCTGCGTGGCGGCGGCCAGGTCGGCGTCGAGGACCACAAAGTCATCGTGCTCGTTGGCGAGCTCGACGAGGGCCTCGCCGTAGCTTACGCGCGTGGCGATTTTCTTGACGTCTGCCATCCTAGAGCTCCTCTCCGGCGGCCGTGAGCTCTGCCATGGCCTGCTCAAACTGTTCATCGTTGGGGGCCTTACCGTGCCAACCCACCTGGTTTTCCATAAAGGAGACGCCCTTGCCCTTCGTGGTCTCGGCGATAATGGCGGTCGGCTGACCCTTGGTGGCGCGGGCCTCGGCAAAGGCGGCGCGGATCTGGTCGAAGTCGTTGCCGTCGGCGAGCTCCACCACGTGGAACTTAAAGGCGCGGAACTTGTCGGCGAGCGGCATGGGGTCGTTGACCTCCTCGACGGGGCCGTCGATCTGCAGGCCGTTATGGTCGACGATCACGCAAAGGTTGTCGAGCTGCTGGTTGCCGGCAAACATGGCGGCCTCCCAGACCTGGCCCTCCTCGCTCTCGCCATCGCCCAGCAGGGCGTACGTGCGGTAAGTATCGCCCCAGTGCTTGGCGGCAACCGCCATGCCCACGGCGGCGGAGATGCCCTGGCCGAGCGAACCGGTGGACATGTCAACGCCCGGGGTGTCGTTCATGTTGGGATGGCCCTGCAGGTGGCTGCCGATGTGGCGCAGCGTCTCGAGGTCCTCCTTGGGGAAGAATCCGCGCTCGGCGAGCACGGCGTACAGACCAGGCGCGCAGTGACCCTTGGAAAGCACGAAGCGATCGCGATCGGCCTTGCGGGGGTCGGCCGGGTCGACGTTCATTTCCTCAAAGTACAGATAGGTCATGATGTCGGCAGCGCCGAGCGAACCGCCCGGATGGCCGGACTTGGCAGCGTGCACGCCGGTGACGATGCCCTTCCTTACCTCGTTGGCAACCTTTTTGAGCTCTTCGTCGCTCATTGTGCCTTCCTTTCATCCTCATTAGATAAAATGCGCACGGCACAGAAGGTCGTCCCAACCCAGCCGCGATGCACGTACGTCATTCATTATGCTGGAAACTGGAAGCTTTACCAGAGTATTTATCATTATTTGAACAATTGAGCAGGCAGAACCGCTGATGAAACGGTTTATCAATGTGAACGTCTTTTGGATGGAACGCAGTCGGCCCTACGCGTTAATGTCCTTGAAGCCCTCACCGAAAGTTTCTGTAACGTCGGCCACGGTCACGATGGCGCGCGGGTCGCGCTCGCGCACGATCGTCTTGAGCGTATTGAGCTCGCGACGGCTCACGATGACCATGATCACCGGTTTCTCGGCACCCGAGTACATACCGGTCGCCTTAAACTTGGTGCAGCCGCGGCCCAGGCCATACATGATGTCGGCCGCGATATCGGGAAACTTGTCCGAGATGATGAGCACCATACGGCGTCTGTTACCGCCGTCGACCACAGCATCGATCACATAACCGCTAATGACCATCGAAAGGCCTGCATACAGCGCATTTTCGACCGAAAAGACTGGGGCCGAGAGCGCGCACACGGCAACATCGATCGCCATGACGGTCGAGCCAACCGGCAGCGATGTGTTGCGCGAGATAATCTGACCGATGGTGTCTGAGCCGCCAGTGTTGGCACCGGCGCGCAGCACCATGCCGTAGCCGATGCCCGTGATAATGCCGCCCCACATGGCGGGTAGCATAAGATCGGAATGCGCCAGCGGCGCCACAAACGGAGCGAACAGGTCGGTGAAAAAGCCCAGCAGCACAAAGCCCGTCGCGGTCTGCACCACGTAGAACATGCCACCCTCGCGCATAACGACCAGCAGCAGCAAGGCATTCATCACAATTGTCTGGATACCAACAGGCAGCGAGATGCCATGAGACGCACCGACCGCTTGGATAATCGTGGCGAGACCCGTAACGCCGCCGGCGGCAAGGCCGTTGGGGATCAAAAACAGGTCCGTCGCGATAGCTGCCAGGGCGCAGCCAAACATGATCTTGGGCAAGTCATGAAAGAAGTTCAGCGAAAGAATGCGTTTGATGTCCAGACGATATGCCATGCTGCCTCCCTCAAAAAAGCGCACCCAAACGAGTGCGCTTTGAACTTCTTGCTGTATTCGATTCTACCGATTCACCGAGCAAATACCACCCCTGCGAAGTGTTTGCATCGACCCGGAACCAACCATGTGCCTAGGCGTCCGAGCCTTCCGCATCGGCGTTGCCGGTTGCCCAGCGATGGTAGCCGATCACAAACGGATCCAGATCGCCATCGTCGAGAACGGCCTCGACGTTGCTGGTCTCCACGCCCGTACGCAGGTCCTTGACCATCTGATACGGGTAGAGCACGTAGCTGCGAATCTGGTTACCAAAACCGATCGTGGTCTTGGGTCCACGAATCTCGTCGAGCGCCTCGGCACGCTTCTCGAGCTCGATCTCGTACAGACGGGCCTTGAGAATCTGCATGCACGCGGCCTTGTTTTGAATCTGGCTGCGCTCGTTTTGGCAAGTGACAACGATGCCGCTGGGAAAATGTGTCACGCGCACGGCGGAGTCGGTGGTGTTGACACCCTGGCCGCCCGGGCCGCTCGCGTGATACACGTCCACGCGGATATCGTCGGGACTGATCTCGATGTCGATATCGTCAGGCAGCACGGGGATGACCTCGACGCCAGCAAACGTGGTCTGGCGGCGCTTCTTGTCGTCGGTGGGGCTAATGCGCACCAAGCGGTGCACACCGGCCTCGGCGCGCAGCATGCCAAACGCGTCCTTGCCCTCGACGGTAAAGGTCGCGCGATCAATGCCGATGACCTCGGCCGCGGGGCAGTCGTTAATGGTGACCTTCCAGCCGCGGCGCTGGCAGTACTTCATGTACATCTTAAAGAGCATGAAGGTCCAGTCCTGCGCCTCCAGACCGCCCTGCCCGGGCTTGATGGTCACAATCGCATCGCCGTGATCGAACTCACCGGTAAACCAGCTCGAAAGCTCGAGCTCGTCGATAGCGCGTGCCAGGCGTTCTGCCGTAGCGGCAGCCTCCTCGCGCAATGCGGCGGCATCGGGGTCGTCGCCCATCTCCTCGGCAAGCTCCAGCGCCGCGCGGGCGTCAGATAGCTCGCCGCGCGCGGTATCCACGGCAGCGATATCTTCCTTGGCGCGAGCGATCTCCTCCATGGTGGCGCGAGCGGCGTCGGCGTCATCCCAAAAGCCGGGGGCCACGCTTTTGGCCTCGAGCTCAGTTACGCGGGTGCGCTTCTCGTCCAAATGGAGATATGACTCGACCTCGCCGAGTCGGTCCGCAAATGCGTCCAGCTCGGCGGGCGTTACCTCTAGAGCCTCGGCCATTAACGATTCCTGCCGTGGCAGTACTTGAACTTCTTGCCGCTGCCGCAGGGGCAAAGGTCGTTGCGGCCCACGTTGACATAAGGGTCATCGCTCTCGGACTTGCGGTAGGTGGTCACCTTGCCGCCGTTGTTGACAGCAGCCGGGCCTCCCTGGACGGCCGTACGAGCCTGAACCTGTGCCTGCTTGCGCAGCACCGAGCTGCCGTTGTCGCCATCGACATCGGCGGGGCCGGAGAAGCGCGCACCCTCGAGCGCGGGGTCCTCCTTGTGCTCCACGGCCTGCGGGGCGGCCTTGATCTCGATGCGCAGGACGGTGCGCAGGTAATCCTCGTACATGGTGTCGACGAGCATCTGGAACGCGCCATAAGCCTCGGTCTTGTACTCGACCAGCGGATCGCGCTGACCAAAGCCGCGCAGTCCGATACCGGTCTTGAGGTAGTCCATCTCCTGCAGGTAGTTCATCCAGCGGGTGTCGATGACGCGCAGCATGACCTGGGTGTTGAGCTCGCGCATGAGGTCCTCACCCAGGCGCTCGGCCTTCATGTTGTAGCACTTCTCAACGTAGGCCAGGACATCGGCAGCAAGGGCCTCGAAGTCCTCGTCGGGGAACTTGGGCGTATCGATATGGCCGGTCAGCTCCACGACCCACTTGCGCAGGCCCTCGAGATCGCGCTCACCATCGTGGCTGTCCTTGGTGCAGAACTCCTGCACGCAGCGGTACACGGTGTCGTGCATGACCTCGGTGATGTGGTCGGTCAGGTCCTTGCCGTCCAGAATCTTGTTACGCTCGGCGTAGATGACCTGGCGCTGCTTGTTCATGACGTCATCGTACTCGAGGACGCTCTTACGCATGGAGAAGTTGATGCTCTCGACCTTGTGCTGGGCGCTCTCGACGGCCTTGGAGATGATCTTGTGCTGGATGGGCATGTCGTCGCCCATGTCGGCGGTGACCATCATTTTGGAGACGCGGTCCATCTTGTCGCCGCCGAACAGGCGCATGAGGTCGTCCTCGAGCGACAGGTAGAACTGGGTCTCGCCCGGATCGCCCTGACGACCGGAGCGGCCGCGCAGCTGGTTGTCGATACGACGGGACTCATGGCGCTCGGTGCCGATGACGGTCAGGCCACCGGCGGCAAGCACGCGCTCGCGCTCGGCCTTGCAGGTCTCCTTGGCCTCGGCGTTAAACTGCTCGAGTTGCTCGGGCGTCACGTCCTCCATGGTCAGGCCCTCGTACTCAAGGCGCTCGCGCACCAGCTCGTCGGGGTTGCCGCCCAGCAAGATGTCGGTACCACGACCGGCCATGTTAGTAGCGATGGTCACGGCGCCGTAGCGTCCGGCCTGGGCAACGATATGAGCCTCGCGCTCGTGGTGCTTAGCGTTGAGGACCTCGTGCGCGATGCCGCGCTTGGTAAGGGCGGCCGACAGCTTCTCGGAGCTTTCGATGGAGACGGTGCCCACCAGGACCGGCTGGCCCTTGGCGTGACGTCGCTCGACGTCGTCGGCAACGGCGTTGTACTTGGCCTGGACGGTGCGGTACACCAGGTCCTCGTGGTCAACACGCTGCACGGGCTTGTTGGGGGGGATGACCTCGACGGGCAGTTTATAAATCTCACGGAACTCGGCGTCCTCGGTGAGTGCCGTACCGGTCATGCCGGAGAGCTTGTCATAGAGACGGAAGTAGTTCTGAAGGGTGATGGTGGCCAGCGTCTGGTTCTCCTCGCGCACGAGCACGCCCTCTTTGGCCTCGATGGCCTGGTGCAGGCCCTCGGAATAGCGGCGGCCTTCCATGATACGACCGGTGAACTCGTCGACGATCTTGACCTCGCCATTAGTGACCACGTACTGCTTGTCGCGGTGGAACATGTACTGGGCCTTCAGCGCCTGCTGCAGGTGGTTGACCAGCTGGCCGGAGAGATCGGCATAGATGTCATCGATACCCAGGCGGCGCTCGATCTTCTTAAGGCCGCGCTCGGTGGCGGCGATGGTGTGCTTGGCCTCGTCCATGACGTAGTCGCCCGTGGGCTCGACGTCCTCGGTGGCGGTGAGCATGTCGTGCGACACGTCCTCGCCGCGCTCAAGGCCGCGCACGGCACGCGCGAAATCCTTGTAGGTGCTGGCGGACTTGGTGCCGGCACCCGAGATGATGAGCGGGGTACGCGCCTCGTCGATCAGGATGGAGTCGACCTCGTCGACGATGGCGTAATGGTGGCCGCGCTGCACGCGCTGCTCGGGACGGGTGACCATGTTGTCACGCAGGTAGTCGAAACCGAACTCGGAGTTGGTACCGTAGGTCACGTCTGCCTGGTAGGCCGGGCGCTTAAGCTCGAGCGGCATGTTGTTCTGGAGCAGACCGACGGTCATTCCCAGGTACTTGTAGATGCGGCCCATCCACTCGGAGTCGCGCTTTGCCAGGTAATCGTTGACAGTAACGACATGCACGCCCTTGCCAGCGATAGCGTTGAGGTAGCCGGCCAAGGTGGAGACCAGGGTCTTGCCTTCGCCGGTCTTCATCTCGGCAATATGACCCTCATGAAGCGCCATGGCGCCGATGAGCTGTACGTCAAAGTGACGCATGCCCGTGATGCGCTTGGAAGCCTCACGCACGGTGGCAAAAGCCTCGGGGAGCATGTCGTCGAGCGACTCGCCGTTGGCGTAACGCTCACGGAACTTATCGGTCTGGGCGCGGAGTTCCTCCTCGGTCATCTTCTCAAACTGGGGCTCAAGACCGTTGATCTGGTCGACGATCTTGTAGTAGCGCTTAAGGTCCTTATCGGATCCAAAGGACAGCAGCTTTGACATGAATCCCATGTGGTTTTCCTTTTTGGCCATCGCCCACGCCATGCAGCCTCGGGCGAGTTAAACACAGATAAATGTACTTTAGCCAAACAGGACGCGGCCTATACGGTCGACCTCGACCGCCACGTAATAACTACGACCCGACCGACCTGCCAAAAAGGGACTGGTTTATTTTGGCAGGTTTTATCTGGGAAAACGCCGTCACTCTGCCATTTGGTGCAAACCAACCCGTCCCCTTCGTACCAATCTGGTGCCATGGAGACAGGTTCGTTTGCACCAATTAAAGAAATAGGGCCGCGCACCCAAACGGATGCACGGCCCTTATGCCATGAATGCGAGCGATTCCGCGGCGAGCTATTTACTCAGCAGCCTCGGAGGTCTCAGCCTCGGCAGCGGCCTCCTCGACGGGAGCCTCTGCGGGAGCCTCGGCGGCCTGCTTAGCAGCCTCCTCGGCGAACTTAGCGGCACGCTTAGCCTTCTCGGCAGCCTTAGCCTCAGCGGCGGCCTTGCGAGCGGCCTCGGCCTCAGCAGCCTTGGCGGCCTTGGCAGCCTTGGCCTCCTCAGCCTTCTTGAGCTGGGCGGCAGCGGCGCCACCGAACTTGTCGGCGAAGCGCTGGACGCGTCCACCGGTGTCGACGAACTTCTGCTGGCCGGTGTAGAACGGGTGGCACTCGTTGCAAAGCTCGACCTTCATCTCGGACACGGTAGCGTGCGTCTTGAAGGTGTTGCCGCAGGAGCACGTCACCGTGCACTCGACATACTGGGGATGGATACCCTGCTTCATGGTAGGACTCCTTATTAGTCAGGCGCTGGTTACCGATCAGCGCATAAGGCGTCTTGGTTTCCGACCAAGACAACAAACTCGGCTATGGTACCACGGCGCCGCGCGTCCCACAAAAGGTTCACGGTCTTTTCGGCACAACACGAGCCGTTCCCGGGCTCAAGAAAACGGCAAGCACTCGGACTACGAGGAGAGGTTCTTCCTGATAGGGATGAACTAAAGCAAAGGAAAAATGACCCACGGATTACCGACAAATGGTCCCATGAATTACCTTCAAAACGACCCACGCACTTGTAGAACGTTGCAAATTTCAACGTTCTGGAATCGTGGGTGCTGACGGTTTGCCATTGCGAGAGGCATGGCGGCTCGACCATCAGGATAATCTCGGCGAGAAAATCGACGAGGACAGAGGGACGGCAGTATTGGAGCTATCGAAATGAATGGCAAGGACGAGATTATGGAGACGCCCACCGAGGTCGATTTCTCCAACAGCGCCCCGAACCCCTACATCGGGAAGGCGCGCCGCCGCGTCACCATAAACATCGACGGCTAGAACATCGACTACTTCAAGGCGGAGTCCGCCCGTACAGTGGTGCCGTATCAAGTCATCATCAGCATGTACCTGGCCGAGTGCCGCGAGCGGAGGAAGCATCTGACGTTCGCGAAGTGCAGTGGTGAGCATTCCCGCTTGGGCCGTAAAAGGAAGAGGGGACTGGCAAGGCCAGTCCCCTCTTCTCTCATGACACTCGATTTGCATTTACGGCACGACGAAAGCCGGGCCGCTGGTTACCTTGTCAAATTCGAGCACCGACGTTCCGGTGTTCAAATAAAGGCTTCCTTGGTTTCCGTCTGCGGAGGCGTAAGCCAGGTGGACAAATCCGTAATCATCTCCTGATTGGTCGGCCAACATGAAGATGTTCGGATCGCCGGTTGTCTCAAATGAACCGTCGGTCACATTTCCATTGCTGTCGACGATTTGCCACCTGTTTTCGTCTTCCCCAAGGAAGGAGAGCTGGGTTAAGCCGGTCTCGTGGTCTCGGTACACTCCGTCTAGGCGGAACCCTTCGGAAATGCCATGTTTCAAGGTGTTCGCATCTTTTATGGATACGGCAGAGACTACGATTGCGGCTATCGCGACCAATAACGCCAGCGCAATGGGTATTTTGGCGGAGCCGGTCTTCATGTCATTCACCTCCTTCGTATGTATCGAGGTATTCCTGCTTGAGCGCTTGCGAGGACGTCTCGATCTTTTCCACGAGTGCGCCAGCCTCGATGAAGACGAACGAGTTGGTGAGGTCTGCCAGGTCGTCGAGTAGATGGTTTGACTACCCGCCCTCTCCGTAGAGCCGCCGATACGCGCTTAGCGCACCCTCGGCGCGTCCGGCAGGCTTTGCGAAATGGGATCCAGGAGACTTCGGCGCAGCATCATCTTGCGGAATGCTTCTAATGAGCCTCCCATCCTTCAAAAACAGAATCTCATCGCACAGCCTATCGACCGAATCCAAGATGTGAGATGACATGATGATGCACGTACCAGAATCGGCCAGCTTCCTGAGAATCTCGGAATGCAAGTCCACCCTGCTGGGGTCGAGCGCGTTCATGGGCTCATCTAATAGAAGGTACCGCGCACCCGTCGCATACGCAATCGCCAGGGTAAGCTGCTGCTTCATGCCCTGGCTCAGAGTGCGGATCCTCATCTTCGCGAACTCGCCTATCTGCGTTTGTTCCACTATCTCTTCGATATCGCGAGCATGCGGCCACATATCGCAAACCATCTTGAGGTGATCTTCCGCACGCAATCCGGGATACAGCAGCGTCCCCTCACCAGGTGCATAGAAGATCATAGAACGGACCTCTCTCGCACCCGTACCCTGCACCTCATCCAGAACGATGCTCCCGTCCACGCGAGGACCCGGCAAACCTGCCATCGCACGCAGCAACGTCGTCTTTCCATGCCCGTTCGGAGCGACGAGACCGTAGACCGTACCCGGGGCAAACTCAGCGTCCACCGAATCTACGAGCACCTTCTTTCCATAAGAGATCGTCAGCGTTTGAAGGCCAATCATCGAGACCGTCCCCTTTCGATCTTTGGAACACCCAGGCGCGCCACCAACGGAGATACGGCGCCCAAAACCACCAGCAGAGCGCCCGATGCGCCGACGACCTCTCCAAAAGGCATCGCGTTCGTCCCTCGCCCAAGGAACCCAATCGTCCCCACCTGGGAAGCGGGATCAAACGAGGCGAATGGAGCCAGCAGCGCGACGCCCATGCCCGCACTTTCAACATGAGCGCTCAACGAACCCAACACCAGGAGAACCGCGCAAACCACTCCGGTGACAACGGGGTTGCGGCTAATCGCTGCTGTCAACGCAGCGACGACGGAAATCACGCCGTATGCCATGACCAGCAACGGAATACTGCACAACACCGCCTCCCCCACCATGGACGTTGTCGAAGCTCCCGCCCGAATGAGAGCGACGGGATACTCCGATCCACCCGCACCGTTCTTAATCAAGGACACAACCGCAGCGGGAACCATCGACACCAAAAGCAGCGCCAAGCCAAGCAGGAGAGACAGCGCAACGGCCGTCAGAAAACGCACATGCGCTGTTGCGGGGACTTGGAGAACCAGAAGGGAACGACACTGCAGGTGGATGCACGCAAGCGATGTGACAACCACGGGCAACAGCCAAAACAAGGAAGGAAGCGCTGCCTGGAGATAGGAAAGGAGGATTAATGGGGGCATCTTCGTACTTAACTCGTAAACCTTGGGGTCCGGCAAGCTCGCGATCGACTCGAGCAGAAGGGCGCGCGCCTCCGCACGAGAAGGAGTCTCCGGCTCGATTCCGATCGATTGCAGGAGGGTCGCATCTGCCGCGCCCAGCTCGCCTCGAGCGCGCTCGTACGTCGCAAGGCTTCGAAACCCCTCCGCAGGCATAGGCGCGTACACGAAACCCGAAAGAGCATCCCGCATGTCTTCCAGGGCCGCTTTGCCCTCGACGTCCATATTCGCAGCGTTCTGCTCTAGATACCGATCTATTGAACGGAGCTCCCCATCCCTATACCGAACAGCGGAAACGTTATCAGCGTCAGGAAACATCTCGACCAGAGCCGGGGCCAGCATCGTCGTCGACATTGCAATCGCGCATACGGCGAGGGTAGGAGAACGCAGGAGCAGTTTCCCCATCGTTCTTACGTATGCAACGGCGGAGGCACAAGCGCTCGAACGAGTTGCCGTTCTCGATGCAGTGAAGGAACCTCTCTCAAGACAAATCGGGGATATCGGGCACGCGCAGCCGCTCTTTCCAGCAACGCAAAGCAGGCTAATTGCCAGCACCTCGATCCCGATTGCGCATACGAGGGCAATCGCGCCACGCTCGAAGCAAAGTCCAGGCAGATTCACTATCTGCGTTGTCGGGTACGGGCTATAGGCGCCGACGGTCAACTCAGTGTTCGCATACGTAAGGGGATTCAACAGGGCGAACTCACGTAAAGCGATGGATCTTCCGTAATACCCGGGAACCATCGTCACCCCCATCAGGGCACATACGAACACGATTCCAAGCGTAGGGTTATTGGCAATCTTCACGGCAAGGTGAACGACAAGCGAGATGAACGCTGCCACCAAGAATTGCAAGATGGCCGTCTGCGCGAACACCAGCCAAGCCGGTTTGATAACCGGAGTCGCATATTGAATGTAGCCTATCGGATAGAACGGCGAGCCCGGGCCATTCTTCACAAGCGCGGCGATTATCCCTGGAAGATTGATGGCGAGGACGGCAAGCATTGCAAAAACACTCGCCCATACGCTCGATGCAACAAGTCTACCCAGCTCGCCCATCGGTGCCTGGATGATGAGCTTTTCACGTTTGTTAAGACGCGCGGCAAGGAACGAGACGGCAACGGCCGTTGCGACCCATAGCAAGTACTCCTTCGATCCGTCATAATAGGTGTACTCTCCATCCGATATCTGCAGAAACGGAAGTAGGGGAGAGAGCGGTGCCAAGATAAGACGTCCCGCGGCAAGAGGGTACAGAAGCGCGGGCATGCTTGATGAAGAGGTATAGACACCGTCCTCCCCCGCATTCACAAGCGCATCCGCATAGGATGCTGACAATTCCTGCTCAACACGGGTTATTCCCGACTCGAGGTATTCGACCCGTCCGTCGATGCCAGCCGCGCTCCTGAAGACGGGCAGAGCACAAAGAACCATCAACGCAACAACGACAACACAGAGCGACCTGGAGGAGAGAAGCGACCTAAAGATCGCCTTCGAGATTTTGAGCATATTCATCGCCAACCTTAACCTCATCCAGTCGGAACAGAGGAGCCGAACAAAATGCTCGGCCCTTATTACTTGCCGGCAAAGTCAATTTAACATAAACTGTTAAAAAGTAACCTGAGTTTTTTAAATTCTTCGGAGGTTATTATGAGTTCCGACAATCGCACTCCCCGGCTTCATTCCTTCCGCATCGCATGTGCGATAGCCTCTGCGACCCTTTGCGCCACCGCCATCGCACAAGTGGCGTTCTCCTTAAAGCCAGCAATCGAAGTGCTCGACAACCCTGTAATTGCAGACTCCCCCGCGTATCCAGCCCTTGCGATCTCGACATTGGTCCCTGCCGTCATCGGTATCGCTACGACCATCCTCAGCGCCGTTCTCGTGTGGACGATCAAGAGCGGAGACCCCTTCAAGAAAGGGTCTGCGACATGCTTGAAGGTGCTCGGCATTCTCTTCGTTGTTCAAGCTGCCACCAGCCTCTATGCCGGCTCACTCAAAACCTCCGTTTCGATGTTTGGCGGCGAGGGGGCCGTCGGCGCCCAAGAGATCGCTTCATCATTCGATTGGACCTCTCTGGTTCTCGGCATCGTCCTGTTCATGCTTTCCCAGCTCTTCTTGTACGCCCGAGAGCTGTACCTCGACTCCGACGAGATTGCGTAAGGAAACGCCATGCCCGTAATTGTTCGCCTCGACAAGATCATGGCCGAGCGAAAGATTTCCTCGAACGAACTTGCCGAAAGGATTGGAACCACGCCCGTGAACCTGTCCCGTATTAAAAAAGGGCATATTCGCGGCATTCGCTTCAACACACTCGAGCAGCTATGCCTCGCCCTTCGTTGCCAACCCGGAGACCTTCTCGAAGTCATGAGCGAAGAGGATGCCCGAAAGGAGTTCGGACTCGATTGGTCCGCCGAGGATTAGAGGGCGGTCGTACTCGCCCTGCACACGGGGATGCGAATCGGCGAGGTCTGCGGCCTTCGGTGGTGCGATGTGGATTTCGAGACGGGCCTGATCTCGATCAGACACTCGGTGGCGTACGCGAAGGGAATGGGTTCGTTCATCAAGGACACCAAGACCCATGACGCCAGGGGTATCCCCATCGACCCGGTCGGCCTACTCCCCTTCCTGAAGGAGACCCACGAGATCGACTGCGGAAAGCTGCGCTTGCGCGGCCTTACCGGGGCGGTCGAGATCGGGGACTGCTACATCCTGTCGGAGCCGGGCGCGACCTTCGCGACGACAAGCTATATCCGCAGGGCGTTCAAGACGTTCTCGGAGACCAACGGCCTCATGGGCACCAACGACGAGCTGATCACGTTCCACGGCCTTCGCCACACGTTCGCAACGCAGTGGATCCGCCAAGGCGGCGATATCAAGGCGCTCCAATCGATCCTCGGCCACAAGGACGCCATGGCGACGCTCAACGTCTACGCCGACATCGAGCCCATCTCCAAAATCCATAACATGCTGCGCGCCACGCCGTGCCTTTGGCGCGGGCACCTCGGGCCGAGGGTCGATCCGGGTCCCATGTTCCAACAGAGGATCCAGGAGTCCATCGAGACGCTCCAGGCGTTCGGCTACGGCATCACCGAGCCGGACGACCGAAATATCGCCATACGCGACGTGAAGACGAACAGTTGGCTCTAGCTCACCGAGTACGCGGCAGTGCTGGGCCCATCCCAACTGAGGTCACGGTGGTCCGATAGGGGCGCCGCCCGCGGCATGCGCCGCGGAGCGGTATCCCCTACCGAAGGGCGGGGATGCCCTCCGCTTCCAGTTCGGAATCAGCCGTCGGAGGCGTTCGGCTGACTGCGGGAACGGCCTGTCCGCTCAATGTGTTCGGCTGAGATCGGAAATCAACCCAACACGAGCCGGACACGCGCCAGACGGCTCTTCCCCGTGCGGCCTTCCCCCTTACGCTCATGTTGCAGGCATGTAACGCCGCAGCGAGCGCGCCTTTTTTGCGCCAGACAGGTACAATGATGAACACTGTACCGTAGCGGAGCGCCCCGCGCGCGCCGCAATCACGCGAAAGGGTTTCCCATGGCCGAGATCTCGTCCTCCCGTATCGTCATCACCGTCCTTGGCAAGAACCGCCCCGGCATCGTCGCCGGCGTCACCCGTGTCCTAGGCGAGGCCAACGTCGACATCCGCGACATTACGCAGTCCATTATCGAGGACATCTTCACCATGACCATGCTGGCCGATACCGCCGAGTCCAAGCTCGACTTCGCCGAGCTGCAGAAGGCGCTGGCCGAGGCCGGCGAGCTTTCGGGCGTCAATGTGTCCATCCAGCGCGAGGACGTCTTTAACTTTATGTACCGCCTGTAGCGAACAGGCCGTGCAGGAACAGGCCGGCGCATCTGCACTCAAGCACGCCGCCCCCACACGGCCCGGAGAGGAGCGCACATGGCCTACGACGCCAAGAAAATCTATTACCGCTTCGATGACCACTTGAGCCGACTGGTTCTGGATTACGAAGCAAGCCGCCAGATTTCGTCTGAGAGCGAAAGCCTCTACCACGGCCTGCCGACCGACCCTTA
>CAJMAZ010000038.1:0-22953 GCA_905211535.1 uncultured Collinsella sp. | reverse complement strand
TCGGCTTTGCTCCCTGCAAAGCCGCACCGGAGCGAAGACGGGTCAAGGGAGGTCCGTGACGACCTCCACCAACCGGAGCGGAGCGGAGGTTTGTGCGGGGTCTCATGGGCCCCCTTGACGCGGCGTAGCGGAGGTGCCACCCCGCCGCGGAGCCGTGGTCCTGCTGCGGCGAACGCCGAGTATCGGTAAAAGGCTCGCCGATGGCAGGATTGAAGGGGAGAATATAGAGCGATGTCGTTTTCAGAGAGGAACATGTCCGTGACAGAGGCCGAACAGAACCAGATCTTCGATATCTACTACGAGATGCGGGGTCTCGCGGCAACGCTCCTTGCGGCGTCTCGCGGCGACCTACAGGATCCGGACAGAATCGTCGAATATGCCGCAGGCCAAATCGACCGATTTGCCGACAATCTCGCGTCATGCATTACAGGAAAACCTTTCGACTCCGACGAGCGCCTTGATGGCCTTACGCCTAGCGGACGTTTTTGACGTTTGGCGGTTGCTCTGTGACATGATAAAAGACCCCCAAGTAGCCCGAAAAGCACGCAAAGAGGTCTTAAAGCGAAAGGGCACCGCGTATGCGTTGCCCGCCACTTCGCATTGTAGCCGATTGCTTGAGCGATTTTGATATGCAGCATTTTGACCCTGACGAGCGCTCGTCACTTTTTTGAACGGGACATTCGGAGGACAGAGGCCTTTTGACACACGACGTTTACGTTCCGGCGACGGGCCTACGCCTCCACGTCGTTCTTGGTGAGGGTGTTGTCGAACGCCCAGACCCACCAGCGCAGGTAGTCCTCGGCCCCGTGGATGTCGTCCTCCTCGTGGTAGTGCTCGAGCATGAGCTGGGTGCGCCACTGGCCGAAGCGAACGGTGTAGGTGGCCGTCTGGGCGTTCTGCACGATAGCCCCGAAGGGCTCGATCTCGAGGATCTGATCGATGGTGAAGCAGCGCCCGTCCGGCCAGCAGACGCGGATGGGGACCATGGTCCCGTCGGCGTTTGCGCGGGCGTAGACGTCGACGTACTGCTTGTGGACGCGCCGGCCTGGCCTGTCGCCGCGGGCGCGCACCGTGATGCCGCCGCCGAAATCCTTGGTGTGATCTGTCACGCGGGCGTCACCGCCATGCCGCTGCCACGCTCGACGAACCAGTCGCCGTGCTCCCACCAGACCGTCTTGCGCTGCTTTGCGATGCAGACGTCGTAGCGCACGCAGAGATTGCCGAAGAGGGCGCGGCCGAACTCGGAGCGGAAGTAGATGGACTCGACCTGCCAGGAGCGGCCGTCGGGCCAGTGGATGGTGACCGGGTCGGACGGGCCGCGGTCGGGGTCGTCGGTCCCGTTGACGTCCACCGGGATGTAGATGCGGCGGTCCTCCGTGGGGATGCCGCAGGTGCCCGCGAGGGAGTGCTTCTTCATGATCATATGCCCTACCCCAGTACATGTGTTCGTGTTTTGCTTCTACCAGTATCGAACGGACGTTTGGTTTTGTAAAGCGAACATGGTATGGGGGTTGCGTGGTTGTGTCTGGGCGGGGTGGTAAAAGGGCGAGTGCTCGCGTTGGTCTATCATCTGATGCCAATACGAGCGAATGGGAGCCATCTTGTTTACTTACTATCATGTCGATAAATGGGGAAATCTCGTCGCCGTCGATCTGCTTCCCTACATCGTTGCGGTCGTTGTCTCGATTGTTCTCATCTGCTGCGTCGTCTCTCTGGTGCGAAGAGTCCTGGCGAATCCCTTTCACTACCCATACTTCGTCGAGCGGTTCGATGTCTCCGGCAGACGCAACGTGAAGATCGACGACCTGATAGATCGCTTTATGCTCGAGCCCGCCAACTGGGAAAAGATAGTCGCGGAGCGCTCCTACATCCAGGAGTGGAAGGCACAGCAGGAGGAATACCTGAAGACCCGCAGCCTGCGGAAGCGCCGGGAGCGGCAATACGCCGAGACACTCGACGACGCGCACGCGTTCCAGTTTGTCACGTGCCGTGAGCAGACACGCTACAGGCAGAGGAACTACGTGAAGACGTCCTACAAGGTGTCCGTGGACGATAGCGTGATGGCCGTGAGCTGGGACTGGGTTGTGAACAGGCGAAACCGCCTCGCCGCCATTAACGACGAGGCGACGCTCAGGGATTACCATGCTCGCAACCAGCGAAGGCTGATGACGAAGCAGCTGCGCGAGCAGATCGCCCGCCGGGACAACTACACCTGCCAGATATGCGGGAAATACATGCCGGACGGCGTGGGCCTGCACGTCGACCATATCGTGCCGGTCGCGAAGGGCGGCAAGACCGTTCCATCCAACCTGCAGGTGCTCTGCTCGAAATGCAACGGGCGGAAGGGCGCGCGGTAGCGGCGCGTTGCAGACACGCGCTATTCGTCGAAGAAATCGGTGTCAACGGCCTTGATCTCGTAGACCTGTCTCGTGCTCACGCCGACGCCGTAGTCGATCATGAGGCCGGCGAGCGCGGGGCCGTCGACGAGCACGACCGTCTGCCCCAGGAGGCCCTCAGCATATTTGCGGGCATCCTTGGAGAAGCGAGCCGTGGTGATGAAAAGGCCCTTCGATACGCCCTTTCCGGAAAGCGCCCCGACGAATGCCTGAACCTCCGGCCGTCCGACCGTCCTTTGCGGATCCCACCGCTTAGCCTGGTAGCAGATGGTTCCAAATCCGAGTCGGTCCTCACGGACGACGCCGTCTATCCCCTCGTCACCACTCTTTTTGGTGACGTCGGCACGGGAGTCCAGGCTCTCGCCGTAACCCATCGCCACGAGCAGCTTTCCGACCAGGTGCTCGAAGAAATACGGATCTTTTCCCATGATGATCGAAATGAGGTCGTCGGCGAGCGCGTCGCGAATCTCGCCGTAGGCAGACTCCATCGCCTCCTGAGGGGACTCCTGGTCCTCCAGCGCCGAAACGCCCTCGGGCTCTGAAGCGTTTTTGGCCTTGCTTGCGGCCTGATAGCCGTCTTTCCACTTCTTGAATGCCGTGCAGTTCTCATAGAGACCCTTGGCTGTAATGGGTCCGGGATAATCAGAGAGGTACGTCCTGCCGGCATCGGTGATACGGTAGGTTCCCTTCTTCTCGCCGTATTCCAGAAGCTTAGCCTTCTCCAAATCGGTGATACCCCAGTACACGCGGTTGTAGAGTCTCGACTGGCCGCTCTTGAGACGCTCGGCCCGTTCGTCATCGGTCATGTCGAATTCGATCGCCACGGCATCCTGGAGGTCGGTGCCTGCCAGATATCCATCGACATGCGCCAGCGCTTCAAGGATGGGCCGCATGGTCTCATGCCATTTGGGCATCGTCATCGCTCGTCATCCCCTTCATTTCGGCAAAATCAGTAAAAGAATCAACCGCCGCTGCGGTCAAGGGACCTGTCGCCTGCGGCAATGACCTGAGCTCCCCTGCAAGTCTCCTCGACCCGCCCTTGAGGCTGACGAACGTGAGGCCTCCCGAGATGAACCCGCCGACGACCGGAACGACTTTGCTCACCGCGTCGCCGAAACTGCTTTTGGTGATCTTGACGCCGATCCCGGCAAAGACCTTTTTGATAATCGGGTAGTAACTTGTCTGCATAAGCGCCTTGTTGGCGACCTTCTTGGCCACATTGGCCTGAACCGTTTTGGAAAACGCCGTCAAGGCGGAGTTGGCACCGCTCACGCCGGCCATCACGGCCAGGAGAAGGGCGAAGGCCGCCAAGGTCTCATCGTCCATCTCGTCGCAATCGTCGATAAATGACTGCCAGCCGTAGAGATACGCCAGCTTCTGCATGATTCGAAAGGCGTGGACATAGTACTGCGTCACGTCCGCCGGGATCGTTCCGAGCATCGCGAGCCCGCCGGGCAATCCCGCGGAGAACGAAAGGACGGTCGATTTCTTCGTCTCGAAATCAATGACGTCCCTCGCGATGGAGTCGACAAGGTCAGAATCCATCCCGGCGGCGGCTGGGCTCGTTGAAATCGCGAGCTCTACCTGCTCGTCCGCAACGCCCCGCTTACGAAACTCTGAGCGGAGGAAATGGTCGCGCTCGATTGCCACGCCTTTCAGCCTCATAACCTTCTTGAGGAAGGCGATGGCATATCTTTGGGCTTCCTCCTCTTGTCGATCGGCCTCGGCCCTTAGATCTCCAATGCTCTCCTTCACGGAATCGGGTTCGGATGGTATCGTCTCCCCTTTCGGCTTTATGACGTTCCCCTTCACGCTACTCACCGACCTTCTCGGCATAAAGCTTGAATAGATGCGAAACAACCCTCTCTTCATCTCCGCCAAAATCAACGCCATAGGCAGATTCGACAGCAGCATCGAGCCGTGCATGAGCCTTCATGAGATCGGAGAAGAAGAGGGCTTTATCGGGGCTATACATGTCGGCAAGAGTTGCCCCGCGTTGAGCGTTTCTCGCCTCAAGCACATCCCTAGCACACTGGCGTATCTCATCCTTCTGACTCGCGGATGGAGAAGGCCAGACAAAATTGTTATAGACGATAGTGTTCGAGTATTGATAATCGCTCTTTAAGCGTCCAGCAACCTGCCTCATCCATGCGTTGTGAAACTGACTTGAGATGATTCCAAAATCATACAAATCCGCCTCTTCGACAAAAAAGAGCTTGTTTCCAGGAATAGTGCCGTTGGTTATGAATCCGACCGGAATGTATTTCCTCCGTCCGGAAGACACCTGTGGAACGGCCAGGAATGCGCCATCGGCAGGCGCTTTAACCTCATCGAACTCCCACGGGGCACAGGCTCTCTTTTGCGTGCCAGAACGCGGAGAAGCCAACCTTAGTTTGCGGATTTCATCGAACCGATCCCTTATTTCTTTGGGAAGTTTGGATAGCTCGGCTCCCGATAGTCCAGCAAACCACAAGCAATACCTGTTAATGCCCTTGATAAACTCAGATCCCATTGAAAATGGCCTAATGTACTGTTCGAGAGCAGGATATGAAGTCAGTAAACGATGTGCCTCAGCCTCATCGAGGGTTAAAAATCCCCAATCACCAGCGCCGCCACCTCGCGACATCTTCGGAACAGAGCAGAGGGGCTGCCTTCGCTTTTCGACAAAGACGTCCGGAGCATTCGAGAGGTAGCCGTTGATGTTGTCCGCTTTTGTTGCACCCGTTGAACTAAACAGTAGAGGTTGCATATCGGGACTTTTAGAAAATCCGACAATGACAACATGGACATTCGCTTTATCAGATGCTTGGGAATCCCAAACGAACGTTTTATAGGCGAAATCGATATGAACGCCATTGTCGAACAGGGGCTTCCACAGGGGCTCAACCTGCTGTCCCTGACAGATAGAGTTAGTTGAAACGAATGCACATCGAACACGATGCCCATCCATATATTCAGCCGCTTTCTTATGCCAGCATGCAACATAGTCGAGCAAACCAGCGGATTTGCCAAAAATCGCCTTCCTATCTTCCTTTTGAGCGTCTTCAAGGCGCGAACTGCCTATAAAAGGAGGATTTCCGAGCACATAATCGACCTCATCCGCTGATACGACGTCATTCCAGTCGATACGAAGGGCATTCGCGTTAACGATGCCCTCATAGTCCGTGAGCGGAAGTTCCTGGTAGACGCGCTGCGTCACTTTTGCGGTGTCAGCGTCCGCCTGCTTCTCGGCGATCCAGAGAGCCGTGCGGGCAACGCAGCAAGCGAAGTCCTCCAGCTCGATGCCGTGGAAGTTCCTCAGGCTCACGAGCACGTCGCGGTCTCCCGAGTCCTCGAAGCTGAACGATGCCTGATCGCCCTGAAGCTCGAAAAGTATGCGGTTTTCCAGCCGTCTCAGGCAGAGATAGCTTTCGGTGAGGAAGTTGCCGGAACCTGCGGCCGGGTCGAGGATGGAGATGCTGCCGATCTTCTTATGCAGGTCCTTGAGCGCACGGGTCCTCGCGCCGCCCGCGACGGGCTTGGCGCAGGCCTCATCGAACTCGGCTTTGAGACCGTCGAGGAAGAGCGGGTCTATGACCTTGTGGATGTTCTCGGGGCTCGTGAAGTGTTGGCCGTTCGCACGCCGATGGTCATGCGACAGCGCCCCCTCAAAGATGGAACCGAAGACCGTGGGGCTCACGCCAGTCCAATCGAATTCCTGACAGCCCTCGACAATGAGCGTATGTCGGAAACTCTCGGACAATGGCGGGATTTCCGTCCTCTCACGAAAGAGGCCACCATTCATATAGGGTAGCTTCTTCAACCAGTCCTCGGCGTACTTGTCACGATCTTCATCTTTGGTATCGAGCCAGACGAACAGGTCCTTGAGGCCTCGCCTGAGATCACCCGCCTGGAAGTGTGCGACGTAGTCTCGAAAGGCATTTGGCTCCATGAGACCAGCGTCCTCGCAGAACATGAGGAACATGAGCCGGGTCATGAGCACGGAGAGGGCGTGGTGGTTCTCGGGTGTGTCGGGGTCATCGAACGCCTCGGCCGCCTGGTCGTGGAGCTTCGACATGATCTTGCCGGCCTCCACCGAGACCGCACGTGAGATTGTGGCCGGGGCCTCCGCCCCGCCCTTAAGGAACTGCACAGCCGCGAGGTTCTTGGGGAGCTCAGCGAGCGAGAGCTTGAAGATCGGCTCGCGGTAAAGCGAGTCCCGCTCGCGATCGAAGACCCAAAACTCGGCAAAATTGCATGCGACGATATAGCGAGGCTGTTGAGAAAGCGGCATACCCTGGGCGTAGGCGTTACCCTGTTTCGCAGGCGTCACCTTGCGGCCCTGGCGCGTCTCCTCCTTGGCGAGGTCGATTCCAAGCGACTTCTGTTCGACGAGGGTTTTAGCCGACGGTATGAAGACGTCGATATACCCCTCATGCGTGCTCGCATCGGTGGAAACGGGCTTTTCGAACTCGAGCCTCGAGACTGCATCCTCAACGCCCAGGACGTTCTGATAGAAGTCGATCCAGAACCGTTGCGTGTCCTGGTTCTCATTTCCCTTGTTCGCCCACCTGCTAGCAAAAGCTTCTGCATCGGCTTTCTTTCCCGGCATACGGACCCTCACTTGATAGCCTTTTCCATTGAGAAAGATTCTACGGGTTCTTCACTTCTTTTTAGCTGGTTTTAGTTTTATTGGTATCCCTTTTGCCCTAGCGGTCGTTGCAATCTGCTCATATTCCGCTCGGAAGTCTTCGCCACAACCTTTATCCAAAGAAAAACAGCTCAGAGGAACAATGCCTCTGAGCTGCTAAAAGTCTTGGTCGCGGGGGCAGGATTTGAACCTACGACCTCCGGGTTATGAGCCCGGCGAGCTACCAGACTGCTCCACCCCGCAATGTCTGGGCGCCTCATGTGCGCAAGAAAGAATATTACGCGGGAGTTCGGTAAACGACAAGGAAAATCTCGTAGAGCATAATTCCTTCATATTTAAACCCCTCGGCCCCTATCACCGTAAACGAATCGCAGCCGAGCGCCGTCGACGGCACGTATACAATGGTGCGCGTCCTTTTATGCCAACACCGGGAGTAGACATGCTGCTCGCTATCGATATGGGAAACACGCAGACGGCCATGGGCCTGTTTGACGGAGACGAGCTGGTGCAGTCGTGGCGCATGCCCACCGACCGCTCTTATACCGCCGACGAGATTCATGTGCGCCTGATGGGTTTCTTTAAGATGTACGGCCTTTCGCTCGATGCGGTCGACGCGATCGCCTTTGCGGGCGTGGTGCCGCAGCTCTCGCGCGAATGGCACGCCGTGGCCGACCGCATTGCCGCGGACGCCATCGTCATTGGGCCGCAGACGGCCGCGGTGACCAAGCTGCGCGCGGCGCGTCCCCAGGCCGTAGGTGCCGATCGCGTCGCCAACGCCGTTGCGGCCGAGACTTTCTACGGCGCGCCGGCAATCGTGGTGGACTTTGGCACCGCGACCAATATCGACGTCATCGATGAGGACGGTTATTACATTGGCGGAGCAATCGCGCCGGGCATCCGCATCTCCATGGACGCGCTCGCCGCCCGAGCCGCCAAGCTCGCCAGCGTTCCGCTCGAGGCGCCCGAGCACGCCATCGGCCGCGATACCGAGGAGTGCATCAAGGTCGGCGCCGTAACGGGCGCCGCCGCCATGGCTGAGGGCCTGGTCGCGCGCATGAAGCGCGAGCTGGGCCGCGAGGATGCCACCGTTATCGCCACGGGCGGTCTCGCCAGCATCGTCGCCGATTCGACCGATGCCTTCGACGTGGTCGACGGACAGCTCACCATCAAGGGTATCTGCGAAATCTACCGCCGTATGCAGGAGCTTGGATAGAACAGGGGCTTAAGTCGAGCACGCCCGATGCCACAGCCCCCTCAAATGCTCGCCAAGCCTATTCCTCAAAAACGAAAATTTTTCAGTTTTGAGGAATAGGGCCGAGATGCCGCTCTGCAGTCACGCGAAAGCCCTCCCCGGCAAGGCCGAGGAGGGCTTCGTTGTCATGTCTATCTTTGAGCGCGAACGCCTCGCGTTACAGACCGCGAATGCGCACGGCCTCGGGCGGAAACTCTTGCTCGCCGGCATCGGTCTTGATGGTCGCGCGGCCCCAGATGTCCAGGCCCGCAAACACACCGACCGCAAGCGGCAAACCGTTGGGCGACACCGCCGCAACTTGGCGGCCCAGCAGCGGCACCATGTCGAAGTACTCGCCCAGCACGGGAGCCAGCGGCCCTGCGGCGCCTTGCGGCGTGTTGGCAACAACCGCCCAGGTGTCCACGCGGGCCAACACGGCGGCGGCCAGCGCCTCGACCAGCGCTTCGTCAGCCACGTCCACACCGAGCTCGCTCAGCGCCGAACGCTCAATATCCACCGTCACGGCACCGAACATGCCCGCAGCACCGGCACCGCCGTTCACGGTAACACGCGCGAGCGACGTCTCAAACGCAGGCGCACCGCACACGATATCGCTCGGCCACTGGATACCCACCTTACCGGCAAGGCCCAACCCCGGCGTCGAAGCCGTGCCCACAAGCGCATCCATCATGCCCATCGCCGCCACAAACGGCAAGCCGTGGAAGGCATGCATGTTCACGTCCGGGCGCACGACCAGCGAAAACGTCAGCGAAGCATCGCCCGCGCTCCAAGCGCACCAGCCCGCGGACACGCCCTCGCGGCCTGCGTCACGCGCCGCGTCGAGCTCGGTGCCGGCGGCAACAGCATTCATCTCGATCATCTACATACGCCCCAATTCGCCCACGATATGGCCCACGCGGTCCTCGGGCTCCTTGACCTCGACACCGTTGTAGCGGAAGAACCGCGCCGGGTCGTGCATCAGGTCCTCGAGCGGCACCAGCACAAAGTCGCGTTCGCCGATCAGCGGATGCGGCAGGCGCAGCTTTTTGCCGCCGTGGGTCTCGCCGTCCATCCACAGCAGGTCCAGGTCGATGGTGCGCGGGCCGTTGGCCTTGGCCTTCTTGGAGCGGTCGCGCCCCAGATCGGTCTCGATCTTCATGAGCTCGTCGAGCAGCACCAACGGCGCCAGCTCGGTCTTAATCTCGATGACGGCGTTGGCAAACGCGTCCTGGCGCGTCTCGTAGGCCGGCTCGCTCTCGTAGATCTTGGAGGAGTTGGACACGCAGGTGAGTGGAATCTCGGCGATCATGTCGCGTGCGGCGCGGATGTTGTCGCAGCGATGCCCCAGGTTAGAGCCCACGGCCACAAACGCGCGGCGCGGCTGCGGATTGGCAACCGCCCAGTAACCGTTCAGGAACTGCGCAAAACCCGCGGCGTCGTGCACGCGCACGATGTTGGCACCGGCCTGGATGGCGCCCAGGCACACGCCAAACGTAGCGGCATCGCGCTCGGCGGCCTCGGTCACGCCCGAGACGGCGCCCACAAAGCGCTTGCGCGACACGGCGCACATGAGCGGATAGCCCAGTGACGCCATCTTGGCAGTCTCGCGCTGGATGACGATGTCCTCGTTAGCCGACTTACCAAAGCCCGGGCCAGGATCGATGCAGATGCGGTCGCGCGACACGCCGGCATGGATGAGCGTTCGGGCCTGGTCGGACAGAAAGCCCATGACGCGGCGCATGATGGGCGCCGAATCGGGCAGGGTGAAGCGGCGGAGCTGCGAGGTGGGCACGTAGGCTTCCTCGCGGCGGGCGCTGCGGCGCATCATGGCGGCCAGGCGGTCATTGGACTCCGATGCGGCCTCGGTGGCTGCGGGCGTGGCCTCGAGCGCGGGCGCGACGGTCTCGGCGGCAGTAGCCTGCTCGGCGGCCGGCGTCTCCTGCTCGCTTGAAGGCTCGGACGTGGGCTCCGGTTCGCCAAACGGCAACGAGGGCTGCACCACGCCGCCCGGAAGCTTGGCCTCCGGCTTAGGCTCACCCAGCAACTTGCCGCGACGGCGACGAGCCGGCTTCTCGGCCTCACGCGCGGCCTCGGCAGCCGCCTCGCGCGCCTTCTCGGCAACAAACGCCGCTGCCGAGGTATCGAGCTGCACCGTTGCGTGCGTGCGTGCGGGCGCGGCGACCTCGCCGGCATGCATCACGATGACGCCGCAGGTGCTCGTCTTAACAAACTCGACCATCTTGGGATCGGTGAAGCCGGTCACGTCGTTGACGATCGAGGCGCCGCAGCGCACGGCCGCCTTGGCAACCGCCACATGACGCGTGTCGATCGAGACGATGGCGCCCTCCTTGGCCAGCGCGCGCACTACGGGCAGCACGCGGCGAGCCTCCTCGTCGGGGTTGACCGGAGTAAAACCAGGGCGCGTGGACTCGCCGCCCACGTCGATGATGTCGGCGCCGGCGTCGAGCATCGCCAGGCCGTACTCGATGGCGGCATCCGGGTCGAAGTGTTCCCCGCCATCGCTAAACGAATCGGGCGTCACGTTGAGGACGCCCATGATGCGCGGACGGTCAAAGCTGAGCTCGTACTTTCCGCACCGCCATGTCTTGCTGTCGTTCGCCATGAACATCCTCCTAAAATGCCCACGCCGCCGAGCTTGGGGAGCCGGCGGCGGGGTCGCTTTGCACTCAGTCTTTCTATTGTATCCGCGCACACGGGCTAGAACGCAAACGCGGCCGCGATGTCGCAAGAAATCAGCAGGTCGGCATTTGCATCCTGATCGGTGGGAGCAAGGTTGCATATGGCCAGCGTATCGCCGGTAAAGTAACGCGTAAGGCCCGCCGCCGGATACACCACGAGCGAGGTCCCGCCCACAATGAGGGCATCGGCCGCGGCGATGGCGGCAACGGCACCGGTCAACACATGCTCGTCGAGTGGCTCTTCGTAGAGCACCACATCGGGCTTGATGCGGCCACCGCACGCGGGGCACGCGGGCACGCCCGCGGCATCCTCGTGCTCGCGCGAGCAAATCCACTCGGCGCTATAGACCGCGCCGCACGACTGGCAAATGTTGCGATGGACCGATCCGTGCAGCTCAAACACTCGCTGTGAGCCGGCCATCTGATGCAGGCCGTCGATATTTTGTGTCACCACGGCATTTAGCTTGCCGGCGCGCTCCAGCTCGGCCAGCTTGGTGTGGCAGCGGTTGGGCTTGGCGCCAAGCGCGATCATCTTGGTGCGGTAAAAGTCGAAGAACTCCGCAGGATGCGCCTCGTAAAAGCTGTGCGAGAGCATGGTCTCGGGCGGATAGGCAAACTGCTGGTGATACAGGCCGTCCACGCTGCGGAAATCGGGGATGCCACTCGCCGTGGAAACACCCGCGCCGCCAAAGAAGACCACGCGCTTGTGGGTGTCAAACAGATCCGCCAGCGCGGCGGTGGCCTGCCTGGGGTCCGATATTGCCTGCGTCATATGAGTCCTCCGTCCTTGTTGGTCGGGCAGCGTTGAGCGACGCCCCAGCATGCGTCCTTTAAGTCAGCATGCGCGGAGCCCACCCCGCCCCTGTTGCGCTAATCTTAAGCCTGCCAACCCCGTCGAAAGGACACCATGCCTCAGACTTACACTTTCGCCTCGTGGAACGTCAACGGCCTGCGCGCCGTGCTCAAAAAGGACCCGAGCTTTATCCAGATCGCGCAAGAACTCGACGTCGATATCCTGGCGCTGCAAGAGACCAAGTTGCAAGAAGGCCAGGTCGATATTGACCTGCCCGGCTATCACCAAACCTGGAGCTACGCCGAGCGTAAAGGCTATTCGGGCACTGCGGTCTTTAGCCGCCAGGAACCGCTGCGCGTGCTGCACGCCGACGCGCTGCCACCCTACGCCGGCGAGGGCGAGGCGGCCGTACTCGTCGCCCAAGCCGCAACCGAGGGCCGCGTCTGTGCGCTCGAGTTCGACAAGTTTTGGTTTGTGGATGTCTACACGCCCAACGCGCAAAACGAACTCGCGCGCATCGATGTGCGCATGGCCTGGGACGATGCCTACCGCGGCTTTTTGAGCGCGCTTGAGCGCGAGACCGGCAAGCCCGTCGTAACTTGCGGCGACTTTAACGTGGCACACGAGGAGATCGACCTTAAGAACCCCAAGTCCAACCGCGGCAACGCCGGCTTTTCGGACGAGGAGCGCGGCAAGTTTACCGAGCTGCTCAACGCCGGCTTTACCGATACCTGGCGCGCGGCAAATCCGGACGTCGAGGGCGTCTACAGCTGGTGGAGCTACCGCTTTAATGCCCGCAAGAACAACGCAGGCTGGCGCATCGACTACTTCCTGGTAAGCGACGCAATCGCCGGCAACGTGCGCGACACCGGCATCCGCGGCGACATCTTTGGCAGCGACCACTGCCCCGTTACCCTCACGCTAGAGCTCTAGCCCCAAGTAATTCCTGGGGGACAGAGGAAAACAGATCATGTGACCCCCCTCCCCCTATAAGGTGCGGTGGAATAGTTCCTATTTGGGCAGCAAATAGCCAAAACGAGAGCTATTCCACCGCAAGTTCGTGAGGGAACGCGAAATGCCCTACAGCCCGTATTTCACGACGACTCGGTTGATGCGGCGACACCAGGGCTTGTACAGGGCGGCCAAAAACACGCAGGTCGCGAGTCCGTGCGTGATATCGAACGGCACTGCCGTGGCAAGACGCGCCACGGCACCCGCCCAGGTAAGCGGCTGTACAAATCCAATGATGTCATACGCGTTGATCACGACGCCATAGAGCAGGCCCGACGCAAAGCCGTACGCCAGCAGCGCTGGCATGCGCACGGTGCCGTCGGCGCGGTCGAACGCACCCGCATACGCCAGCGCACCGCCAGCGTATCCCACGAGCCCCCAGGCATACATCTGCCACGGCGTCCACATGCCCTGTCCAAAAAAGAAATTGCTGGTCAGCGCCGCCAGCGCGCCAACCATAAAACCATTGCGGCGGCCAAGCGTCGCCCCCGCGATAATGGCGATGGCGCTCACCGGTTTAAAGTCGGGAACGGGGCCAAACAAGATGCGCCCCGCCGCGGCCAATGCCGCCAGAACCAGCGTGGGCATAATCTGGCGCAGGCCCGGTCGCGACGCCTCGTAGCCCGCAAAGAACAGCGCAAGCACTAGCGCAACCACGACAAGCATGGCAAGCGCCGCCTGCTCAACGCCCGCCAGCAACGCCGCAGCCATCACAGCTGGCACCGCCAGCAGCAGCGGGATCTCCAGTTTTGCAAGCAAGCGCGAGAAACGACAGTCCGTCATCCCATCACGCCCTATAGAACACGTTGTCGGCAAAGAAGTCGGCCGGCGGCTCCATGCAGGCAATCTCGCCGTCAAACATCATGGCGACGTCGTCGGCTACCTGCTCGGCAAAGTCCAAATCGTGCGTAGCCATGATGACGGTGCCACCAGCCTTCGCATGGTCACGCAGGGCGCGGGCGATGATGCGGCGGCTGAACAGGTCTAGGCCCTTGGTGGGCTCATCGAGCAATAGCAGCTCGGGGCCGATCAGCAGCAGCTTTGCCAGTGCGAGCAGCTGGCGCTGTCCGCCCGAGAGGTCGTAGGGGTGGCGCGTCTCCAGGCCGTCCAATCCCAGTTGCGCCGCACGCTCCCGCGCCAAGTTCTCGTCATATCCGCAGGTCGAGGCCCATTCTATCAGCTCATCGCGAACCGTCTCGGCAACCAGCAGGGCCTTGGGGTTCTGCGGCAGCAACGCAGCCGAGGCCGCCCCGCGCACCATACGACCACGCTGCAGCTTGGCAGTCTTGGCCAGCACCGAGAGCATCGTCGACTTGCCGCAGCCGTTACCGCCCACAACCGCATGCACCGCGCCAGTCGAAAACGACGCATCGAGCCCGCGCAGCACCCAGCCGGACGCTCGATCGTAGCGAAACCAGCCTTCCGACAGGGTGGTAGCCGACCCGCCGTGCATTTTTTGGAGTATTCTGCTTCCATCCGTGCGCGAGAAGGCTTCCGAGCCGTTCTCGAGCGACGTTTGCGCCACAAATTCGGACGATTTGTCCAATTCCGAACTTTTTTTCGCGCTCGATACGTCCCCGGGTGGCTCCAGAGAGCCCAAATTGTCCTCACGCCTGCTGAATACTCCTTTATTTGCACATCGGATGGCACCCCACCCCAACATGTCATCGGAAAACAGCGATTCTCGGCGTCCCAAAGAAGCCATATCCGTCACCTCGTGCACGCGACCGTCCTCAATCCGGTACGCGCACGTCGCGTATTCGAGCATTGGGCGCGGCTGATGCGTCGCAACAACAACCGTGCAGCCCAGCTCGCGATTCACACGAAACAGCGCGTGCAGGAAATTCTTCTCCGCAACCGGATCAAGCTGAGACGTGGGCTCGTCGAGCAGCAGCACGCGCGGGCGTAATGCCAGCACAGCCGCCAGCGACAGCAGCTGTTTGCGTCCGCCCGAAAGCGTATCGGTGTCGCGGTGGAGCCAATCCTCCAACCCAAAGAAATAGCTGGTCTCGGCTACGCGACGGTGCATCTCGTCGCGCGCTAGCCCCAAGTTTTCCAGGCCAAACGCCATCTCGTGCCACACGGTCTCGCACACGATCTGGTTCTCGGGATCCTGGAACACATAACCCACGCGCTCCGCCGATGCCCGCACATCCATGTCGGCGACGGGCTCGCCCAGCACGCGCAGTTCGCCAGTGCGCTCGCCCGCTGGAGCGATCTCGGGCTTGAGCAGCGACAGCAGCGTCGACTTGCCCGAACCGGTACCGCCAACAAGCAGCGCAAACGCACCTTGGGGAACAGACCAGTCGAGCCCCTCGAGCACCGCAGCATCAGCATCGGGGTAGGCAAAGCTCAGGCCCCGCACCTCAATCGCCGGCATATCCGGGCCGCACGCCGCGCCCGACACCGGGCCCCTATCCAACCGAGCCATCAGCCAAACCTCTTCTCATCAATCGCGTGCAACGCGTAAGGCAGCACCATCCAGGCAGCGTACACGACATAGCCCGGCCACGGCGCCGGCACCGAGAGCTGCGGATAAAACGAATACTGCGTCGTCGCGGTCCACGCCACTGCCACCGTGACCACGCCAAACAGCGCAAGTCCAACCAGCGCGGCAACATCGCCGCGCCCCAGCCGATACCGCGCATACGTCGTTCGACGCGTCGCGGCGCCCCACCCACGGGAGCGCATGGCGTCCGCGCGCTCCAGCGAATCTTCCATGCCCCAGCCCATCAACACACTCGATGCCCGCAAACGCGAACGCACGGGATCGGCCGGCGCGCGGCCCGGCACATCAATCGCATCCTGCACCGCCAGCACCGTGCGGCCGCGGCGCAAAAACTGCGGGATAAGCCGCATGCACATCGAGATCATGAGCGCAATCACCGGTGCGGCATTACCCAGCAGCGCGAGCACCTTGTCGTATTCGAGCATCGACGCCGCGGCCTCAAACCACAGCACGCTCGCCACAAACAGTCCGCCCATGCACAGGCCATATACCATGCTCTCCAGATACACCGCGCGCACGCCGATGCGAAGCAGCTCCGTCGAACCCGAAGCGCTAAACAGCGGATTGACCAGCGCGATAATCAAAATCACCGGCAGCTGCCAGCGAAGTGCGCCCAGCGTGCGGGCAGCCCCACGCGTCGCAAATCCATACGCCAGCCCGCCCGCAAGCGACAGCGCAATCAGCACCGGTTGCATCGAGAACATGGTGAGCCCCAGCGTCAGCACTATATAGAGTGCCGGCACAGCCGGATGCGACATCGAAAATGCCGCGACGGGCTCGCCGCCAAACTCCTCTCGTATGTTGTCCACGGGCACCCCGTCCCCTCGTTCAAACGACAGCTCCGCAGCACCGCCAACGCCGCACGCAAGCAGTACAAACGTCACGCCGGCGGCACCGACATCGGCCGCCATGAGCCAATCGCTACGCGCTCATCATATGCCTGCGGTATCATATTGCGCCGTGTATCGTTTCCAAACACACGTCTCTATAACGTAACAGGAGATCACATGGACGCAACCGCAATTATCCTCGCCGCCGGCGAGGGCACCCGCATGAAGTCGAACCACTGCAAGGTTTCGCACAAGATCCTGGGGAAGCCCATGGTCCAGTGGATCGTCGACGCCACCATCAAGGCCGGCTGCAGCCGCGTCGTGGTCGTCATCGGCAGCCACGCCGACGAGATGCGCGCCCTTATCGACGGCGCCTACGCCAACAGCGCCACCAAGGTCGAGTGCGTCGAGCAGACCGAGCGCCTGGGCACCGGCCACGCCGTAAAGGTCGCGCTCGAGGCCTGCGGCATCGCGCAGGGCCCCGTCATCGTGCTCAACGGCGATCTGCCGCTCGTCACCGCCGACACCGTCGCCAAGTTCGCGCAGACCGTCGCCACCGGCGAGCTCGCCTGCACCGTCATGACCATGACCCCGCCCGATCCTTTTGGCTACGGCCGTATCAAGCTGGGCGCCGATGGTCAGATCGAGCGCATCATCGAGCAGAAGGACTGCACGCCCGAGCAGGCCGCCACGCTGCTGGAGTGCAACGCCGGCTGCTACGCCTTCGACGGTGCGCAGCTTGCCGCCCACATTGACGAGATCGGCAACGACAACGCGCAGTCCGAGTACTACCTGCCCGACATGCTCGAAATCCTCAAGGGTCACGGCCAGGCGGTCTCCATCTTCCACTGCGACGACTACCGCGACGGCCTGGGCGTCAACAGCCGCATCCAGCTCGCGCAGCTTACCGCCATCGCGCGCGACCGCATCAACGAGCACTGGATGGCCGAGGGCGTCACCTTCATCGACCCCACGCAAGCCTGGATCGGCCCCGACGCCGTCATCGGCCGCGACACCGTCGTGTGGCCGCAGACGCATCTGATCGGTCACGTCACCGTGGGCGAAGAGTGCCAGCTCGGCCCCAACAGTCGCCTCACCGACACCACCGTCGGCAGCGGCTGCACCATCGATGAGACCATCGCCATCGAGGCCGTCATCGAGAACGGCGTCGACTGCGGCCCGCGCGCCTACCTGCGCCCGGGCACCCACATGCTCGACGGATCCAAGGCCGGCACGCACGTGGAGATCAAGAAGTCCACGATCGGCGAGGGCTCCAAGGTGCCCCACCTGTCCTACATCGGCGACACCACCATGGGCTCCGGCGTCAACGTGGGCGCGGGCTCCATCACCTGCAACTACGACGGCGTCCACAAGCACAAGACCGTCATCGGCAAAGATGCCTTCATCGGTTCCGACACCATGATGGTCGCGCCCGCCCAGATTGGCGACGGCGCACTCGTGGCCGCCGGCTCCGTCATCACCGAGCCGGTCCCGGCCGACGCACTCGGTCTGGGCCGCGCCCGTCAGGTAAATATTGAGGGCTGGGCCGCCGATTATCGCCGCCGTCTGCACGAGGACGACGAGGCATAACGTTTCGCCAAGCACAAAAGGAGCTGTTCCCACGGGGACGGCTCCTTTTTCTATCGTGACCTGCGCGACCGGATGAGTGGTCGGTTCGTGTCCGTTGACGGTAAAGACGTTATCAAGACCCGATTAACCCCGTAGCACGGTTACAATGCAAAAAGGCATCTATATGGCATTCGATGTATAAAGGAGAAGGGTAATGCCGATTAATGATCCCGAGAAGTCGGAGAATATGCGCAAGTCCATCCGCGTGTATTCCGGTTCCTCCAACCGTCCCCTCGCTCAGAAGATCGCTGAGTACCTTGGGGTCGAGCTTTCGGGCCTTACGCTAAAGCAGTTCGCCAACGGTGAGATTTACGCCCGCTACGACGAGACCGTCCGCGGCGCCGACGTCTTCCTGATTCAGTCCGTAGCCGGCGGCAACGTCAACGACATGCTCATGGAGCTGCTCATCGCCACCGACGCTGCCAAGCGCGCATCCGCCCGCTCCATCACCGCCGTTATCACCCACTACGGCTATGCCCGCCAGGACCGCAAGGCCGGCCCGCGCGAGCCCATTACCGCCCGCCTCGTCGCCAACCTGCTCGAGCGCGCCGGCGTCGACCGCATCATCACCCTCGACCTGCACCAGGGTCAGATCCAGGGCTTCTTTGATATCCCGGTTAACCACCTGTCCGCACTGCCGCTGTTTGGCCAGTACTACAACAACATGCACTTCGACACCGACAACCTGGTTGTCGTCTCCCCCGACGTGGGCCGCGCCAAGGCCGCCAAGAAGCTGTCCGACATGCTCGGCTGCGACCTGGCCATCGCCCACAAGGGCCGTCCGCGCCACAACGCCGCCGAGGTCATGGGCATCATCGGTGACATCAAGGGCAAGACCTGCGTCATCAATGACGACATGATCGACACCGCGGGCACCCTGTGCGCCAACGTCAAGGAGCTCAAGGCTATGGGCGCTGGCGACATCTACGTCTGCGCCACCCACGGCATCTTCTCCGGTCCGGCCATCGAGCGCCTGAACGACGCCCCGATCGTCGAGTGCGTCGTCACCGACGCCATTCCCGTCGAGGTGGGCGGCAAGATCAAGACCATCTCGGTCGCCGAGGAGTTCGCTCAGGCCATCTCCGCCGTTTACCACGAGGAGCCCGTCTCCACGCTCGTCGGCGGCGACTTCGCGCTGTAATCCGGCGTGCATCTCATCATCTTTGGTGTTTTTAAAGGGTCGGAAGCTCGCTTCCGACCCTTTTTCTACCCCTCGACAACCTGCTATGGACAGTTAGTTCAGATTTGTATTTATTTAGGCATTCGTTTGGGTCATTTAATACGTCGAAAGCCCTCTTGCCGGCATAATTCCGCTCGATCCCTCCGCCTATGGATCTCTTCACCATGCCATTGGCCCCATTTTGCCCACCGATTCCTTCAACAACGGCAATACACCCCGGTCGCCTTATACAAATCTGAACTAACTGCCCAACACCCACCTCAGTAGATGCCTCCAAGGCCAGCACATCGCTCCATTCTCCACTTTTTCAAGGAATTCCACATGATCACGCTACCGCCCGCGGCGCGCGACTCCCCTTTGAGCGAAAAGAACGATACGGCAATATCGTTTCGCCAACGGATTAGTACCTTATAGCTATGACGACCGTGATTTCACATCTCTCCGCCCTCCGCGCAATTCGCCGCGCTCGACGGGCGTACTCCGCCCTTCCCTGGGACGCCATCGATGACGAGCAACAGACACAAGCCCTCGAAGGTTGCGTTCCCAACAAGGACGCCATAGACTTTGCGGCCCTTGCAATACTTGACGCCTGGAGCGAAGACGACTCCGAGTGTCTAGATCTCTTTGTTGCGGGCGGCAACAACAGACGGCCCGACGGACGGCTCCTCCAGCACACCATCACCGCCCCTCTTCCCCAAGGTGCGATCATGCACATTGAATCCGACATCTACGCAACGTCTCCCGCCATGACGGCCATGCTTTGTTCCAAAAATGAATCAGTTGCCAAAACCTTGATGCTTCTTATGGAGCTGCTCGGAACCTACTCACTTCCGCCCGAGGCAACTTACCCCATCGCCTACGACGACACGTGGCCCAAGGCCAACAGCTTCGAAGCGATGGGCGACCTCGATTGCCAGGGCGACCAACCGACACCCGAAAAGCCAGCCGAAACACGCTACGAACAGGCGCACTATAGATGCGAACCCGCTACAACCATCGAAGAGCTCGAGGCAGTCGCACGGTTTGCCAAAAGTAGTTCCTACGCCTCGTTTCGTACGGCTGTCAAACTCGCCCGGGCCGGATCCGCATCCCCAGCGGAATCATTGATGTTCGCCGTCCTGGGCGCGCCCATGCGCTTTGGCGGATTCGGGTGTTGCAGTTTGCCCATGGGAGGCCTGCTGCTCAACTATCGTGTCGATTTCGACACCCTTGCGGTCAACATGTCCTCGGGCATCCCCTACGCCATCTGCGACTTATATTGCCCGGCCGCCGGAGTCGACAACGAATACAACGGAATTGGACATGAGCTTCAAAACGCCCGCATCCACGATGGCAATCGCAACAATGGCCTTAAAGCCATGGGTATCCACGTCCTGGTTATCAATCGTGACCAAATGAAGGACCTTGTTGCACTCGAAGCCTTCGCCCAGACGATGCATCGACTTGCGGGGGTTCGATTCCGCTACCGCATCAAGGGTTATCGCAAGCGTCAGGCTGCCTGGCTCAACGCCCTGCGGGCCGGAATCGGCCTCGCGCCGGTCTAAAAGACTTTTACCCAGTGTTACCTAGCATGGCTGGACAGTTAGTTCAGATTTGTATAAAAAGACGGCTAATATCGAGGTAGTTTGCCGCCATCCCGGCGCCAGTCACCTCATTTGAAGACTCGAAAGATCTGAAATAGCGCAAAATGTGCTCCCCAAAGCGCCGTGGCAGTTCCGCGGTCCCAATTTTGACAGTCAAAGACCTCTTGGTTTATACAAATCTGAACTAACTGTCCACCCCGGCTTCTGACGACTGCCTAAACGCCCTCATACAGCCTCAATCACCCGCCATTTGACAGCAGCAACGGGGTCGCTCACCATAGCAGGCGACAAATCGACGAAAGGAAGCACATGGCAGCTGCACAGCCGCTTAAGATTCGCATGGTTGCCGGGCTTGGCAACCCGGGCGAGGAATATGCCGAGACCCGTCACAACGCTGGTTTCAAAGCAATCGACGAGCTGGCCCGTCAGGCCGGCGTCACATACTGGAAAAACCAAGCAGGCGCCGAGGTCGCGCTCATCAACATCAACGATCCTGAGGAAGAGGGCGGTAAGCGCCAGATTGTACTGGTCAAGCCGCAGTCGTATATGAATACCTCGGGTGGCCCCATCTCCAAGCTCTGCCGCGAGTACAAGATCAAGGCCGAGGAGCTACTCGTAATCCACGACGAGCTCGATATTCCCGCCGGCGACGTGCGTGTTAAGGTGGGCGGTGGCCATGCTGGCCATAACGGCCTGCGCTCCATCATCGACAAGATGGGCAGCCGCGACTTCAGCCGCATCCGCACCGGCATTGGCAACCCTCCCGGCAAGATGGCCGTGGCAGACTATGTGCTCAAGCAGCTGCGCGCCCGCGAGGCCGAGGACTTCCAGGACACCTGCGCCCGCGCCGCAGACGCCGCCGGCCTGGCGATCGTGCACGGCGTTATCTATGCCCGCGACCACGTCAACGGCGCCGCCTCCGCCAACGGCAAGCACTAAAACCTACCATTTAGGGATGTTTATTTTGGCAGGTTTTATATGCGAAAACGCCGCGGCGGCCGCATCGCAATAAGTCCTGTGCCGCCATACATATGCAGAGCTCCAAAGGGGGCCGGCCTCACCGATGCGCGAGACCGGCCCCCTTTGCCGTTTTGCCTGATAAAACCTACCAAAATAAACCTGTCCCTTTTTGGTAGGTCACTTTTCCCACCTGCCGAAGATACACGTAAGCGACATGTCCATGAGGGTATAATTTGCACCGTATGTCTGCACAACGCCTGTGCGCGTACGGTTTTATTCGGGCTACCGTCCATTTCCGTGGAGGCACGGTTCGGCGGCCCTAACAAGAGAGGGGTTCTATGTATAAGATCCTGGAGAAGACGCAGTTCTCGGAGAAGGTGTTCAAGTTCCGCATCGAGGCGCCTGCAATCGCCAAACATGCGCACGCTGGACAGTTCCTCATGGTTCGCGCCAACGAGACGGGCGAGCGCGTCCCGTTTACCCTGGCCGGCTGGAACGGTGACGAGGGCTGGGTCGAGTTCATCTTCATGGTGATCGGCAAGACCACCGAGATGCTTTCCACCTACGAGGCCGGCGAGTCGCTGCGCGACGTCGTGGGCCCGCTGGGCGTTCCCACCGAGATGGCCGAGGGCCCCTGCGCCGTCATTGGCGGCGGCGTCGGCCTGGCAATTGCCTTCCCGGTCGCCAAGCACCTGGTCGAGACCGGTCACGAAGTTCACGCCATCATGGGCGCCCGCACCAAGGACCTCCTGCTCATGGAGGACCAGTTCCGCGAGCTCCTCGACGAGGACCACATCCACATCACCACTGACGACGGTTCCTACGGCGAGCAGGGCGTTGTCACCGCTCCGCTGGAGCGCCTGCTGCAGGACAAGGCCGTGAGCCAGGTCTTCTGCGTCGGCCCCGTTCCGATGATGAAGTTCTCGACCCTCACCGCCCAGAAGTACGACACCCCCATCACCGCGTCGCTCAACCCCATCATGGTTGACGGCACCGGCATGTGCGGCTGCTGCCGCGTCGAGGTGGGCGGCGTGACCAAGTTCGCTTGCGTCGACGGCCCCGACTTCGATGCCACCCTGGTCGACTGGGACGACCTTCGTGCCCGCCAGGCCGCTTACCGTTCCGAAGAGGGCGAGTCCCTCAAGGCCTATGAGGAAAAGAGCTGCGCATGCCACTAGTTAACGGTCGTTTCGTTGCCGATATGAAGTCGCCCCGCACCCCCGATAACGAGGAGCCGGCTGCCGAGCGCGCCTGCGACTTCCGCCCCGTCGACAAGGGCTTCACCGAGGAGATGGCGCTGGCCGAGGCTGAGCGCTGCCTCAACTGCAAGAAGCCGTTCTGTGTTGAGGGCTGCCCCGTCAACATCAACATTCCCCGCTTTATCGAGCAGATCCGCGCGAAGGACTTCGGCGGCGCTCTCGATACCATCCGCGAGGACTCCATGCTTCCCGCCATCTGCGGCCGCGTCTGCCCGCAGGAGAACCAGTGCGAGGGCAAGTGCA
>CAJMAZ010000037.1:0-23180 GCA_905211535.1 uncultured Collinsella sp. | reverse complement strand
TCTTGGATGCCGGAGCGCCGCAGCTGGGGCACACGACCTCGGGACTCTCGGACATGGGATGCTCAACCTCAAACACGTTGCCGCAGCTCGAGCACTTGTAATCGTAGCGCGCCATAATACTTCCTTTTCAGCACAAAGCGGGCAGATTACTCTGCCCGCAAAAATTCAAACGTCTGTAACTGTACCCTATATCGGGGGTTTTATCACGCTTCGCCCCAGAATCTATGGTTGTTGCGCAGGAGCTGTGCAGTTTTGCCCTCGGCGGCTGCAATGTCCGCCTCGTCAGCCTGCCAGGTCCAGTTGCCCGTGGCCACGCCCGGAACGTTCATGCGCGCGTCGTCGCCCAGCCCCAGGACATCCTGCAGCGGCATCATCACCAGGGGAGCGTCGCTCGCCAGCGCGTCGCTCATCAGCTTGGCCGCCAGCTCAACACCGCTCGGTTCATCGCCGCCCGCAAAGGAACGTGTGCACCAACCGGCCAGCGTCGACGTATCGTGCGTCGAGGTGTACAGGATCTTGCCGGGCGTGGGATGCACACCGCAACGAACGTCGTAGTCGCTAAACTCCAGCACGTCCATGCCGGGGAAGCCGCAGGTCGAAGCCATGGCACGAACACCGGGCGTCAAATAGCCCAAGTCCTCAGCGATAAAGTTGAGTGGCCCCAGCTCGTCATAGGCGGTCTGGAACAGGTCCTTGCCCGGTCCTGCCAGCCAGCGGCCGTCGGCGCAAGCCTTGCCCGCGGGGATACTAAAGTAGCTGTGGAAGCCCAGGAAGTGATCCAGGCGCACACGGTCGTAGAGCGAGAATGCGCGGCGCAGGCGATCCATCCACCAGCTATAGCCGTTCTGCTTCATGTGGTCCCAGCGGAACGTCGGGTTGCCCCACGCCTGGCCCTCGGGTGCAAAGTTGTCGGGCGGCGCACCGGAAATCTCAATCGCCTTGCCGGTATCGGACAGCCAGAAGTTCTCGGGTTCGCTCCACACGTCTGCCGAATCGTCCGACACGTACATAGGAATATCGCCGATAACCTCGATGCCCTTCTTGTGCGCATAGTTCATGAGCTCGCACCAAGCCAGGTCAAAACGGTACTGCATGTACGCCTGAAGCTCGGCCTCGTTGTGGAAGCGCTTGTCGTCGATCAGATGCTCGTTGTAGCGCGCGACATCTGCCGGCCAATCATGGCGCGACTCGCCCTCAAAGTACTTCTTAACGGCCATGTAGACGCAGTATTTCTCGAGCCAATCGGCATTGCGATGTTTAAACGCGGTGTACAGCGGATCGGCATCCTCGCCTCCGCGGGCCTTCCAGGTCTCAAAGTCGGCGGCCAGCTCCTCGTGGCTCTCGGGTAGCAGGTCGATATTGCCTGCAAAGGCCGAAGGACCAGCGTAAGGGGAGCGGAAGAAGTCCGTGGGGTTGACGGGGAGAACCTGCCAGTAGCGCATGCCCATGGCGGCCAGATGGTCGATAAAGCGACGCGTGGGCGCACCGATCGTACCGGGCTTGCCGTCATCGGTCGGCACCGATGTGATATGGCACACAACACCTGCGCCGTGATCGAGCGGCTCCTGCAGGCGCTGCTCGGCGTGGTGATAGATGATCGACGACCCCAGCGGGTACAGGTCGAGCGTGACCGTGCCGTTGTGGATCTCGCACTCGTGACCGCTAATCACATCGCTCGCGCATTCGCCGAGCGCCGGAATCGTCACGCGGTGTGAATTGCGCAGGCTGCGGTTGATGATGACGGTCGCGGACTCGCCATCCTTCCCCGTACGGTTGTAGGCCAGCACTTCGTCATTGAGCGCGAAGGCCTTGATCTCGCCATCGACCATAAAGGGCAGCGCGCGGCGTACAGCAGACGCGTTCTTAACGATGGCCAGCGTATCGAAGTCGTGGAGCTGGTCCTTGGTCGGCATGGTGCGGCGATTGCCCGGATCGGTGAGACCCTCCAAGCCGTACTCGTCACCGTAATAGATTGAGGGAACGCCCGGGAACGTCATCTGCATGAGCGTCGCGAGCCAAAAACGGCTCTTAGCCAGGCCCATCGCGTTCTCGTCCAGACGCCATTTGCTGCGTTCGCACTCGGGCAGCTGCGACTCGTCGGGGCCTCCGCCGAGCACCGAGATAATTCGCGGACGGTCGTGACTCGAAAGCAGATTAAGCGCGCAAGATAGGGCCTCACGCGGATAGTTCTCGCGTAGAGTCTCGATATCCTCGGCAGCTTGGTAGGCGTTTTTGTAGCCCATCAAAAAGCCGATGACCATGTCGCGGAAGGGGTAATCCATGGCCGAGTCGAGCTCGGAGCCTTGCAGATAGCGACGCAGATGGCCGTAGCTGATCTTGTTGGAGGCGTCTTCCCAGACTTCGCCGAGCAACAGTGCATCAGGCTTTTCGGCAAGTACGGCCTTTTTGATCTCGGTCAAGAAGTCGTCGGAAAGCTCGTCGGCCACGTCCAGACGCCAGCCATGGGCGCCGGCACGCAGCCATTTGCGAATCACGCCGTCCTTGCCCAGGAGCCGCTCGCGTACCAGTTCGGAGCTCTCATTGATGGCGGGCATATTGCCCACGCCCCACCAACAGTCGTACGAGCCGTCCTCGTGGAAATAAAACGCATCGCGCCACGGAGAGTCCTCGCTCTGCCACGCGCCGACACCGGGATAGTTGCCGTAGCGGTTAAAGTAGATCGAATCGTCGCCCGTGTGGTTGAACACACCGTCCAGAATGATGGAAATGCCCAGCTTCTCGGCTGCCTCGCACAGCTCGGTAAAGTCCTGCTCGGTGCCCAGAATCGGATCGATCTTGGTGTAATCGGCGGTGTCGTAGCGGTGGTTGCTCGCGGCTTCAAAAATGGGGTTGAGGTAGATGGCTGTAAAGCCCAGCTCGGCGATGCGAGGCAGGTCTTCCTGGATACCCTTGAGCGAGCCGCCGTAAAAATCCCAGGTCTTGATGGAGCCGTCTTCGGCACGCTCGTACTCGGGCGGTTCGTTCCAGTCCTCGACCATGCGGCGCTGGATTCCTTTGCGCGGTTTTTCAACTTCGGCAAGCGTGCGTTCGCGCCAGTTTTCGTCGCGTGCATAGCGGTCGGGGAAGATCTGGTAGACCATACCGCGCTCGTACCAAGTGGGACGGTTCTCGCGGTGCTTGTAGACGGTAATCTGGAAGGACGGAACCTCGGCGTAGTTGTAGGTCACACCCTCGCCACCGGTGCGACCCTGCGGTGCACCCAGGCGTACCTCGGGCTGGCCCTCGATGTTGCAGATAAAGCTGTACCAGATAAGACAGGGCTCAGTGCACTCAAGCTCTACGGTAAATATGCCGTCGCCCTCGTGCGTCATGGGATACAGAGACTCACCGATTTCATCGACCCAGGTGCGCAGGGTGAGCGTTGCCTGGTTGGGGTCGGCATCCTCCAAAATCACCGATAGCGAAACGGAAGTTCCAGTGGTCACAGCGCCAAACGGAGTACGAAACTGCGGCAGACGGCTGTTGTGAATCAATCTCATAATACGGTCCAGTTCAATAGAATCACGGCCTGCGGGCCATGGGCTTTACGCACAAAATGTAAGTATATCTGTTGTACACAGGCTGTATAAACAACATCCGTTTACCATCGGCGAACGGTTGTCCTAGAAAATCGTTTTACCAACTATCTACAGAGAAGGGGCGCCCGGTTGGAGCGCCCCTTACTTAGGGTTTGCTTGGGTTTTGGATCGCCTGTGGACTAGCGGCGCTTGCGGGTGGCCGTGGCCTTGCGGACTGACGTCTTCTTAGTCGGAGCCTTTTCCTCGGCCGGAGCGGCGGGGGAGACCGAAGTCTCCTTGGTGGGTTCTGGCTTGGTCTTTACCTCGGCCTTGGGCTCCTCTTTGGCAGCAGCTGGCTTAGTCTCTGCCTTGGGAGTCGTGGTCTTTGCCGTGGTCTTCTTGGCCGTCGTCGTGCGCTTTCGCGTGGTGGTCTTGGCGGCGGGCTTGGCCTCGACGGTTGCCTCCGCCTTGGACTCTGCAGGCGTCTCCTCGACCTTGGCTGCCGGCTTTGCGGCTGACTTGGTCGTGGCGGCCTTCGTGGTCGTCGACTTCGTTGCCGTGGTCTTCTTTGCTGCCGTTGCCTTCTTGGCGGTCGCGGTCGTCTTCTTGGTAGCGGTCTTGGCCGGTGCCTTGACGGCGGGCTTGACCTCGACGGCGGCCTCTGCCTTTACCTCGGGAGCAGCCTCGGTCTTCTTGGAAGCGGCGGTCGTGCGCTTGCGTGTGGTCGTTGCCTTGGCAGCAGTCGTCTTTGCTGCGGCGGTCTTGGTGGCGGTAGCCTTTGTTGTCGTAGCCTTCTTGGCCGTCGTCTTGCGGGTCGTGGTCTTCTTAGCTGCGGGCTTTACAGCGGGCTTGACCTCGGCCTCTGCCTCAGGAGCAACCTCAGCCTTCACCTCAGGCTCGTCCTTTGCGGGCTCAGCCTCAACCGACTTCTCCTCGGCCTTGAGTTCCTCAGCAGCGGTGGGCTCCTCTACGGCTGTAGCAGCCTCCACAGCCGCCGGCCTCTCGATCTCCGGGTGCATAAAGAAGTACAGGTCCAGATACTTATCGGCCGAGCGCGTCCAGCTAAAGTCCTGGCTCATGGCCTGCGTGACCAGCTGATTCCACGCCTCGCGGTTGTCCCAGAACAGGCGTGCCGCGCGGAACACGGCGTCGCCCATCTCGTCGCCGTTAAAGTTACTAAACGAGAAGCCCGTGCCCTCGCCGGTAAACTCGTTATACGGAATCACGGTGTCCTTCAGACCACCGGTCTCGCGAACAATGGGCAGGGTGCCGTAGCGCATGGCGATGATCTGCGACAGGCCGCAGGGCTCAAACTTCGAAGGCATCAGGAACATATCGGCGGCAGCATACATACGCTGCGACAGCGCCGGATCGAACTCGATGCATGCGGCCATGGTGCCGGGGTACTTGTCCTGGAAGTAGCGCAGGCCGTCCTCGTAGTCGCGGTCGCCGGTGCCCAGCACCGCCACCTGCACGCCGCCGGACAGGATGCGGTCGAGCGCGTACATGACCAGGTCCATGCCCTTCTGACGCGTCAGACGCGTGACCATCACCATAAGCGGACGGTCGTCGCGAACCTCGAGCCCCAGCTCTTCCTGCAGCTTGGCCTTGCACACGGCCTTGCCGGAGCGGTCATCAACTGTGTAGTTTGCGGCAATGCGCTTGTCGGTCGCCGGGTCAAAGCCCGCCACGTCAATGCCGTTCAAAATGCCCTGCAGCGCATAGGAGCGCTCGCGCAGCACGCCGTCCAGGCCCTCGCCAAACTCGGGCGTCTGGATCTCGTTGGCATAGGTGGGGCTCACCGTGGTGATGGCGTCGGCATAGCGCAGCGCGCCCAGCATGTAGTTGATGCTGCAAGCGTCGCAACGCAGCTGCGAGGCTGCCGCCGGAATGTGCGCCACGCCCAGGATGTCCTCCATCACGGTGTCGCTAAACTGGCCCTGGAACGCCACGTTGTGGATCGAGAACACGGTTTTGACGCGGTCGTACAGCGGCAGGCCCTGGTAGAACTCGCGCAGGAACACGGGCGCCAGTGCCGTCTGCCAGTCATTGCAGTGCAGGATGTCGCACTCAAAACCGGCCGGCAGGTGCTGCAGACTCTCGGTGATGGCCTTGGAGAAGAACGCAAAGCGCTCGCCGTCGTCAAAGAAGCCGTACGGATAGTCGCGCGCAAAGTAGCGCTCGTTGTCGATGAACATATACGTGACGCCGTCGTGCTCGAGCTTCTCGAGCCCGCAGTACTCGTTGCGCCAGCCCAGGCTCACGTAAAAGTCGGAGAAGTGCTCCATCTGCGCCTTGTACTCGTCCTTGATGGTGGCGTACTTGGGTACCATCACGATGACTTCGGCACCGGCGCGCACAAGCGCCGCAGGCAGCGAGCCCGCCACGTCGCCCAGGCCACCGGTCTTTACAAACGGTGCGCACTCGGCCGAGGCAAACACGATCTGCATCTTTTTGCTGGAATCAGCCATATTGTCTCCCATGTTGTTATTCGAGAATAGCCGCCAGGCGCGAACCGGGCGGCTATTCTACATGTTACGAGCGATGTTGCGGTGCCAACGTTAACGTACGATGGTGGTATCGGGAGTTAACGGGGCCTTGCCCAGCACCAGGATGTTCTCGGGCGTGCCGCGAAGCTCGGTGTTGGTGGGAACCACGTTGTTCTTGTCCAGGATGGCATTCTCAACGCGGGCGCCGCTCTTGATGATGCAGCTCTGGTTGATGATCGAGTTGGTCACCGAGGCGCCTTCCTCGACCACAACGCCGCGCGACAGGATCGAGTTGCGCACGGTGCCCTTGATGATGCAGCCGGCCGAGATGATCGAGTTGCACGCGTGGCTGCCGGTCGCGTAGCGCGAAGGCGGCACGTCGTGGGCCTTGGTCAGGATCGGGCGCTCGGGGTCAAAGAGCTGGTCGGCCACGGTCTGGTCGAGCAGGTCCATGCTGCGGCGATACAGCGACTTCTCGCTAAACACGCCCACGACCTCGCCCTTGTACTCGTAGCTGCACACGTCGATGTTGCCAAAGTCGCCCTGGAGCGCCTCGAGCAGGTCCAGATAGTCGGCGGCCTGGTAGTGATCGATGATCTCGAGCAGTGTCTCGCGGTTGACGATGCAGCAGTCCATGGACGCGTTGTCGCCGTACACGACACCGGCGCTTACGCCCGTCAGGCGGCCGTTCTCGTTAATCTCGAGCTTGGTCTCGTCATCGACGTTGCGCGTGGCCTTGCAGTACACCACGGTCATCTGGGCGCCGGAGTTCTCGTGCGCGTCGATGATGGTGTTGAGGTCCATATTAAAGATGATGTTGGTGCCCATCATCACGACATAGGGCTTGTCCGAGCGCTGGAACAGCGTCTTGTTGGAGATGATGTCGCGCAACAGGAAGCGCATGCCGCCCTTGGTGGTGCCATACGCGTTGCCGGGGACCATGAACAGGCCGCCCTTCTTGCGGTCCAGGCCCCAGTCCTTGCCCGAGCCCACATGGTCGATCAGCGAACGGTAGTTGCCCGGCATGACGACACCGACGGTCTTAATGCCGGCATTCATCATGTTGGACAGCGGGAAGTCGATCAGGCGGTAGCGGCCCAAAAACGGAACGGACGCGATGGGGCGGTCCTTGAGCAGCACGCTGCCGTAAGTCGAAGAGTAGTTAGCGGTGATATAACCGATGGCCTTGCGATTGATCATCGGATCATTCCCCCTTCCCGATAACGACGTCATTTCCAACGACGGCCGTATCCTTGGTGGTATCGACAGAGCCGAGCTTCACGCCCTCTTCGACCGTGGAGTTCTCGCCCAAAATAGCGCGGCAGATGTGCGCGCCGCTCTTAACGTGCGCACCCGGCAGCAGCACAGAGTCCTCGACCACGGCGCGCTCCTCGATGATGACATCGGTCGAAAGGATCGAGTGGCGAGCGGTGCCGTAGATCTTGCAGCCGTTGGAGACCAGGCAGTCGTCCAGGCGGCCGTCCGGGCCAATGTAGTGCGGCGGACGCGTGGTGATGTTGGACATGATGGGGAAGTTCTTGTCAAACAGATCGAACTCGGGGTTGTTGCCCAGCAGGTCCATCGAGGTCTCGTGGAAGCTGGCGATGGTGCCGACGTCCTTCCAAAAGCCGTGGAACTCGTAGCTGTACAGGCGCTTGTTCTCGCCGAGCAGCTTGGGGATGATGTCCTTGCCAAAGTCGTGGCTCGAGCGCTGATCCAGAGCGTCCTCCTCAAGCGCCTCAATCAGCACGTCGGCCGAGAAGATGTAGATGCCCATGGATGCGAGGTTCGAATCGGGCTTATCGGGCTTCTCGGTAAACTTGGTGATGCGGCCGTCCTCGGGGTCGGTGGTCAGGATGCCAAAGCGGCTGGCCTCCTCCCACGGCACGGGCATAACGCTCACCGTGAGGTCGGCGTTGTTCTCAATATGCGTCTTGAGCATCTTGCGGTAGTCCATGCGATACAGATGGTCGCCCGAAAGAATCAGGACGTACTTGGGGTCGTTGGCCTTGATGTAGTCGAGGTTCTGCGTAATGGCGTCAGCCGTGCCCGCATACCAGGCGCCGCCGGTCTGCGTCTCGTACGGCGGCAGGATCGACACGCCGCCGTCACGGCTGTCCAGATCCCAGGCCTCGCCGGAGCCCACATAGGCATGCAGCAGGTAGGGACGGTACTGCGTCAGAACGCCCACCGTGTCGATGCCCGAGTTGGAGCAGTTGGACAGCGAAAAGTCGATAATGCGGAACTTGCCACCAAAGCTAACCGCCGGCTTTGCGATCTTTTGGGTGAGCGCCCCCAATCGGCTGCCCTGTCCTCCTGCGAGGAGCATCGCGATGCATTCTTTCTTACTCATCGATTTCTCCTTCTGTCATCGATGTTCTTAAACCCATTAGCGACGGGCGCGGCGCTCGGTCGCGCCCGTCGAGTAATGCCGTGCTGGCATAAGGGAGCTCGCGCGCCTTTACGCGTGCCAGATCTCGTCGCGGTACTCGCGAATGGTGCGGTCGCTCGAGAACCAGCCGGAGGAGGCGGTGTTGAGCAGCGCCTTGCGGTTCCAGGTCTCCTGGTCGCCGTAGCTGCCCGTGAGCTTTTCCCATGCATCCACGTAGCTGCGGAAATCGGCCATGACCAGGTCGGGGTCGTTGTTGTTCATGAGCTCGTTGTAGATGCTCTCGAAGTTGCCCGAAAGACCCGCAAAGGTGTTGTCCTTGAGCTCGTTCATCACGCGGCCCAGACGCTCGCGATCGTTGTTGAGGGTATCCCACGCAAAGTAGCTGTTGGATGCCCAGAGCTGCTCGACCTCGGGAGCGGTCAGGCCAAAGATGGCCTCGTTCTCGCGGCCGGCCAGGTCGGCGATCTCGATGTTGGCGCCGTCGAGGGTGCCCAGCGTAATGGCGCCGTTCATCATGAGCTTCATGTTGGACGTTCCCGAGGCCTCCTTGCCGGCCGTGGAGATCTGCTCCGAGATCTCGGCAGCGGGGTAGATGAGCTGGGCGTTGCTCACGCGGAAGTTGGGGATAAAGCAGACCTTCATGACCTCGTTGACGCGGGCATCGTTGTTGATGACGTCGGCCACGGAGTTAATGAGGCGGATGGTCTCCTTGGCGAAGGTGTAGCTCGAGGCAGCCTTGCCGCTAAAGATGAAGGTCGTCGGCGTCACGTGGAAGTTGGGATCGGCGATGCGACGGTTGTAGATGTCCATCACCTTCATGATGTTCATGAGCTGGCGCTTGTAGGCATGGAAGCGCTTAACCTGAACATCGAAGACGGTGTTGGGGTCAATGACCAGACCGGTCTCGGCCTTGACGTAGGCGGCCAGGCGCTCCTTGTTGGCGCGCTTGGAGGCACCCACGGCCTTCAGGAACTCGGTGTCGTTCTGGAACTCTTTGAGTTTTTCCAGCTCAAAGGCGTCCTTGAGCCAGCCGTCGCCAATGGCCTCGGTCACGAGCTTGGCGTAGGTGGGGTTGGACTCGGCAAAGAAACGACGGTGCGAGATGCCGTTGGTCTTGTTGTTGAACTTCTCGGGCGTCAGGGCATAGAAGTCCTTGAGCACGATGTTCTTGATGATGTCGGAGTGGATCTTGGCCACGCCGTTGACGCTATGGCTGCAGATCACGGACAGGTTGGCCATGCGAATCTCGCCGTCCCACAGAATGGCGGTCTGGCGCAGACGCTCCTGCCAGCCCTCCTGCGTGGTATCGAACGACTCGTGCCAACGACGGCTGATCTCGTCGATGATCTGGTACACGCGGGGGAGGAGCTTGGAGAACGTGCCGATGGGCCACTTCTCCAGAGCCTCGGGCAGGATGGTGTGGTTGGTGTAGCTCACGACCTGCGTCACGATGTTCCAGGCGTCGTCCCACTCGAGCTTCTTTTCGTCGATGAGGATGCGCATGAGCTCGGGGCCGCACATGGCGGGGTGCGTGTCGTTGGTGTGGATGGCAACAAACTGCGGCAGCAGCTCCCAGTTCTCGCCGTGCTCCTTCTCAAAGGTGTCGAGCAGGCTGTAGATGCCGGCCGAAACAAACAGGTACTCCTGCTTCAGGCGCAACAGACGGCCGTGCTCGCCGGCGTCGTTGGGGTAGAGGATAGCGCTGATGGCCTCGGCCTCGGCGCGCTCGGCATCGGCCAGGGCGTAGTCGCCGCGGTTGAAGGCCTCCAGATCGAAGTGCTCCTCTACCGGCTCGGCGGCCCAGACGCGCAGCTTGTTGACGGTCTCGCCGGCATAGCCCACCACGGGGATGTCATAGGGGACGGCCAGGATATCCTGCGTGTCCACCGTGCGGTAGAACGTACGGCCGTTCTCCTCAAAGCCCTCAACATGGCCACCAAACTTAATGGTCACGGCCTTGTCCTGACGACGGACCTCCCAGGGATAGCCGTGGGTGAGCCACTCGTCGGTGGCCTCGACCTGGCTGCCGTTAACGATCTCCTGCTTAAACAGGCCGTAGCGGTAGCGCATGCCGTTGCCGTAGCCGGCAATGCCCTCGGCTGCCATGGAATCCAAGAAGCACGCTGCCAGACGGCCCAGGCCACCGTTGCCCAGAGCCGGATCGGGCTCCTGGTTCTCGATGACGGACAGGTCGAAGCCCATGTCGTCGAGTGCCTCGGCGACCATGTCACGCACGCCAAAATTGAGCAGGTAGTTGTCGAGCAGGCGGCCGATCAAAAACTCGATCGAGAAGTAGTACACGCGCTTTTTGCCCTCGGCGGTGACGCGGGCGTCACTCTTGGTGGCAACGGTGCGGGCCTTCTCGGCTACGAGCTTGGCCAGGGCGTTAAAGCGGTCGAGGTCGCTGGCGGCCTCGACGCTCTTGCCGCTGATGCTCATGACGGCATCGCGATAGAGTTCGGTAAACTCCTGCTTGTTGTCGAAGATCTTATTCATACGTTCCTTCCCCCGGGGATGATTCTCCCGGAACGGTTATGACTTGTATCCTACGCCCCGTCGGGGCGGGTAATTACAGCTGTAACGGCTTTGTTACGCATCCTTGGCAGGAGCCTTAACAGCAGCTGTCTTGGCCTTGGGAGCAGCCTTTTTGGTGGCCGCTTTCTTGGCCGTGGTCTTGGAAGCGGCCTTGGCGGCCTTCGCCTTAGCAGGAGCCTTCTTAGCAGCTGCGGTCTTGGGCTTCACCGAGGACGTACGCTTGCGCGTCGCCTTCTTGGGCTTCTCGACCACCGGCGGCTTGTAGCTGCTGGGGCCGCGGCGCTTAAGCACCACGCCAGCCAGGCCGGGTACCTTGATCTCGATGGAGTCCATCTGCCCGTTCCAGGGATAGGGCTCGCTCGAGCAGGTGTAAGGCTCCTCGCCGGCATATCCGCTGCCGCCAAACTCGGGACGGTCGGAATCGAAGATGACCTCCCAGTCACCCTCGCGCGGCACGCCCACGCGGAAGCTCTCGTAGCTCGCCGGGTCAAAGTTGATCAGGATCACCAGGTCGTCATCGACATCCTCGCCCTGACGCACAAAGCTCACGATGGACTGCTTGGAGTTGTCCGCATCGATCCAGGTAAAGCCGTCGTCGGTGTAGCCGCGCTCGTACAGAGCGGGCTCGGCGGTGTACAGGTGGTTAAGTGCCTTGATAAACGCCTGATGATGCCTGTGGGTCTCGTACTCCTCGGTCAGGAACCACTGAATGGACTCGTAGTAGCGCCACTCAATAAACTGGCCGATCTCGTTGCCCATAAAGTTGAGCTTGGCACCGGGATGCGTCATCTGGTAGAAGGCGAGCGTGCGCAGGCCGGCAAACTGGCGCCACCAGTCGCCCGGCATGCGGCCGATCAGCGAGCACTTGCCGTGCACGACCTCGTCGTGGCTCAGCGGACAGATAAAGTTCTCGGTAAAGGCGTACATGATGGAGAACGTGAGCAGGCCGTGGTTGCCGGGGCGCCACGGAAAATCGGTCTGCATGTAGTGCAGGGTGTCGTTCATCCAGCCCATGTCCCACTTGTAGTGGAAGCCCAGGCCGCCGTCCTGCGGCGGATAGGTCACGAGCGGCCACGCAGTGGACTCCTCGGCCATCATCATCACGTCGGGGTAGTGCGCCTCCACGGCGCAGTTGACCTGACGGATAAACGCGCTGGCGTCCAGGTCCTCCTCGGTACCGTACTTGTTGAACTTCTTTTGGCCCGGATCGTCGATGCCAAAGTTGAGGTACAGCATGCTGGACACGCCGTCCATGCGAATGCCGTCCACGTGGAAGTTCTCGAGCCAGTACAGCACGTTGGAGACCAGGAAGGAGCGGACCTCGCCGCGGGCGAAGTCGAACTTGTGCGTGCCCCAGTTGGGATGAATCTCGTGCTCAAACAGCATGTGGCCGTTAAAGGTGGCAAGGCCGTGGGAGTCGGCGCAAAAACCGCCGGGTACCCAGTCCATGATCACACCGATGCCCGCCTCGTGGCACGCATCGATAAAGTGCATGAGCTGCTGCGGGTTGCCGTAGCGCGACGTGGCGGCGTAGTAGCCGGTCGTCTGGTAGCCCCAGGAGCCATCGAAGGGATGCTCCATGAGCGGCATGACCTCGATATGCGTATAGCCCATGTCGCGCACGTAGTCCACGAGTTCCACCGACAGATCGTCGTAGGTGTAAAACTCGCCGCGCTGCGCGGGGAAGGGATCCATGGGGCCGGGGTAGTTGCCGTACTCGTCCGGCTCGCCCTGCGGCGCGTCGCCGTGGCGCTTCCACGAGCCAATATGCACCTCGTAGATGTTGAGCGGCTGCGACATGTGGTTGTGGTCGGCGCGGCGCTTGAGCCACGCGGCGTCGTTCCACTGGTAGCCATCGAGGGTCCACAGCACACTGGCGGTACCCGGAGGGCACTCGGCCTTAAAGGCATACGGATCGGCCTTGTAGAGCTTTTCGCCCTCGTTGGTTTCGATGAGGTACTTATAGAGCTGACCTTGCTCGGCACCAGGAATAAAGCCTTCCCAAATAGCGCTTGTATGCATGGGCACCAGCGGGTTGGCTTCCTCGTCCCAGTCGTTAAATTCGCCAATGACATGGACGCTCTTTACGTCGGGCGCCCAAACGCAAAAACGCCAGCCGCGCGTACGGTTCTGCGTGTCGGGGTGAGCGCCCATCTTTTCCCAGCTGCGCTCCCACGTGCCGATGCCAAACAGGTAGACATCGTCCTTGGTGAGCTCCGGTGCGTGCGGGGCGGCTTTGCGGGTAGCAGGCTTTTTGGTTGCTGGCTTTAGCTTTGTATCGCTCACGTTTGATCCCATCATGACGCGGCAGCGTGTTGCCTTGGTGACTAGATGCGAAAGGTCCAAGGCTGCACGAATCGAAGGGACGGCGATAGTTCTATGATTCGTTCCACCTCGCGTGCTCGGTGGAACTTTCGGCAGAAACTACGATAACACCTGTACGTTAGTTTTATGGACGAAAGCGGATTTGCGAGGGCGTTTAATCGGTAAGCGACATGTTTATACCACTGGCAGAATTGCCGTGGTAAAACCCTTGACAGTTTTACCAATTAGGGTTTCAAAACTGATAGGCTTACGTTTGGTAAAACGTTTTTAGCAGGTTGTTTACCATTTGACATCGAAAGGCTCGTTTATGAACCACATCGCTGCTCCAAGTGTTGCTTTTATTTTCGATTGCGACGGAACACTGGTTAATAGCTCCCCCGTCTGGGGCCATGCGCAGACCGAGTTATTGCGCCGTCACGGCGTTGACGTGACGGTCGAAGATTTTGCCCAGTTTGAGCATCTTTCGCTGGAGGATGAGTGCCAGGCCTACCACGACACGTGGGGCATTGGCGCGAATGGCGAGGAGCTGTATCGCGAGCTGGGCGATATTTTGATTGATGGGTACTCCAAGGTGCCGCCGCGCGAGGGGCTCCTCGCGTTTCTGGAGCAGGCGAAGGCGGCGGGCATTGCCATGTGCGTGGCCACGTCCACGCCGGCCGAACTGGTGCAGTCCGCCCTTGCGGCTGCTGGCCTTAATCGCTATATGGAGTTTATTACCACGACGGGCGAGGCGGGGCGATCTAAGCAGTTCTCCGATGTGTACGAGCTGGCGTTGCGTCGCCTGGAAGAGCGCCACGGGCACAAGTTTGAGCGCGCGTGGGTGTTTGAGGACGCTGTCTTTGGACTTAAGAGCTCTGGCGCTGCAGGCTTTAAACGTGTGGGCATCTATGACCCGCACGGCCGTATGGAGCGCGACGAGGTGCGTGCTAACTGCGACATCTTTATCGACAGCTATGAGGACCTGGACCTGGCCCGCATGCTTTCGTTTGAGGGCTAGGCGAGGACCGTGGCTTGCAAAGTATTAGTGGTATCCGGCTCGCCGGTGGTGGCGAGCCCCGAGTTGCTGCGTCACCTGGCAGGGGAGTGCGACCACATCGTAGCCGTAGACCGCGGGCTCGACGCACTGCTGGGCGCTGGCCTGAGCTGTGATGTGTATGTGGGGGATGCCGACACGGTGAGCGATGCGGGACGCGCTCTGGTCGATGCCGCTGCCGATTTTGAAGTTGAGCTCCACGACCCGTACAAGGACTACACCGATTTGGCGCTAGCCCTAGACACCATCCGCCGCCGCTGGCCAGGCGCCGAAGTGATTGTGACCTGCGCCATCGGCGGCCGCCCCGACATGGCCCTGTCTGTGTTAGGGCTACTGGCAGGCTATGCGGATGCCCCCGTCTGGATCGAAGAAGACGAAGTGACGGCCAGAATCCTGCACCAGGACGAGACCTGGACCATCGAGAGCGCCGAGGGTAAAACCTTCTCCATCATCGCCATAGCCCCCAACACGGAAATAAGCGAACACGGCCTTGAATGGGAGCTAGACCACAGCCCTCTAGGCCTGTTGGCCGACACAGGCATCTCAAATGTCGTCAGGAAAACTGCCAAGATTCAAGTCCACTATGGCGTCGCGATCGCTTACCTCTACAAGTAAGGCATCGCCGCGTGAGGGTTTTATCGGGACGGTGGGTTAATTGACTGATTTTGCCGAAGTCAAAATCAGTCAATTCAGCCCCGTCCCAGGAAAACCCGTAAGTAAAAGTTTCAACAAAAACCTCTTGCATCCCACAAGATCTTCCCCTATAGTATCTCCTCGTCACGGGGGCGTAGCTCAGCTGGGAGAGCGCTTGACTGGCAGTCAAGAGGTCAGGGGTTCGATCCCCCTCGTCTCCACCCGAGCATTGAATGAGGCTCCAACGCAAGTTGGGGCCTTTTTTCATATAGGCACACAAGGTCAAAGGCGGCACCATGATCCTCCTGGTCGACAAGATCGAAAAAAGCTTCGGCGCGCGCGTCCTCTTTAGCGGCGCGTCCTTCCAGATCAACCCCGGCGAGCGCTTCGCGCTCGTGGGTCCCAACGGCGCCGGCAAAACCACCATGCTCAAGATCATCATGGGCATCGACAGCCCCGACGCCGGCCAAGTCCAGTACGCCAAGGACTGCCAGGTAGGTTACCTCGAGCAGGAAACCAACTTGGAGCAAAAGGACACCACCATCCTTGCCGAGGTCATGGCCGCCGCCAAGGAAATCCGCCGTATGGGCGAGCGCGCCAACGAGCTGCAGGCCCAGATCACCGAGCTCTCCGAGCAGGGCAAGGACGTCGACGCACTCCTTAACGAGTACGGCCAGGTCCAGGACCGCTTTGAGCACCTGGGCGGCTACGAGCTCGAGAGCAACGCCCGAAAGATCCTGTCCGGCCTGGGCTTTAAGGTCACCGACTTTGAGCGCCCGTGCTCCGAGTTCTCTGGCGGCTGGCAGATGCGCATCGCGCTGGCCAAGCTTTTCCTGCGCCACCCCGACCTGCTGCTTCTGGACGAGCCCACCAACCACCTGGACCTCGAAAGTGTCCAATGGCTGCGCGGCTTTATCGCCAACTACGACGGCGCCGTGCTCATAGTCAGCCATGACCGCGCCTTCATGGACGCCTGCGTCGACCACGTCGCCGCGCTCGAGAACCGCCGCGTAACCACCTACACCGGCAACTACAGCAGCTACCTCAAGCAACGCGAGGACAACCTGGAGCAGATGCGCGCCAAGCGCGCTGCCCAGGAGCGCGACATAGCCCACATGCAGGTCTTCGTCGACAAGTTCCGCTACAAGCCCACCAAGGCCGCCCAGGCGCAGGAGCGCATCCGCAAGATCGAGCAAATCAAAAAGGAGCTCGTCATCCTGCCCGAGGGCCACAAGCACATCGACTTTAAGTTCCCCGACCCGCCGCGCTCCGGCGACATGGTCGTGAGCCTCGAGGGCGTATCCAAGTCCTACGGCGATAAGCACATCTACAGTGACATCGACCTCAAGCTCTACCGCGGCGAGCACGTGGCGCTCGTCGGCCCCAACGGCGCCGGCAAGTCCACGCTCATGAAGATCCTCGCCGGCCTGGAGCCGCCCACCACCGGCACCCGGGACCTTGGCACTAACGTGGGCGTGGCCTACTACGCCCAGCACGCGCTCGAAGGCATGACCGAGTCCAACACCGTCCTGCAAGAGATCGACACCGTCACGCCCAAGTGGACCGTGCCGCAGCAGCGCAGCCTGCTGGGCGCCTTCCTGTTTAGCGACAACGATTCCATCGAGAAGCAGGTACGTGTCCTCTCCGGCGGCGAAAAGGCGCGTCTGGCACTGGCCAAGATGCTCGTGGCGCCTGAGGCGCTCCTGTGCCTGGACGAACCCACCAACCACTTGGACATCGACTCGGTGGACATGCTCGAGAACGCCCTGCAAAACTTCCCCGGCACCATCGTACTGATCAGCCACGACGAGCACCTGGTACGCGCCGTGGCCAACCGCGTGATCGACATCCGCGACGGCAAGGTCACGGTCTACGACGGCGACTACGACTACTACCTCTACAAACGCGAGGATCTCGCGGCCCGCGCCGCCGCCGAGGCGGCAGGGGAGAGCGAGCCTGCCGCGACCAAGTCCGCTAAGGTCACCGCGGCCCAGCCCGATGCGCCCGCAGCCACTTCCAAGCCTGCCGAGGGCAAAAAGACCAAGGAGCAAAAGCGCGCCGAGGCCCAGGCCCGCGCCGCGCTCAACAAAAAGCTCAAGGGCGTGCGCAACCAGCTCAAGAAGATCGAGGCGGAGCTGGACAAAAAGCGCGCCCGCTATGACGAGCTTATGGAATTGATGGCAAGCGAAGAGCTTTATGCCGATCAAGACAAGTTCAACGCCGCGCTGGGGGAATATAACGGCCTTAAGCAAGAGCTGCCCAAGCTCGAGGACGAATGGCTGGAGCTTTCCACCCAGATCGAAGAGGAGACCGCGCGTGAACTCTCGTAAGGCCGCTGCCGTGGCGATGAGCATCATCGCCATCGCCTGTCGCATCTGCGGCATTTTTATGAGCGCGATGACCGTGCTGCTGTGCTTTAGCGGCCTCACCGCCAAGCTGCAGATCGTTGGCTTTGTCGTTGAGCTTTCGCGTGCACTGCCGAGCGCCATCGCCGGCTACGGCGTCATCACGTCGCCTTTTGGCGGTGTGTTCCGCCTGGATTATGCTATCGTCGCTGTGATCCTGTTTGTAATTGACTACCTGCTCACGCGCGCCTCGCGCCGCGTCCGCTAGGGGAGCGTTATGTCCAGCAGCTACATCATGAACCTGCTCGCCAGTGCCGTTGCCGTCATCGTTGGCATCGTGATCCACGAGAGCGCGCACGCCGCCGCAGCCTGGGCGCTCGGCGACAAAACGGCTCGCTCGCGCGGCCGCGTCTCGCTCAACCCGCTCAACCATATCGACCCGTTTGGCACCATCATCCTGCCGCTGCTCATGCTCGCAGCCGGTGGCCCGGTGTTCGCCTTCGCCAAACCCGTACCCGTCTACCTCAACAACCTCAAGCACCCCAAGCGCGACGAGGTCCTGGTGAGCGTAGCCGGCCCCGCATCGAACATCGCACTCGCGTGTCTTGCTGCCGCCCTCATGCGCCTGACCTATGGCAACCTCTACACCAGCATGTCCTTTGCCGTGGCATCACAGATCATGAACTTCGGCGCCACGTTCATCGTAGTCAACCTGTCACTCGCGTTCTTCAACCTCATCCCGATTCCGCCGCTTGACGGCTCGTCTATCATCGTGCCGTTCCTCAAAGGCAAGGCTCTAGCCAACTACTACCGTCTGCAGCAATACGCCATGCCCATCCTCATCATCGTGCTGTATCTGCTGCCCATGTGGACCGGCATCGATGTGATCGGTCGTTATTTCGACGTTACCGTGTATCCGCTGGCAGAGCAGCTGCTCACCTTCGCAATCGCCGGCATCTAGGGTAAACTTACAGGTCGACCGTGCAAAACGGTCGCAACATGCACCCAAACCGCGCCGCGAAGGCGCCGTCAAAGGAGGTCGAAGATGTCGTATCGCGTGTCGACGCAGGTCTACAGTGGACCGTTCGACCTGCTGCTGCAGCTGGTAACCCGTCAAAAGGTAGATATCGGCGCTATCTCCATTAGCGAGGTGGCCGAGCAATACCTGGCCGAAGCCGAGCGCATCGAGGCGCTGGACCTGGACGTGGCGAGCGACTTTTTGCTGGTCGCGGCAACCCTTCTGGACATTAAGGCCGCCTCGCTGGTGCCGCAGGAGGCCTCGTGCAAAGCCGACGACGATGACGAGTTCGACGAAGACCTCGATGAGCTCAGCGCGCTTGACGGCGACGCCCTGCGCGAGGTCCTGATTCAGCGCCTGATCGCCTACAAGCAGTTTAAGGGCGCGGCGGCAGCCCTTGGCGCCCGCATGCAGGCCGAGAGTCGCATGCACCCGCGTGTTGCCGGACCCGACCCCGAGTTTTTGGGCCTCATGCCCGACTACCTGGCCGGCATCACGCTGCGCGGCCTGGCCGTCATCTGTGCCGACCTGGACGGCAAGCGCCAGACCTTCCTGCTGGAGGCCGAGCACGTGGCACCGCATCGCGTGCCGCTCGACCTGACCGTGGCCTCGGTCGACCGCTTTACCATGGCGCACCAAACTTGCACCTTCCGCGAGCTGCTGGACGGCGACGCCACCACCGAGCAGCTCGTCGTTACCTTCCTGGCCATGTTGGAGCTCGCCAAGCGTGGCTCGCTCACCCTGAGCCAGGACGAGATCTTTGGAACCATCCGCATCAACCGCGTCGAGGGCGCCGAGGCCTTTGTGCCCGGCGAGGGCCCCGAGCTCACCGAATAGGAGACGCTAGCATGTCGAACCTTTCCACGCTGGAGACAAACAGTCTTAAAGGCGCCTTGGAGGCGCTCCTGCTGGTGTCGAGCGATCCGGTGAGCGCGCCCGCGCTGGCTGGTGCGCTGGATATCGCCCCCGGCGAGTGTGCATCGCTGCTCGCCGGGCTCAAAGTTGAGTACGAGGAGGCCAACCGCGGCTTTCAGCTGCGCGAGGTCGCCGGCGGCTGGCGCCTGTTTACGCACCCCGCCTATCACGACGTTGTCGAGGCCTACGTGCTGAGCTGGGACACGCAAAAACTGTCGCAGGCGGCACTCGAGACCCTGGCCGTGATCGCCTATCACCAGCCCGTTACGCGTGAGGTGGTCAAGGGCATCCGCGGCGTGAACTCCGACGGCGTTATCGCGTCGCTCGTTGACAAGGGACTCGTGCGCGAGCTCGGCCGCGATCCCCAGCGCGGTCAGGCCATCATTTACGGCACGACCAACGCCTTTTTGGAGAAGTTCGGTCTGCGCTCCACCCGCGACCTGCCCGATCTGGAGCAGTTTGCCCCCGACGAGCAGTCGCGTCAATTTATCCGCGAGCGCCTGAGCGGCCGCAGCATTCAGTCCACGCTCGAGGAGCAGGCCGAAGACCTGGACGAAGAGCGCGAACTGCTCGATACCGATGTAGAAGAAGTTGAGGCAGTCGAGGACTTGGAGACCCTAGTCGTCGACGAGACCTCGGAGGATATGCATGACGAGGACTAACGAAGTAGGGGAGACGCGCACCATGGGCAACGCAGTACCCGCAACCGACGCCCAGCCCGTCTATCCGCACACCATGCGCCTGCAGCGCTTTTTGGCGCGCGCGGGCGTGGCGAGCCGCCGCGGGTCGGAGGACCTGATGACCGCCGGCCGCGTGACCGTCAACGGCAAGGTCGCGACCGAGCTGGGCACCAAGGTCGATGTCGACCGCGATCACATCGAGGTCGACGGCATGCCCGTCAAGCTCAACCAGGGCGCCGTGTACCTGATGCTCTACAAGCCGACCGGCTACCTCACCACCATGAGCGATCCGCAGGAGCGCCCTTGCGTGGCCGACCTGGTCCCCCGTGACCGCTTTCCGGGACTTTTCCCGGTGGGCCGCCTGGACCGCGACACCACGGGCCTTTTGCTCTTTACCACCGACGGCGACCTGTCGCAGGACCTGCTGCACCCCAGCAAGCACGTCTACAAGACCTACCAGGCGCTCGTGGACGGAGACTTGTCAGACCGCGATCTCACCCCGCTGCGCCGCGGCATCGAGCTCGACGACGGCCTGTGCCAGCCGGCGATCTGCCGCGTCATTACCGCGCGCGAGGCCGAGGCCGTGGCTCCGCAAGGCGTAAAGCCCGGCACCACCGCCGTGGAGGTCATCATCCGCGAGGGACGCAAGAACCAGGTCAAGCGTATGCTAAGCAAGATCCACCATCCGGTGATCCGCCTGCACCGCTGCAACTTTGCCGGACTGGAGCTCAAGGACGTGGCCAAAGGCTCGTGGCGCGAGCTCACCGACCGCGAGGTGCAGATCCTCAAGGCCGGCGGCATTCCGCCCAAGCAGGCCGGCGCCAAGCGCGACGGCGCGCCGGCGACCAACACCGCAAGCCGCACGCGTCACCACGGCAGCCACGGCTCCGCACCCAAGCGCAACACCTACCGCGAGCGCTACACCGGCTAGCCAGTGCGCCAAGCCGCAGCGTCCGCGCATCATACCAGCACGTCAACCATCGAAAGGAAGCATTGCATGATCGTCGCCATCGACGGCCCCGCCGGTTCCGGCAAGTCCACCATCGCCAAGGAGATCGCCCGCCAGCTGGGCTTTAACAAGCTCGATACGGGCGCCATGTATCGCGCCGTCACGTTCGCCGCGCTCGACCGCGGCATCGACATGGACGACGAGACGGCCATCGACGCTCTCGCCGAGCAGATCGAGATCCGCTTTACCAACGGCACCGGCGAAGACACTCGCCTGACCATCGACGGCCAGGACGCTTCGGCTGCCATCCGCACCCCGCAGGTCGACGCTAACGTGTCCAAGGTCTCGGCCTACCCGGGCGTGCGTGCAGCCATGCTCATCCACCAGCGCCGCGCCGCCGAGGACCGCGATATCGTCGCCGAGGGTCGCGACATCGGAACCGTCGTGTTCCCCAACGCGCAGGTCAAGGTCTTCCTGACCGCCGACCCGCGCGAGCGCGCCCGCCGCCGCGTGCTTCAGCGCCACCAAAACGATGCCCAGCCGCTCACGTCCGAGCAGCTCGAGGCCGAGGTCGACGAGACCCTCGACGCCCTTAAGCAGCGCGACAAGCTCGACAGCAGCCGCGAGGTCGCCCCGCTCGTGCCCGCCGAGGACGCCGTGCACGTCGACTCCACCGCCCACACCATCGACGAGGTCGTCTCGATAATCGAGGACCTCATCAATCAAAGGAGGTAGCCCATGCGCCTGTTTAAGCAGACGCCCGAGGATTATTACAGCGCCCCCTACGCCGAGTTCCCGGCGCTCATCCGCGGCACCGCCTTCGTGGTCATGGCCATCCTTTGGGCCTTCTCCAAGCTCATGTGGCGTTGGAAGGTCGAAGACGCCGATCTGCTGTTTGAGCGCCAGGAAGGCCGCGGCAGCGTGGTCATCTGCAATCACACCTCGATGGCCGAGCTCTTGGCCGTGGAGACGGCGCTGTTCTTTGGCGGCCGCCGCATTCGTCCCATCTTTAAGTCCGAGTTCGCCAAGAGCAAAATTGTACGCTGGGCCTTTAGCCGCGTTGGCGGCATCCCCGTGGAGCGTGGTACTGCAGATATGAAGTGCCTGCGCGCCGCCCAGCATGCGCTACAGCGCGGCGAAGACGTCCTGATCTTCCCCGAGGGCACGCGCATCCGCTCGCGCGAGATCAAACCCGAGATCCACGGCGGCTTTGCGCTCATCGCTCAGATGGGCAAGGCACCTGTGAACCCGCTCGCCATCTGCGGCTGGTCCGACATCACGCCCGCGGGCAAAAAGATCATGCGTCCCAAGAAGTGCTGGATCCGCGCCGGCAAGGCCGTCTCGCTTTCTGACGCACCGGCCGGGCTTAAGCGCACGGAGCGCCTGGAATGGTTTGAGTCCGAGGCCATGAACCGCGTCTACGCCATGCGAGACGATCTGTGCGCCGAGCATCCGGGCAGGTTCTAGCCATGAGCGAGAACGTGACGAACACCGCTGCGACTGCGTCCGACCAAGCAACCGCGCCTACCATCGAGATCGCCGCCCACGCCGGCACTTGCTACGGCGTACAGCGTGCGCTCGATATGGCGCTGGCCGCCGCGCCGCAGGCAGGGGAGTGCACTCAGGTCCATACGTTGGGTCCGCTCATCCATAACCCCATCGTGGTGCGCGAGCTCGCTGAGGCAGGCGTTGGCCTGGCCGAGAACCTGGACGACGCCGCAACCGGCACCGTGATCATCCGCGCCCACGGCGTGGTGCCACAGGTGATTGATGCTGCCCGCACGCGCGGCCTCAACGTGGTCGACGCCACCTGCCCCTACGTGAAGAAGGTCCATATGGCAGCCGAGCGCCTGGTGCACGAGGGCTACCGCGTGGTGGTCGTAGGCGAGCCGGGGCATCCCGAGGTCGAGGGCATTCTGGGTCACGCCGGCGACGATGCGCAGGTCGTGAGTTGCGCCGCTGATGCGGACGCGCTGCCGCTCAAGGGCAAGGTAGGCCTCGTCGTGCAGACCACTCAGACCGCGCAGAACCTCGCCGAGGTCGTGGCAGTCATCACCCCGCGTGTGCAGGAGCTGCGCGTGATCAACACCATCTGCGCCGCCACGAGTGAGCGTCAACAGGCAGCAGCCACACTTGCCAACCGCTGCGACTGCATGGTCGTCGTGGGCGGAAAGAACTCGGGCAACACCCGCCGCCTAGCTCAGATCTGCGCGGACGCCTGCGAGCGCACGTATCATATCGAGGAAGCTTCCGAGCTCCAGGCCGCGTGGTTTACCGGCGCTCACCACATCGGTATCACCGCCGGAGCCTCCACCCCGCAAGAACACATCGAGCGCGCCGTCGCGCGC
>CAJMAZ010000036.1:0-23224 GCA_905211535.1 uncultured Collinsella sp. | reverse complement strand
AACTCCCCCACCCAAGGCACATGCGGCCCGCCACCGCGACGACAAGTGGCAAAAAATGGGACGGACCCCAGATTGCCCATGCGCGCGCAAAAGCACGCCGCGGCAATCTGGGGCCCGTCCCCAAATACCTATAAATATGCAGGCCAGCAATGTGTTAACGATGCGCCAGCGGGTGCGCCGCCAGATAGACCTCGGTCAGTTGCGTACGATCGACATGCGTGTAGACCTGCGTGGTCGATATATCGGCATGTCCCAAGATCTCCTGTAGCACACGGAGGTCCGCGCCGCCCGCAAGCATATGGGTGGCAAAGGAGTGACGCAGCGTATGGGGATGGAGTCCCACCAGCCCCACCTGGCGCCCGTAGCGCTCACAGATGGCATGGATGCCCTGGCGCGACAGACGGCGGCCGTTCTTATTTAAAAAGACCGCCGAGGTCTCGGTTCCGCGGGCATGGGCCGCCAAGCGAGAACGCCCCTCAGTTACATAGAGCGTCAGAGCTCGCGCCGCGCTTCCCACCAGCGGGGACAGGCGTTCCTTTGAGCCCTTACCGCGAACGAGCACAAAGCCATCGTCGATATGGATATCGCCCACATCGAGCCCCACCAACTCGCTCACACGCAAACCGCATCCGTAGAGCACTTCCAAGATGGCATGGTCGCGCAAGCCCATCTCGCCCTCGGGGAAGTCTTGATCGAGCAGTGCCGAGACATCCTCCACCGATAGATACTCCGGCAAACGCTCAGCCTTTTTAGGAAGGCGCAACGCCGCCGTTGGATTTTGGGCCACAGCCCCATCGCGCACCAAAAAGGCATGCAGGCCCTTCACGGCCGCAAGCGCACGCTCCACCGAGGCATCGGAATAGCCCCCATCGCGACGGTCGGCGACAAAGCCCTCCACGACCTGACGGGTCACCTCTTCAAAAGACACAATACCCGCCCGCTCCAGATAGGCGCAGTACGTCGTCAGGTCACGACGATAGGCCGCAATCGTGTTGCGCGCCAAACCCCGCTCGACCGCGAGGTAATCGAGATACTCCCCCGCCGCCACGGCGAGCGACGAGGGAGTAGCTTCGGTATGTTCCTTATTCGCCGGCACCCTTAGTCCGTAGCGAGGTTCATGGGCGTCACCTGCAGACGGTCGACACCCTCGTGCTGGCCGATCGAGGCGCGCACGAACTCGCGGAACAGCGGCTGCGGGTTGGTCGGGCGGCTCTTGAACTCGGGATGAGCCTGGGTTGCCACATACCACGGATGCACGTCGCGCGGCAACTCGACCATCTCGACCAGGCGCTCGTCGGGCGACAGGCCCGAGATAACCAAACCGGCGTCCTCGAGCTGGTCGCGGAAGGCGTTGTTGAACTCAAAGCGATGACGGTGACGCTCATAGACGAGCTCCTCGCCATATGCCTCGCGAGCGAGGGTATCGGCGGCGAGCTTGCACGGATAGGCGCCCAGGCGCATGGTGCCACCCTTCTCGGTCACGTCCTCCTGCGAGCTCATCAGATCGATGACACTATACGGGCCATCCGGATCGAACTCGGAGGAGCTGGCGCCGGCAAGGCCGACGACGTTGCGGGCGAACTCGCACACGGCGACCTGCATACCCAGGCAAATGCCCAGATACGGAATCTTGTGCTCACGGGCAAACTCGGCCGCGAGGATCTTGCCCTCCAGGGCGCGCTTGCCAAAGCCGCCGGGGACCAGGATGCCCGAAGCGTCGCCCAGAACCTCGGAGACATTCTGCTCGTCGAGGCTCTCGCCGTCGACCAGCTGGACGTCCACATGGCGATCGTAGAAGACGCCCGCATGGTGCAGGGCCTCGATAACCGACAGGTACGCATCGGGCAGCTGCGTGTACTTGCCCACGACGGCGATTTTCACCTTGTCGGCGTGATGGTTGGCGTGATTCTGTTTGCGCAGGAACTCGTTCCACTCGCTCATGTCGCGCTCACGCGGGTCCAGACCCAGGCGCTCGCAAATGCGCAGGTCAAAGTCCTGCTCGGCAAGCAGCTGCGGAACATCGTAAATGCTCGCGCAGTCCTCGTTGGTAAAGACACAATCGGTGTCGACGTCGCAGAAGCTTGCGATCTTTCCGCGGATAGCGTCATCGATATGGTGGTCGGAGCGCAGCACGATAATATCGGGCTGGATACCAAAGCTGCGGAGCTCCTTGACGGAATGCTGCGTGGGCTTGGTCTTGACCTCGTGGGCGGCGGCGATATAGGGAACGAGCGACACGTGGATGTAGCAGACGTTCTCGGGGCCGGCCTCCTTGCGGTACTGACGGATGGCCTCGACAAACGGTTGGGACTCGATGTCGCCGATCGTGCCGCCCAGCTCGGTGATGACTACATCGGAGCCGGTCTGCTCCTCGATGCGGCGGAACTTGTCCTTAATGGCGTTGGTGACGTGGGGAATCACCTGCACGGTACCGCCCAAAAAGTCGCCGCGACGCTCACGGGCGATTAGGCTTTTGTAGATGGCACCGGTCGTAAAGTTGGAATCGCGGGTCAGGTTCTCATCAATAAAGCGCTCGTAATGACCCAGGTCCAGGTCGGACTCGTAACCATCCTCGGTAACGAAGACCTCACCATGCTGAAAGGGGCTCATGGTACCGGGGTCGACGTTCAGATACGGGTCGGCCTTCTGCATCGTTACTTTGTAGCCACGCGACTTGAGCAGACGGCCCAGCGAGGCCGCGGTGATACCCTTGCCCAGAGACGAAACCACGCCACCGGTTACGAACACATGCTTGGTCATATTGAGTTACCTGCGCTTCCCGTAGAAGTTGTTTATCCACATCTTACGGGTCTTCATTGTAATACTCGCGCCGCGGACCGTTCGCAATTTTTCTCGCGTGCAATTGCATTTCTCAATCTTGAAACAAAACGCCGCCCGGTTTCCCAGGCGGCGTCGCTATGGCAAGGGTTACATGCTGCTATCGATCAGCAACCTCGTCCTCAAGCATTTCTTGAACGAGCATGCCGGTACGGACGCCCTCAAGATACCACTCGCCACGTTCGGTGAGGCAAATGCCATTTGCAAGCTGACCGCCGTCGTCGCTATAACGCGAGACGACATCAATCATGCCTTCGGAATCCAAGCGATCGATTGCGGCGCGGGCACGATACGGCGAAACCCCCACGCGCTCGGCAAGCGTTTTGCGCGAGAAACCATACGGCCCGCCATTGTCTTCGGTTTGCTGGTCGATCTCCATCAACACCAGCACCTCGACACGCTTCATATCGTTGACACTCGCACGACCCTTGCCCGCCATAGCAGCCCCCTCAAACCGAGCACGAGCATCTAACGCGCCGTGCGCGACCGACACACCTCACGATGGCAGGTAATATCCATCATGCGGCATCCCGCTAAGGATGAAACAGTTACGGTTATTGTATACCGCTCAAATTGTTTCTAGGCAGGTAAACGGCTATTTTTCGCCGAAATAGGCGCTTTATTGATCAAAAAGCCGCACCGGGCGCTAACCCGATACGGCCAAAATGCAATGCAATTACCGCGGTGCTTCAAACTTAGCGGTGAAAGAAACCGCGGCGCTCAAACTTGGGCTCGCAGCACACGTTGATACCCAGTTTGCGCAGTACCGTCTCGTCCGTCGGCGAGATAATCACGCTAAAGAAGGCGTCGCAACCGCGCAGCTGCTCCAGGCCCGAAAGGACGCGAGCGGCCGTCTCACTCGTGGCCGAGGTGATCGACAGTGCCATAAGCGTCTCGTCGGTGTGGAGGCGCGGGTTTTTGCTGCCCAGGAAATGCGTCTTGAGCTTGCTGATGGGCTCGATCGCCTCATCGCTAATGACCTCGAGCTCAAGGTCGACGCCCGAGACATGCTTGAGGGCGTTCATAATGAGCGAACTTGCGGCGCCCAGGCGCGTGGAGGTCTTACCGGTCACCACGGAGCCATCGGGCATGACCATGGCACCCACGGGACCACCCGTCAGCTGCTCCCTGGTGAGGGCCGCCGAGCGCGCCGGTGAGTAGTTCTTATCGATGCCGGCTTTCTTCATAATAATTTTGAGACGGTCGACTTGCTCATCGCCCACGCCGGTACGGCGCACATTTTCGACCGCGGTAAAGTAGCGGCGGACGATCTCCATCTTGGAAGCGTCGCGGCAGGCATCGTCATCGGTGATGGCAAAGCCGACCATATTGACGCCCATGTCCGTAGGACTCTGGTAGGGGCTCTTGCCCAGGATCTTTTCCATCAGAGCACGGACCACCGGGAAGGCCTCGACGTCGCGGTTGTAGTTGACCGTGGTCTTGTTATAGGCCTCAAGGTGGAAGGAGTCGATGATATTGGCATCGTCGAGGTCCGCCGTGGCCGCCTCGTAGGCGATGTTGACCGGATGCGTGAGGGGAAGGTTCCAGACCGGGAAGGTCTCGAACTTGGCATAGCCGGCGGCCGTGCCATGCTTGTGCTCGTGATAGAGCTGAGACAGGCAGGTGGCAAGCTTGCCCGAGCCAGGACCGGGGGCAGTGACCACGACGAGCGGTCGGGTGGTCTCGACAAACTCATTCTTGCCGTAGCCATCGTCGGACACGATCAGATCGACATCGTGCGGATACCCCTCGATGGGATAGTGCAGCTTGGCGGGAATACCGAGCGCGTTCAGGCGGTTGCGGAACACATCGGCAGCAGGCTGGCCGGCGTACTGGGTGATGACCACAGCCGCGACAGCAAAGCCGTTGCCGCGGAACAGGTCAACCAGGCGCAGCACATCCTCGTCATAGGTAATGCCGAGGTCACCACGAGCCTTGTTTTTCTCGATGTGGTTCGCGTTGATCGCGATGATAACCTCGACATCGTCGGCGATGCTCTTGAGCATGCGGAACTTGCTGTCCGGTTCAAAACCCGGCAGCACGCGGCTCGCATGATAGTCATCGAACAGCTTACCGCCAAACTCCAAATAGAGCTTGCCACCAAACTGCGAGATGCGCTCCTTAATGTGAGCAGCCTGCAGCTCGATATACTTCGCGTTGTCGAAACCCTGGCGCATATATGGCTCCCGTCCCGTTTCCATTTAATGTTCTAGGCGATTATAACGGAGCAGACCCTCCCCAACGCCCAAGCAATCAACTGGCACCAACCAAACACGCCATCGATAAGTTGCGGTGAAATAGTTCCCGTTTAACCCCTCAAGACGGCCAAACAGGAACTATTCCACCGCAACTTCCCCTTTTTGGTTCAAACAAACCTGGCCTTTGTATCAATAATGGAAACGTCGCAGGTTGAGCATAAGCCAGCGAAAGCCCACCAGAGTAGGCAAAGCGCCCTCTGCACCAACAATGGAAAGCGCCGCAGGCAGAGGACGGACAGCGAGCGCCGTCCAGGACGACAAGTTGGCATGAAAAAGGCGAGGCATAGACCTTTTGGTCATGCCTTGCCTTTTGAATGACAAATTGTCGTCCTGGACGGCGCGCAGCGTCGACTGGTTGCGCGGTTCGTAGAACCGCGCAACATGAGAGCGCCCCCTCCCGCGCACGGAACGGAAGGGGGCTAAAGGTAGGAGTCTACCGGTGGGTTTACCCCACCGGACAGACGATGACCAGGTGATCCTCTACAGGATCGTCAAGGTTTCCGTGGGGTACCCGTTGGGTACTTAGATCAACACGCAGGCGACGGTCAGGATGATGGCGCAGACGACGGAGAGCGCGACGATGAGCTTAAGGGCAAACTTGAGCCAGGTCGTCCACTCGATCTTGGCCAGGGCGAGACCGCCCATGATGGCGCCGGAGGTCGGGGTGAACAGGTTCACGACACCGATGGCGGCGGAGAAGATCATGACCATGACCTCAGGCGAGAAGCCGAGCTTAACAGCCAACGGTCCCATGATGGGCATGGAGACAGTGGCCATACCGGAGGTCGAGGGGATCAGGAAGGACAGGCCGAAGTAGACCAGGAAGCTCATGGGAGCGAAGATCACGCCAGACAGGCCAGCCAGGGCATTGGCGGCAGCGTCGAGGACGTAGACGTCGAGGCCGGTGTTAGCCATGAGGACGGAGATACCACGGGCGAGAGCGATGACGAGAACAACGGACATCATGTCGGCAGCGCCGGTGATGAAGGTGTTGACGATCTGCTTCTCGGACAGGCCACCGATGATACCGATCAGGATAGCCATGAGGAAGAACCAGGTGGAAGCCTCGTCGAAGTACCACTGGCCAATGGGCAGGCCGGTGATCAGGGCAGACCAGCCCTGGACGACGGCGTTACCGTCGGCATCGTAGACAGCACCAGCGTCAAAGAAGTTGGCGACGCCCTCGTTGAGGTCGGCCAGCGGGATGAAGCCGACGATCATGACGACGAAGGTGAAGGCGAAAGCGATCAGAACACCCTTCTGACGACCGGTGAGCTTGACCTCCTTGTGGACCTCAGAAGCAGCCTTGCCATGTGCCTCTTCGGCGGCCTTGAGCTCCTGCATCGAAAGGATGGTAGAACCCTTGTCAGCCTTGACCTTCTTGGCATAGTTCATCACGAAGACGATGGACATAGCGGTAGTGACAATCCACAGGACGGCACCGAGGCCGATGATGATGGACTGGTTCACGGCAATGTCAACGCCGGTCAGAGCGTCGACGGCAGCGCCGACGGCGAACGGGTTAACCGTGGAGCCCAGGCAGCCGCAGCCAGCGCCGAGCAGGACGGTAGCGGCACCGACCATCGGGTCGAAGCCGGCAGCCATCATGGTAGCGGCAAGCAGGGCGTAGAAGGGAACGGTCTCCTCGCACATACCATAGGTGGTACCACCGAGGGAGAAGATGAGCATCAGCACGGGAATGAGCATGATCTCGTTGCCCTTAAGCTTCTGCACCAGGACGGCGATGCCGTTGTCCAGAGCGCCGGTCTCGGTCATCATGCCGAGGAAGCCGCCCAGGATCATAACGAAGAGGCAGACGGGCAGAGCGTCAGCGAAGCCCTTAATCGGGGCGGTGCAGAAATCGCTCAGGCGGGCTGCGGTAACCGCGCCGCCGGACGTGCCGGAGACGATAACGGTAATTACTGCAACAATTGCCAGCAGAGCTAGAAGAATGGTGAACGATGAAGGCATACCGCGCTTTTTCTTAGCGGTCTCAGTCATGGTTCTCATCCCCCCTTCATAAATCATTTAACTTTCTCGCGCGAAGCGGATCTTCCGTGCCGTGCCCACCGCCCGACGCGAGATATTTACCAGGCAAAGCCGCTCGGGGTGTGCAGCAATACACCCCGAGCGAGATGCTAGATGCTCTTACTTGAGCGTGGCGTACATGACAGCCTTGATGGTGTGCATGCGGTTCTCGGCCTCATCGAAGACCTTGGAAGCGGGACTCTCGAAGACCTCGTCGGTGACCTCCTGCTCGGTGATGCCGAACTGCTCGCACTTCTCGGCGCCAATGGTGGTGTTGGTGTCGTGGAAGCTGGGCAGGCAGTGCAGGAAGATGGCGCCCGGGTTGGCCATAGCCATGACCTCGGAGGTAACACGATACGGGGTGAGCTGAGCGATGCGCTCGGCCCAGACCTCGTCGGGCTCGCCCATGGAGACCCACACGTCGGTGTAGATAACGTCGGCACCGGTGACGCCGTCCTTGACGTCGGTGGTCAGCTTGATGGTGCAGCCGTTGGCCTCGGCGATGGGCTTGCAGGCCTCGATGACGTCGTCGGCGGGCATGCACTCCTCGGGGCCGCAGGCCACGAAGTTCATGCCGAGCTTGGAGCAGACAACCATGAGGGAGCGAGCGACGTTGTTCTTGCAGTCGCCCATGAAGACGAGGGTCTTGCCCTTGATGTCGTAGTTGAAGTTCTCCTGGACGGTCAGGATGTCGGCGAGCATCTGGGTGGGATGCCACTCGGTGGTCAGGCCGTTCCACACGGGCACGCCGGACTTAGCAGCGAGCTCCTCGACGTCGTCCTGGGCAAAGCCACGGAACTCGATGCCGTCATACATGCGGCCGAGAACACGGGCGGTGTCCTCGATGGACTCCTTCTTGCCCATCTGCGACGAACCCGGATCGAGGTAGGTGACGCCCATGCCCAGATCCATGCCGCCGACCTCGAAGGCGCAGCGGGTACGAGTGGAGGTCTTCTGGAAGAGCAGAACGATATTCTTGCCCTCGAGATAGCGGTGCGGAACGCCAGCGCGCTTCATATCCTTGAAGTTCTTGGAGAGCTTGAGCAGGTACTCGATCTCCTCGGTGGTGAGGTCGAGAAGCTTGAGGAAGCTACGGCCGGAGAGGTTAACACCCATGGTTTGATTCCTTTCGAAGAAATGAATTACGTAAGTATTAGTGTTGCCCGTTTAACGGGCGAAGCCGGTGCGGTTGTAGGGGGACCGCACCGGAAACGGAAAGACTTAGAGGTCCTCGCGCCAGAAGGGCATGCTCATGCAGCGCGGGCCGCCGCGGCCGCGGGAGAGCTCGGCGGAGGGCACGACGAGAAGGTCCAGGCCCTCCTTGTACAGCACGTCGTTGGTGACGGTGTTGCGGGCGTAGACGCAGATCTTGCCGGGCTCGACGCACAGGGTGTTGGAGCCGTCGTTCCACTGCTCGCGGGAGGCCGCGATCGGGTCGCCGCCGCCGCAGGGGATCAGCTTGACCTGGTCGACGCCGGTGGCGTCCTCCAGGACGTGCTCGAGGGTGTCCTCGATCAGGCGGATGTTCACGTCGCCCGGGTTCTTGCCGGCGGTCAGCTCGTAGACGCGCAGGGTGCCCATGATGGCGGGGTGGATCGTGAACTTATCGACGTCGATCTGGGTGAAGACCGTGTCGAGGTGCATGAAGGCGCGCGAGACCGGGATGTCGAAGGCCAGGATGCGCTCGACCTTGGAGTCGGAGTTCCAGAAGATGTTCTGGGCCATGACGTCGATCGCGGCGGCCTGGGTGCGCTGGGAGATGCCGACGGCGAGGGTCTTCTCGTTGATGTTCAGCACGTCGCCGCCCTCGGTGTGGAACTGGCAGTCGCGGCGGAAGTACAGCGAGACGTCCTTGTAGTCGGGGTGGTACTTGAAGACGTACTTGCCGTACAGGGTCTCGCGGTTGCGGGTGACCGAGTACATGCGGTTGAGGTTGACGCCCTCGCCGACGACCGCGAACGGGTCGCGGGTGAAGTAGAGGTTGGGCATCGGGTCGATGATCAGGTCGGACTCGGACTCGGAGTTGACCAGGGAGTCGAGGGTCGTGGACGCCGTGAGGGGCATGTCGATCTCGGACTTGGTCATGCCGGCCATGGTCTTCTTGACGAACTCGAGGTTGTCCTCGATGGAGTCCAGCTTCTCGCGGACGATCTGCGGCATGTGCTGGCCGCGGATGCCGGCCTCGGCGATGTACTGGTCGGTGAACTCGGCGCGGGCGCCGGGGACCTGGTCGAACACCTCAGCGACGAGGTTCTCGAGATAGAGGACCTCCACGCCCTGGTCCCTCAGGATCTGGGCGAAGGTGTCGTGCTCCTGCTGCGCGACCTCCAGGAACGGGACGTCGTCGAACAGGAGTCGCTCGAGCTCGTCGGGCGGCAGGTTGAGGAGCTCGTCGCCGGGACGGTGCAGGCAGACCTTCCTGAGCTTGCCGATCTCGGAAGGCACGTGCAGACCTTTCGTCATGGCCTCCTACCTTTCTTTCGGGCCTTACTGGCCGAATGTATCAGCGCCCCTCCGTATGGGACGCTGCTTGCTGACAGCTCTAGTTATATCCAAAAACCACCTGCAATTCCACCTCGCCCCCGAACGGTCAGCAAAGTGCGATGAACGGTATATCGCATATGATTCCCCCATGATGCACTTCGGTTCTCTAAAGCAGGTTTTCAAAGGTAAATGTTCTTTTTTCTAAGGAATTAAGCTAGATTGCACAAATATTTTCATGTTTAGGAATTGCATAGCTAAAACGGTTTTCTGCATATATATGTCGTTTGTCCATGATTCAATTTGGATTCGATTATATTCAGCTCGCAATCATTCTTATTCATACATCCTCACCAGTTGAGTATGGATATAGATTGTTTCTAAACGAGTTGGGCAGTTAGTTGCATGCCTTGGCAGCGTAAGAAGTAGGTAAAGATACCGTTCACGCGATACGTCCGTGCCAGCGGTCGACTAAATTGAGACAATAGTGATTTAGAGTTAGGCTACCGTCCTCTACGGGGACTGAACGGACAGATGCATATGCCGAGCAAAATCGAAAAGAAGCAAGCCGCCGCAAAGCTGCGCAAGCCGCCGCACGACTTCTCGTACACGCAAAACCGAGAGCTTAGCTGGCTGCGCTTTGACAACCGCGTGCTTGACGAAGCCTTCGATGAGACCGTTCCGCTGTTCGAGCGTCTAAAGTTCGTGTCGATTTTCGAGTCTAACCTCGACGAGTTTCTCATGGTGCGCGTGGGCGGCCTGTCCGATCTGGCGGAGCTCAAAAAACAACCTGTCGACAACAAGAGCAATATGACCGCCTCCGAACAGGTCGATGCTGTCATGGCCGAAATGCCCGGGCTCCTTACCCGTTGGGAGTCCATCTTTAAGAGCATCGAGGGCAAGCTCGACACCTTGGGCGTTCACCGCGCCCGCATCGATTCGCTTACGCCCGAGGAGCGCACCTTTGTAACCCGCTACTTCCAGGCCTACGTGTCGCCGGTCATCTCGCCGCTGGTCATCGATCCTCGCCACCCCTTCCCCAACCTGCGCAATGGCGCGCTCTATCTGGCCTGTGGTCTGGACGGCGCCACCGACGAGGAGAGCCTGCTGGGCCTTATCGAGATTCCCGCCTCGATGAACCGCGTGGTCGAGATCCCCTCGCCCACCGGCACCTACTCCTACATCTTGCTCGAGGACGTCATCCTCGCCTGCCTGGACAGCTGCTTTGGCTCCTATAAGCCGCTGGATCGTGCGCTGATCCGCGTCACCCGCAACGCCGACATCGATCCGGACGGCGAGGGCGTCGAAGAGGAAGAGGACTACCGCCAGCACATGAAGCGCATTCTCAAGAAGCGCCTGCGCCTGCAGCCGGTAGTGCTCGCGGTCTCGGGGTCGCTCGAGAAGGCGACGCTCAAGACTATCCGCAAGGCGCTCGAGCTTTCGCGTCGCTCTGTCTTTACCTGCGATATCCCGCTCAACCTGGGCTACGTCTTTGGCATTGAGGGCAAGATTCCCGAGCACCTGCGCAACGAGCTGCTCTTTACGCCGTTTAAGCCGCAGCCCAACCCCACCATCGACATGACCCGCTCCATCCGCGAGCAGGTGCTGCAGCACGACAAGCTGCTCTTCTACCCTTACGAGGCCATGAATCCGTTCCTGGATCTGGTACACGAGGCAGCCTACGACCCCGAGTGCATCTCGTTGCGCATCACGCTCTACCGCGTGGCCAAGCAGAGCCGCCTATGCGAGTCGCTGATCGATGCCGCCGAGAACGGCAAAGAGGTCACGGTGCTCATGGAGCTCCGCGCGCGCTTTGACGAGCAGAACAACATCGAGTGGGCCGAGCGTCTGGAAGAAGCGGGCTGCACTGTCATCTATGGTTCCGAGGGCTTTAAATGCCACTCAAAGATCTGCCAGCTCACCTATCGCGAGGGTATGGCGCTCACCCGCCTCACGCTTTTGGGCACCGGCAACTTTAACGAGAAGACGGCCAAACTCTACAGCGACTTTATGCTCATGACGGCCCATCCCGGCATCGGTGAAGACGCCAACCTGTTCTTCCGCAATCTGTCGCTGGGCAACCTTCGCGGCGACTACCGCTTCCTGGGTGTGGCGCCCGTCGGACTGAAACCGCTCATCATGCGCGGGCTTGACCGCGAGATCCAGCGCGCCCTTGCCGGCGAGCCCGCCCGCGTGTTCTTTAAGCTCAACTCGTTGACCGACCGCGAGGTTATCGACAAGATCGCCGAGGCATCGTGTGCTGGAGTCCGCGTGGACATGATCATCCGAGGCATCTCGTGCCTCAAGCCCGGTGTTCCGGGCAAGACCGAGAACGTGCATGTCCGCTCCATCGTCGGACGCTTTTTGGAGCACGCGCGTGTTTACGCTTTTGGCGTGGACTCGGACATGATTTACCTGAGCTCAGCAGACATGATGACACGCAACACTGAGCACCGCGTGGAGATCGCCTTCCCCGTGCTCGACCCCACCTGCCGCGCCCTGGTGCACGAGTACATGGGCATGCAGCTGCGCGACAACGTGAAGGCCCGCAGCCTCACGAGCGACGGCACCTGGGTCCCCGTGGAGCGTGCAGAGGGTGAGAAACCCTTCAACTCGCAGGAGGCTCTGCTGGAGCGCGCCTATCGCAACGCCGAGGCCGCCGCGCAGCAGCGTGCGCAGGAGAAGGAACGTGTGGCCGAGGAGGCCATTCAGGCCGAGGTTGAACACGGGGCAGCTGCCAAACCGGAAGCGGTTGCAGCTCCCCCGGTGAATGAGCCCGAGGCTGCCGCAGAGACCGCCGTGGAGAAAGCGCCCGAGCCCGCTACCGCGACCCCGGAGCCCGCCGCCGAGGCAAAGCCCACCCCTGCTCCTAAGCCGCAGCCGACCACACCCGAGGTTCAGAAGGTCCAGGCGACCGTCATTGAGCCCGAACCCGCACCTGCACCTCAGCTCGAGTCGCAGGTTACCAAGCCCGTATCCGAGACGAGCACCCGTCGCGATAAGCCCGCTGGCAAGACCAAGGCCATCGAGCGCCATCGCCCCGGCCGCGTGCGCATGGGCTTGGGCCTGATCGGCCTGGGTCTTAAGACGCTCATTACCGGCAAGACGAAATAGTCGTTTGTAGAAGCAGTTTGTAGAAGCGCCCCGCATTTGAGGAAAGCCTCGGATGCGGGGCGCTTTTCCCTGCTACCATGGTGCGAATAACAACGCGAATGACAGGCAGGGATATGAAGCTCACCATAGAATCGATGACCTACGGCGCCGACGGGCTGGCGCACGCCGACAACGGCAAGGCCGTCTTTGTGCAGGGCGCCGTAGCAGGCGACACCGTCGAGGCCGAGGTCGTACAGGACGGCAAGTCGTTCATGCGCGCCCGCACCACCGAGATTCTGGAGCCAAGCCCCGATCGCATTCAGCCTCCCTGCCCCCTCGTGGGCATTTGCGGCGGCTGCTCGTGGGGCAATCTCTCACGCACGGCACAGCTCGCCGCCAAGGAGCAAAACCTGCGCTCCACGCTCGAGCGCATCGGCAAGTTCGCTCCTGAGCAGGTCGATGAGTTGGTACAGCCCATCTGCCACACCAAGGACGACTGGGGCTACCGCAATAAAATCGAGCTCGAACCAACCGTCGTCAACGGTCGCGTGCGCCTTGGCATGCACGGCGTCGATCCCAGCAAGATTGTGACCGTCGATTCGTGCCCGTTGTTCGACAAACGCTTCCCCAAGGCACTCAAATCGGTCGTCGGCGCGCTCAATTATCTGAGCGGCAGCCACGACCTGGGTCTCGAGCGCGTGGGCATTCGCGCCTCGCGTCGCACCAAGGCACTCGAGGTGGCGCTCTGGACGCCTACGGGCTCTTTCCCGCGCTCGCAAGTCTCGCGCGTGTTGGCAGACGCCGCGCACCCCACAAGTGTCGTGCGCGTGATGAGCAAGGGCGAAAAGAAGGCCCGCCGTGTCTCCAAGGTCGAAATGCTCGCCGGAGAGGGCTCATGGACCGAGAATATCGCCGAGGGTCAGATGCGCTTGTCTGCCCCGTCTTTTTTCCAGGTCAACACCAAGGGTGCCGAGATTTTGATCGATCTTGTCATGAAAGCGCTCGACCCACAGGAAGACGAGCTTGCCGTGGACCTGTACTGCGGTGCCGGCACCTTTACCCTGCCGCTCGCCCGCCGCTGCGACTTTGTCGCCGCCGTCGAGGCCTACGGCCCCGCCGTGCGCGATCTACGCCGTAACCTGGAGATCAACAAGCTTGACAACGTCGACGTCATTGGCGGAGACGCGGTGCGCGAGTTCCCCGACCAGGACGCCGATGTCCTAGTAGTCGACCCGCCGCGTGCAGGCCTCGCCCCCGAAGCGATCGACCTTATCGCCAGCACGAGTGCTCGCGATGTCGCCTACGTGAGCTGCGACCCGGCCACTCTGGCGCGCGATCTCAAACGCTTTGTCGAAGAAGGCACCTTCTCCCCCGTAAAGATCACGCCAGTCGACCTGTTCCCGCAAACCTTCCACTGCGAGACCGTCGTCCACCTTAGGCGCAACTAGACTATTTGCCCAAGACCACGGCCGATGATTTTTCAAGGACGGGGAAAATAAATTTGTACCGAATGATTATTTAATCCCCGTCCCGAAATAGAACCGCCCCCTTATTTCTTGAACATTAGAAATGGGGGCTTCTTTATGGACGGGAGAGTCAGGCACGACGCCACGCTGAGAACTCTTGCAGCAGAGCTTTGCGACAGGGGGTACGGGCGCGCCGAAGGCCGGCGGGAGGCCGAAGGATGCCCGGACCCGGCCGGGGCCGGCGGCGTGCGAGGGCAAGCTCATGCGACAGAGCTGCTGCCCGGGCGCCTGAAGGACGAGTTCTACAGGAACCGGACGTAGCGGAGCTTCGAGGAGTTCAAGCGGGACCTCGACGCCTACACCGTTCACCGGAACAAGAGGAGGCAGGTTAAGCAAAAGGGACTGACCCCGGAGGAGTTCCGGAATCAGTCCCCATGTGCGGCATAGGCCGCTAATTGACCCGTCTAAGTTTCGGGGGCAGTTCATTTCAGCACCGCCCGAGAAAGCTAAACGCCTTCTGGCAGGTTGTCCCGGACCGAGGGCGGCCACCTTGATCGCCCTCGGCCCTCACCCACTTCAACTGCTCCTCAATTACATAGAGCTGGTCGAAAAGGGCGCAAGCTAGCGGGCGCCTTCCTCGTCGTCGTTGGGTCGGTAGGTGATGAACTCGATAACAAAGGCCAGAACGGCAGAGACGAGTGAGGCGATGATCGCGTAGATCATGTGGGAGATCCCGGCGCCACCAGGGGTCCCGTCGATGAAGTTGAGCAGGTTGAAGACGCCGAGGCCGCCCGAGATGTACATGAGGGCGCCCGTCATTCCCACGATGGCGCCGCCCACGGCGGAGCTCAGGCATGCCACGACGAACGCGCGCTTGTTGGGGAGGGCGATACCGTAGATGCCCGGCTCGGTGACGCCGAAGAAGAAGGCGGAGATCATCGCGGGAAGGGCGATGCCGCGGAAGCGCTCGTCCTTGTTTCTGAGGTACATGGCAAAGATGACCGCTCCGAGCGCGAACCCGTGGCCGATGGTGGCGGCGAGCACGCTGTCGTGGCCTAGGGTGTTCAGGTTCATGATGGAGATGGGGATGAGGCTCCAGTGGAAGCCAAAGATGACGAGGCACATCCACAGTCCGCCGACCAGGGCGCTGCCCAGGACGGAACCAACCACGGGGAGCTGGAAGATGAACGAGAACGCCGCGCTCAGCAGGTTGGTGATGAGGGTGGCCACCGGGCCGATGACGAGGTAGCCCAAGACGATGGAGACCGTCATCGTGGCGAGCGGGACGAGGAACATCTTGAGCGCAGTCGGCATCCAGCTCTTGAGCCAGCGCTCAAGGATAGAGCCGAACCACACCATGAGAAGGACGGGGATCACCGAGCTCACGTAGCCGGACGCGGGCATGATGATGGGGAGCCCGAGGGCGGTGGCGTACCACGAGAACGTGCCGGCCACGCCGAGGTCGATGCTGCCGAGCGCCTCACCCGAGGTCAGGGCGACCATCGTCGGGTAGAGGAGCGCCACGCCGATTGCCACGCCGGTGAACTCGTTCATGCGGAACTTGCGCGCGGCACTGAACGCTAGGGCGACGGGGAGGAAGTAGAAGAAGCCGTCAGCCACGGTGTAGAGCAGCGTGTAGAGGCCGTCGTTTGCAAAGGCCGGGACGAAGTAGGTGATGAGGGCAAGCAGTCCCTTCATGATGCCTGCGGCGGCAAGCGGTCCCAGGATGGGCTGGAAGATGCCAGAGATGAGGTCGATGACGACGGAGGCAACGGTCTTATCGCCCTGGGGCTCGTCGTCGGCGCTTGCGCCGCCCGAGAAGTTGCCGGCCTCCAGGACCGCGTCGTAGACGTCCTCGACGATGTTACCCACGACCACCTGGTACTGGCCGTTGGCCTGGATGACCTGGATAACGCCCTTGAGGGCCTCGATCTTGGCAGTGTTGGCGCGGGACTCGTCCTTGAGCTTGAAGCGCACGCGCGTGATGCAGTGCGCGACGCTGGCGACGTTCTCGGCGCCGCCTACGTTCTCGAGTATGGATCTGGCCAGATCGTCGTATTTTTCAGCCATTATTTTCTCCTTAGCGATATTGCCCGGGCGGCTAGCCCAGGTCGCCTCCGTTGGTGGCGATGGCCTGTTGGTACCAGTAGAAGCTCTTCTTGCGCCTGCGCTCGAGCGTGCCGTTGCCCAGGTTGTCGCGGTCCACGTAGATGAAGCCGTAGCGCTTCTCCATCTCGCCGGAGCCCGCGCTCACGAGGTCGATCGGCCCCCAGGTGGTGTAGCCGAGCATCTCGACGCCGTCCTGCTCGATGGCGTCGCGCATGGCCTCGATGTGCTCGCGCAGGTAGGCGATGCGGTAGTCGTCCTCGATCGTGCCGTCGGGAAGCACCTCGTCATAGGCGCCGAGGCCGTTCTCCACCACAAAGAGCGGCTTCTGGTAGCGGTCCCAGAGGTCGTTGATCGTGATGCGGAACCCCAGCGGGTCGATGACCCAGCCCCAGTCGCTCGTGCGCACGTAGGGGTTCTCCACGCCGGCGAAGGCGTTGCCCTCGGCGACGCCGCCCACGGAATCGGGGTCGCCCGCGGTGCAGCGCGAGGAGTAGTAGCTAAACGAGATGAAGTCGACGGTGTTCTCCGCAAGGATGCGCTCGTCCTCGGCGGTCATGCCCACGTCGATGCCCTCGCGCTCGAGCATCTTGAGCGCGTAGCCGGGGTAGCGCCCGCGCGCCTGCACGTCCACGAAGAAGAGGTCCTCCTGGTTTTTGACCTGTGCCGCGCGGACGTCCTCGGGGCGGCAGGAGTAGGGGTAGTAGCTTCCCGCGGCGAGCATGCAGCCCACCTTGTTCTCCGGATCGACCTCGTGGGCGATCTTGGTGGCCCAGGCGCTCGCCACGAGCTCGTTGTGCGCGGCGCGGTACTCGGCCTCGCGGGCATTCTCCCCGGGCTCGAGGACGATGCCGGCACCCATGAAGGGACGGTGCAAGATCATGTTCATCTCGTTGAACGTGATCCACCAGCGCACGAGGCCGCGGTAGCGGTTGAAGAGCACCGTCACAAGCCGCTTGTAGAGCTCGATAAGGGTGCGGTTTCGCCAGGCGCCGTACTTCTTGACGAGGTGGATGGGGCAGTCGAAGTGCGTGATGGTCACGAGGGGCTCGATCCCGTGCTCGCGGCAGCAGCGGAACACGTCCTCGTAGAAGGCGAGCCCGGCCTCGTTGGGCTCCTCCTCGTCGCCATTGGGGAAGATGCGGCTCCAGGCGATAGAGAGGCGAAAGACCTTAAAGCCCATCTCCGCGAAGAGGGCTATGTCCTCGCGGTAGTGGTGGTAGAAGTCGATGCCCGTCTGGGCCGGATAGTAGTACCCGGGCTCAAAGTCGAGCATGCGCCTCAGGCCGCGGCTTACGTCGTTGCGCTCCGGCCCGTGTGGGATGACGTCGACGTTGGCAAGGCCGCGGCCGCCCTCGTCATAGCCTCCCTCGCATTGGTTGGCGGCGGTGGCTCCTCCCCAAAGGAACCCTTTTGGAAATGGCATGGTGCCTCCTTCTCTCTGGCGCCCCCATCTCTGCGGGGGACGCTTTATAACGTCCTTGCGGCCTCGCGCGCCGGGCCCGTGGCCCTTTCCCTGATGCGCGCGGGCCGCCTGTGAAGGGGTGACTAGCTGACGGCTTGTCCTGCGGCGGCGCGACGTGCCTCCCGGCCTCCAAGCAGGGAGGGGACCTGTGCCAGGCACACTCCGGCGAGGATGATGGCGACGCCCAGCCACTCGACGACGCCGAGCGGCTCGCCGAGGACGATCATGGCGATGAGCAGGCCGGCAGGGAGTTCCGCGGCGGCCATGACAGTGGAGAGGCCCGCAGGCAGGTGCGGAGAGCCCATGCCGAAGAGCAGGACCGGGCAGAGCATGCCAAAGAAGCCGGCGATGACGGCAAAGGGCAGGATGCCCTGGGCGAGGACGCCCGAGACGACGTAGTCCGGGCACACCATGAGCGACATGACCACGGAGCCCGCGCATACGATGACGCCACGCTGCTCGGACGAGCAGGGGGCCTCGACCTTGCCGGAGAGGGTGACAAAGAGGGAGCAGGACACGGCCGCCCCCAGCGCGCAGAGCAGGGCCACGGGGTCGTACCCGGTGATGCCGGTCTTGTAAACGCCGCTGGCGAACACCGTTCCGAAGACGATGACCAGGGCGGAGACCACTTGGAGGACCCTCGGCGGTCGGCGCGTCATGACGGTCTGCCACAGGAGCCCCAGCCACGTGAACTGGAAGAGGAGCGTGAGCGCCACCGGGGCGGGCAGCACGCTCATGGCGTAGCAGTAGAGGATTGAGGTGAGGCAGGTGAGGGCTCCCAGGCCCATGAGCTTGAGGGCGAGCTTCCAGCCCACGCGCTGCCAGCGGTGCCCGAGTGCGTGCCCTGCGAGCGTGGCGAGGGCGAAGAAGAGGCAGCCGAACCACGCCTGGCTCGCCACCACCTGTGCCGAGGTGAAGCCCGCGGCGTAGGCGAGCTTGTAGGTCGTGGCCATCGCGCCGTAGCAGGCGCCGCCCGCAAAGACCTGGAGCGCCGCCTTGGCCTGTCCCGCGCCCGTGACTCCTGCCCCGGCGGCCTGTTGCTTGATTGTGTTTGTTCCTGCCATTAGGCTCCCTTCCGTCTGCTGCCTTGCAGATGCACGTCTCGTGCGTCTGTTCCCTGCAGTCGGAAGGTGGGCTCGTGCGGTCTTCTGGCGGTGCATGTGGTACCTGCTGCCAAGACGAAAAAAGCCACGCAACCGACTGCTCGGTTGCGTGGCAAAAAGGTGGCTAGCGCCCAGAAAAGTCCACGCGTTTTTAGACTGAGACAAAGTACTACAACAGGTGAGATTCCGTCAAGAAAAAACCGAGGAAAAAAGTGAGCCTCTGCCCGCCGTACCTGTGGCGGTCGTTCCCCGAACGGGGCGGTGCTGTTGGGGACTGTCTCGATCTGTAACAGTTGGGGCTAGTTTAGGTCGATGGATGTTACAGATTGAGATTGTTGAGGATGGGTGAGGGTAGCTAATTCGGACAGGGCTATTTTAAACATTGGGAAATCGAGCGTGGCAAGCATATGTCTTCGGGGTATAAGACGGCTAATTGTATGCCGCCTATGAAAGGAACCCTCATGCCCAGCGTTGCCGTTCTCGCCGCCGATGGCTTTGAAACTATTGAATGCTTGACCATGGTCGATGTCATGCGTCGCGGCGGCGTGCGTGCCACGCTCGTCTCGATCATGCCCACGCGTGAGGTCGTAAGCTCGCTGCAGATCCCCGTGACCTGCGATGCGCTCTTTGATGAGATCAACTTTGATGAGTACGACTGCGTCGTGCTGCCCGGCGGCCTGCCCGGCGCCACCAACTTGCGCGCCGACCAGCGCGTCTGCGATGTGGTCTGCGAGTTCGCCGCGACCAAGCACGTTGCCGCCATCTGCGCCGCCCCGTTTGTCCTGGGCGAGCTTGGCCTGCTCGAGGGACGCCGCGCCACGTGCTTCCCCGGCTTTGAGAAAAGCTTCCCCGAAGGCGCCTATACCGGCGAGAAGGTTACGCAAGACGGCAACATCATCACCGCCAGCGGCATGGCCCAGTCGCTCCCCTTTGCGCTTGAGCTGCTGCGCACGCTCGCCGGCGACAAGGCCGTCGAGAAGGTCGCCGAGGGCATTCAACTATGATTTTGGCTTCGCAATCACCGCGACGCATCGAGTTGATGCGCGAGGCGGGCTATGACATTCGCATCATTCCTGCCGATATCGACGAATCGCCGTTTGATGGCGAGGCCCCACTTAAGCTCGTTGAACGCTTAGCACGCGCAAAAGCCGCCGCCGTTGCCACCGAGCATGCCGAGCCCAATGAGCTGACGGTCGCGGCCGACACCATCGTCACCTTTGACGGCAAGATTCTGGGCAAGCCGGCAACCGAGGACGAGGCGCGCACCATGCTCCGTGAGCTTTCGGGCCGCACGCACCAGGTCGCAACCGGCGTCTGCATCGTTAAGGCAGGCGATACGGCCGCCCCGCATGCCGCCGAGAGCCTGTCCTTTGTCGATGTGACCGACGTGACGTTCTACGAGCTCACCGACGAGCAGATCGAGCACTACGTCGCCTCGGGTGAGCCCATGGACAAAGCCGGCGCCTACGGCATTCAGGGCACAGGAGGACGCATGCTCGTGCACGATATTTCGGGCGACTTCTATAACGTGGTGGGCCTACCCATCGCCCGCGTCGCGCGCGCGATTCAAAAACTCTCGTAATTGCATCTGGCGCTGGGTATTCCCCAGCGCCTACAATTTTGGCGTACCGTACGGATCCCGACCGGGCACAAGGCGCGGCGGAAAACCGATAGGAGTTAAACATGGATACACTGCTCGAGGCCATTGACGTCTGCGATGTCGATGGCTTTTGCTATGGCAACTATACGGACGAGGAGGCCGGCACCGGTTGCACCGTAATCGTGGCGCCCGAGGGTGCCACCGGCGGTGTTGACGTTCGCGGCGGTGCTCCAGCATCGCGCGAAACCGACTTGCTGCGACCCGAGAACACCGTCGACAAGGTCCACGCCGTCTGCCTTTCGGGTGGATCGGCCTTTGGCCTCGAGGCTGCAAGCGGCGTCGCTCGCGAGCTTGAGAGCCGCGGCATCGGCCTTCCCGTCGGCCCCACGCAGGTGCCTATCGTGTGCTCGAGCTGTATCTTCGACCTCGCCTTTGGTAACCCCACCGTTCGCCCCGACATTGAGGCCGGCATCGCCGCCGTGCGCGAAGCACTCGACAACACCCCCACCAAGCTCGAACAGGGCAACGTGGGCGCCGGCACGGGCGCTACCGTGGGTAAGCTCATGGGCCCCGCCACCTGCATGAAGGCCGGCCTTGGCGCCGCCGCTTTGGCTCTCGGCCCCATCAAGGTGGGCGCCGTGGTCTCAGTCAACGCCTGCGGCAACGTTGTCGACCCCTTCACCGGCGAGTGGGTCGCCGGTATGCGCGCCGCAGCCGATAGTGACCAAATCGTCGACATGGAACTCGCAGCCTTTGCCGCCGCCGGATCCATGCAGATGCCGCTCGACCGCACCAACACCACCATCAGCTGCATCGTCACCAACGTGGAACTCACTAAGGCACAAGCCACCAAGGTCTCCCAGATGGCCGCAGACGCCTACGCACACGCCATCCGTCCCACACACACCACCAACGACGGCGACACCATCTACACCCTCGCCAGCGGCAAACTGGGCGCCCAGGCAAGCGCCGCCGTTCCCCTAGACTTACTGGGCATGCTCGCCGTAAGGGCCCTACAGACCGCCATCGTAAACGGAGCCAAAACCGCCAAAACCTCCCACGGCATCCCCGGCGCCGCGAAGTAGCCTAACCTGACCGGTTACCCGGTGGGGCTTGGTTATGTTTGCTGCTCTACAGTCCTGGCTCGCACGAAGAACACATTAAGTGTTCTTCGGCTCGTGCGGAACTCGCGACAAACATAACCAAGCCCCACCGGGCAACCTACCAACCAGATTCTTTTCAGCCCAGGCCCCTGTGTACCGCGCGTCGAAGATCTTCAAATTCAGGCAGCCTGACAATCGATTCTTATAGCAGAGGCCCCTTGGCCTTTAGTTTGATACAAGTTCCGCACGAGCCGGAAAGCACTTAATGTGCTTTCCGTGCGAGCAGGACTGTTCGCAGTAGCAAACTAAAGGCCAAGGGGCCCAGTCAACCTATCAGCAGCGATTACTCAACAGTTAGTTGAATTTGAAGATCTTGGAGGCAAGACGGTATAGGCCGAGCGTGGTTTTGTCTCCGGCCCGTCCGCGCAGATTGGTGAAGAACCCGACCACGCCGTAGCGGGCACGACGATACATGCGCTCGTCGTAGGCCTTCAAATCATTCCACAGCGTCTTTAGGCGCTCGTCGGCGCAATCTTCCTCGGAAAGCTTGGTGAGCACCGAGCAGATCGCCATCATCATGGTGAAGTAGCCCATCATGTACGAACGCAGGCGCGACGACTCAACATCGCTGTACAGGTGGTACGACTCCATCATGATGCGCGTAACACGGAACTGCTGGTCCAGACGCTTGACCATCGTTGCCTCGTTGACGCTCTGACCTTCGCGACCGATAAAGTAGCGATAGAGGTCGATGTCGGCGTAGTACATGGTCTTGCAACGCGGCAGCGGCACGTAGGCGTAGATGTTGTCCACATAGAACGTGTGCGGCGGCATGGGAAGGTTGGACTCGCGCAGCACATCCGTGCGATAGCACAGGCTGTGCATAAGTAGGTTCTGGTCCAGGCGGAAATGACCGATCTGATCCCAGGAAAAGATCTTTTTGCGCGGCAGGGCAAATTTGTAGCCAATAGCGGTATGCGTGCCCTCATAAACCTTCTCGTACACGTAGTTCGAGATAAACAGGTCAACGCGCTGGTCGCGCTCCTCAAAGCCACGCAGAATCGACAGCATGGTCGAAAGGGCAGCGCCGTCAAGCCAGTCGTCCGAGTCGACAACCTTGTAGTAGGTGCCCTGCGCCTCGCGCAGACCCGAAAGGACGGCAATACCGTGGCCGCCGTTCTCCTGGTGCACCGCGCGGATGATACCGGGATAACGTGCCTCCCACTCGTCGGCCTTGGCGGCAGTCTCGTCCTTGGAGCCGTCGTCCACCACGATAATCTCGATATCGGTGGCGTAATTGCTCCCCTCCAAGATGGAGGTGATGCAATGGTCCATGTCCTTGGCGGCGTTATACGAGGGAATACCGAATGTTATGACTTTATGCATGGCAGGCGATAATCTCATCCGAAAGATCGAGGGCGGAATTGGTCACAGCGTCCATATCGTAGTAACGATACTCGGCCAGACGACCCACCGGGTGGAAGTTCGTCAGGTTCTGGACGCGCTCAAGATAGCGCTCATAGAGCTCACGGTTCTCGGGCTCAAGAATGGCGTAGTACGGCGTCTCGTCCGAGCCGGGCGTATAGGCCTTGGAGTACTCCTTCATGATGGTGGTCTTGCCGGGCAGGACCTGACCGGTCATGTTCTTGAACTCGGTGATACGCGTGTAGTCCTCGCTCGTGG
>CAJMAZ010000035.1:0-24271 GCA_905211535.1 uncultured Collinsella sp. | reverse complement strand
GTTGGGGCCAGGCCCGATTTTGCCTCTTGACAATGTCCTGCTCATATTAAAAAGGTTGACTACGACTATACCTACACCATTCCGGATGGCCAAAACCAGAGCGTCTTTGCTTTTGTGGCCTACAACACGGCCAACGGGAGCAATTCGATCGGCAACTTCCTCGACAATATCTCGTTTAGGGAGTTCTATCGCATCGAGACGTACACGACGCCCAACGGAAGCGGAACGTATTTTTATAACTCCGACAACGAGACAGCGGACTTTACGTATGCCAAAAACTACGTAGGGAAACAGGAAAAGAACTCCTACTTTATGGTTGACGCCAAGCGCGATGGCGGGGCAGTCTTTATCGGTGCTTTTGTCAACGGCGAGTTCTATTCCGCGGACGATAAGGCGCACTGGACCGAATTGGACGATGGCACCTATCACTTTAAGGTCGACAAGGTCACAAAGCACTACAAAGTGCACCTTGTGTTTTCTAAGGCGGGTGTTCAATACGATGTGAACGGTGGCAAAGCGTATCACTATGATCCGTCCAATGAGTCCACGGGCGATTTCGTGCAGCTTTCTGGTGCTGGAGCGAGCTATACCTCCCATGCTGCCGAAGGGCAAAACGACGGTTGGAAGTTTATGGGCTGGGAGTACGCGGGCTCGGGAAAAGCCATTCGTTTTAGCGCAGAGCACACGGTGACCCATACGGCTCCCGAGGGTACCACGGATTCCGGCACTCTTACCATTAAGGGCAAGAAGGTCGATTCGGATACCGGTGCTGCAGGCGATGAGGTAACGGTCAAAAACATTCCCGAGAGCCAAGGCGCGACGTTCGTGGCGCAATGGAAGTATCGTCAGGCCTTTGTTGCTCAGCTTAAAAATGCCGATGGCACGTGGAGCAACGTAACGACGGGCGGTACGGTCAGCTCCAAGCTTAAGGGGGCAAAGGGCTCCATCGATGCCGGGGATCGCTCGGGCAAGGACGCCGACGCGTACAAAACTTCGGGTATCGCCTACTTTGTGGATGACGGCACGTTTGTGGAGGCGGTGGCCACTCCCAAGGAGGGCTATCACTTTGAGGGCTGGTACGACCTGTCAAATCCGGACGCCCCGGAGCTGCTGTCGTCTTCACCCACCTATACGTACAACGTAAAAGAGCGCCATACGGGATGCGTATACGCACGGTTCACCCCACGCACCTACACGCTCAAGGTTTCCAAGAGCGTTACGGGCAATATGGGCGACAAGCGTGCCTACTTTAAGATGACGGCGACCTTTACGGGCCTCAAGGCTGGTCAGACCTACGCCATCGAGTATTCGGATGCGTCTGCCCAAGGCAGCCATGCGCTCGTGGCGCGACCGAATGATCGGGCCGAGACCGTGGAAAACAAGACGGCCTTTACGGCCGATGGCCAGGGCAAGGCGACCATGCCGTTTGCCGTTAAGGACGGCCTGACCGTTTCGATTAAGGCGCTGGATTACAACGCGGTCTATATCGTGAGCGAAGACGATTATTCTTCGTTGGGGTATCAGGCTAAGCTTACGGGTGCGAGCGGCACGCTCAACGGTCCGCGTGTGACCGTTGCCGTTGAAGCTAAGGCCACCAATTCCCGACAGGTCGCGGTGCCTACGGGTATTACGCGCAACCCCATCTATGCCCTGGCGATTTTGGCCGCCGGCGTGCTGTTGGCTACGGGCATGGTTGCGCTGCGTTTACACCGCGGCTCCAAGAGGGGTGGGCGCCTATGAGAAGACATGGCGCCAGCAATGCTGGTGGCGGGGCGCCCGCACATGCCGCTCCGCGGGGGAGGTCCTGTGGCGCGGAGTGCCCGACCGTGCCGAGCGCGAAGATAGGCGCACACGCGGCGCCAGATCTAAGGGAAGCAGACGACCGGCGCGATATCGTGGGCTTTCTGGCGCGCCTGGCATTTTTTGTCGTGACGCTCTGGCTGCTCTTTGGCGTGGTCTTGGGCGTGGGTGCGGTCACGACCGGCGAGATGGCCCCGCGTATCTGTTCGGGTGACGTCATGCTCTACTGGAGGCTCAGCCAGGGCTTCAACGAGGGTGACGTGGTGGTATACACCGCGAATGGCGAAGAGCGCCTGGGTCGCGTGGTTGCCCGCCCCGATGATGAGGTCACGATTACCGAGTCGGGCGAGCTCATGGTTAACGGGGCTGTTGTGGTGGAAAGCGATATCACCACGCCGACGCCGCGCTATGAGTCTGCTGTGGACTATCCCGTGCACCTGGCAGCGGATGAGTTCTTTGTACTGGCCGATCTGCGCGAGGGCGGGCACGACAGCCGCCTGTACGGGCCGATTGCCCGTTCGCAGATCAAGGGCAACGTGATCAGCGTGCTGCGCAGGTCGAACTTGTAGGCACGGAGCTTGGTTTTATTAAGGGCATATGCCCGAGAGGAAGGATACAACATGAAAACTGGAAAGAGGCGACTGGCGGCGTTTGCAGTTGTGGCTGCCACGATGCTGCTGGCTTTGGTGGGAGTTGTCACGCCCGCGTGGGCGGAGGAGGGATCTACTACTCCGCATCTGCCGGTAACTGACAACAAAGTTACGATCACCTCGACGCTTACCATGAACAAGGATGCTGTGGAGCCGAATGCGCAGTTTAAGTATTCGATCTCGCCGGCGGAGACGAGCGAGCTTACGAACACGGGTATGCCCGTTACTGCTGGAGTGGAAGGGGCCGTTTCGCTTTCGCCGTCTTCCGTAAATTATTCTGCCAAAGGTCTTTCTAGCGAAGATAATACCGACGGCGTTACTAAGACAATAACCGCCCCAATGAGCGTCAGCCTTTATACCTCAAAGTTCGCGGCTCCGGGCATCTATCGATACAAAATTACGCAGACGCCGCCAGAGCTGGATGGCCTCAACGACGTTGAGTACAAGGAACTGTTCCTGGATGTTTACGTAGAAAATGGCGACTCAGGCTTAGTTGCTAAGGGCTGCACTCTTAGCACAGCGGCGGGATCGGGCGACAAGACCTCAGGCTTTGAGAACAAATATGTCACCCAAAAGTTGACCATCAAAAAGGTCGTTGCCGGCAACCAGGGTGACAAGAATAAGGACTTTGACTTTACCGTCACGATTAAAGGCGCTGACGGGGAGACTTATAAGTACGCCACTGTGAAAGACGGGACTACTACCCCGAACGAAGTTAAGGCCGCGTCGGGAACTGCGATTAGCGTGAGCCTTAAGAACGGAGAATCCGTCATCTTTTACGGTCTCTCATCGGAGGATAAATTCGCCGTAACTGAGGCGGATTATCATAGCGAAGGTTATAAGACGTCGTACAAGATTGGTGATGGCACCAGTTCGACAGAAGGTAACTCTATTGCCGAGAAGGGTATCGGTACTTCTGACACCACGGTGACCTTTACCAACACCAAAGAGGCTACCGTTCCCACCGATGTTATTCGGACGGTCGTTCCCTATGCGGCAATCGTCGCATTTGCCGCCGTGACGGGCGTGGTCTTCTTCCGTCCTCGTCGTAACCGCCATTAAAACAGCGAGGATTACAGCCGATGGAGCTTAAACGCATGGCTCGGCTGGCGAGAGCCGGCGACCGCGTGCTTACGTGGTTTGCCGGCTTTCTCGTGCTGCTCATGCTGCTGTACGGGGGCTATTCGCTGTGGGATACAAACAACGTTATGAACGGCGGGTTCATCAGCGATGAGCTGCTGCACTACAAACCCACCGGGGCCAACGATTGCGCACGCCTGCAGGAACTGATGGCCAAAAATCCCGACGTGGTCGGATGGGTTACCATCGATGGCACCAACATCGACTATCCCTTTGTTCAGGGAAAAGATAACCAGGAATACCTCAACAAAAACGTGTTGGGGGAGTCCGCGGTTTCGGGAGCGGTGTTTTTGGATACGCGCAACAGTCGCGCGATGACCGATTCCTACAATCTGCTCTATGCGCACCACATGGATAACGGCGCGATGTTTGGCGATGTCGATCGGTTTTTAGACAGGGGCTTCTTTGACCTGCACCGCACGGGCACGCTCTACACAAAGGATGGGGCGTTCCGCCTGCGCATTGTTGCCGTGTGCTCGTTTGCTGCGAGTGATGACATTATCTTTGGGCCGGGAAACCTGGACCAGGCCTCGATGCAGACGCTGCTCGCGCATATCTCGCAGACGGCGGTGCATGCGGACATGGACGGCGCTGGCCTCGATGCACGCATCATCGCGCTTTCTACCTGCAGTGATAAAACAAACGGGCGCCGAGCGCTCCTAGCCGAAATCTTGTAGCTCATTTAGGATGGGGCTTTTCTAGCTACCTTTGCCGTCCTACCTGCGCAATGATTTTTCTGGGACGGGGATTTTTAGCTACGGCGTTCCGTTAGCTTGACCGAGTCCCGTCCCAAATTAGCTGCCCTTTGTTACAAGCTTACCGTTCCTCGCGTTGCAGCCCGGCTGCCTCAGCTGTCTTTACGCGGTTCTTGTCGATGTACATGTTTTTGTCGGCCTGGGAAAAGAGCTCGCGCATCGTAGGCGGTTCATCAAAATCACTGGAAAGCGCGTAGCCCACCGCATAGCTGATAGGCATGTCGGGGTGAGCCTCGGAATACTCGTTCACGTTCGCACGAACCCGAGCGAGACAGGACTCCACGGCAGCTCGATCGGCATCCCGCAGCACCGCGATAAACTCATCGCCACCGTCACGGCCCACAAAGCAGGTCTCGGACGCCACGCACCCCAGCTGCTGGGCAAAAGAACGGATGTATTCGTCGCCCTTCTCGTGGCCAAAGGTGTTATTGACCGTATGCAGATTGTTAAGGTCGAAGACGCACACCGCAACGGGCGCCTCCGCGGAGACAGGCCGCTCCTGCCCCAAGATCTCCTCGCACTTGTTCTTGTTGGGCAGCCCCGTGGCTTCATCGAGATAGACTTTGCTCTGCAGCTCGCGATTGAGCGCGGCAGTTCGCACCGCGCGAACAAGTTCGACCGCAAAGGTCGCCACCAAGCCCACGATGTCGATGATCACCAAGCCCTCGAGATAGTTGAGCGCCGACGCCTTCTCCTGGGAATAGTCCTCCGCGAGTCGTGTGGCATCGTCGCAAATGCCAAAGAACTCCTCGCTCATGGCGATGATGTCGGTGTTCTTGTAGCCGACTTCGCGCACGCGGCTGATCTCGGCGCAAAGCTCATCATAATAATTTGCAAGCTCGGTCATCTTTGCCTGATATTCGTCGTCGTCGAGACGGACGAGGTTGAGGTCGCCACTTCCGTAACGCAAACCGTTAATGTATGAATCCACCGCTTTGAGCAGGTCATCTTGAGGCTGGCCTGCATCCTCGAGCTTAACGATTCGCTGCGTGGTGCCGCGCACCAGACCGGCATAGTTGACCACGCGTGCCGTGCCCTGGATATCGGAGACGAGCAGCATAACATTGATGAAGAAGAAGATGAGAACTGCCGTGAGCACCATCATGAGCAGGCGCACCGCCTGGCCGGCCTTCTTGGCGACAGAAGTATTCACAAGTTCACTCCCCTAAATGACAAAAGAACAGGTAGCACGCAGTGTGCTGAAATTCATGGGTGGTTAACTCTACCATATGGGCCAGCAGCCTCAAACTGCAGCAGACGCTCGTCCAAATTGGCGTAACGCTTGTCTTGTTGTTCTTGACCTGGCCGCGCTATCGAACATGTTTCTGGTCTTGGATCACCATGGGAAAGCTCATCCCGTTTTGTGCGTCTAGAGTGGAATGCGGCTTCCCAAAGGTGCCGTTAGGGGAAATCACATCCCGGTTTACCCCCTTGAAATGGGATGCCGTTTCCCGGAGGGGGTCCAGCGGGAAACGGCATCCCATTTTGGGCCCGAAAAGTGGGATACGGTTTCCGGCCGGCATGAAAAAAGCCTCCGCAGCTCGTGTGGCTGCGGAGGCTTTATTCGTTGCGGCGCATTGTGTTTGGGTCGTTGAGATGAGTCGATTTGCCCCGAAAGAGGAGGGCATTGACCTTAGGGTCATGCCCGACGAATGAGCGGCAAATCGGCCATCTCGGCGGGCCGAACTACTCCAGCTCAAACGCTCCGGTGTAGAGCTGGTAGTAATATCCGCGCTTGGCGATCAGCTCGTCGTGGTTGCCGCGCTCAATGATGCGGCCGTGGTCCAGGCAGATGATCGCGTCGGAGTTGCGCACGGTGGACAGGCGGTGCGCGATGACAAACGTCGTGCGGCCCTCCATGAGCTTGTCCATGCCCGCCTGCACGATGGCCTCGGTGCGGGTATCAATGCTCGACGTGGCCTCGTCCAGAATCATCGCCGGCGGATCGGCGACGGCGGCGCGTGCGATCGAAATCAGCTGGCGCTGGCCCTGCGACAGCTGTGCGCCGTTGCCGGTGAGCATGGTGTCGTAGCCGTCGGGCAGGCGGGTGATAAAGTCGTCCGCGCCCGCGAGCTTGGCCGCCGCGACGCACTCCTCGTCGGTAGCGTCCAGGTTGCCGTAGCGGATGTTGTCCATCACGGTGCCGGTGAACAGGTTCACGTCCTGCAGCACGACGCCCAGCGAGCGGCGCAGATCAGCCTTGCGGATCTTGTTGACGTTGATGCCGTCGTAGCGGATCTTGCCGTCGGCGATGTCGTAGAAGCGGTTGATGAGGTTGGTGATGGTCGTCTTACCGGCACCGGTGGCGCCGACAAACGCGACCTTCTGGCCCGGCTTGGCAAACACGGACACGCCGTGCAGCACCTCGTGGTCGGGCGTGTAGCCAAAGTCGACGTTGTCCATGACCAGGTCGCCGCGCAGCGGCACGTACTCGATCTCGCCGGTTGCGCGGTGCGGATGTTTCCACGCCCACATGCCGGTGTGGTGGTCGGCCTCCTCGAGCTGCCAGGTATCGGGGTTCACCTGCGCGTTGACGAGCGTCACATAGCCTTCGTCGGTCTCGGGCTTCTCGTCGATGAGCTCAAAGATGCGGTCGGCGCCGGCGAGGCCCATGACCACGGCGTTGATCTGCTGCGAGATCTGACCGATCTGTCCGCAGAACTGCTTGGTCATGTTGAGGAACGGCACCACGACGGCGATGGACAGCGTCATGCCCGAGATGCTCAGGTTGGGCACGCCCAGTGCCAGGAAAATGCCGCCGGCAAGGGCCACCAGCACGTAGAGCAGGTTGCCCAGGTTCATAAGGATAGGCATGAGGATGTTGGCGTACATGTTGGCCTTTTGCGAGACCTCGAAGAGCTTTTCGTTGCGCTCGTCAAAATCGGCCTCGGCGGCAGACTCGTGGCAGAACGCCTTGACGACCTTCTGGCCGTTCATGACTTCCTCGATATGGCCCTCGACCACGCCGAGCTCGGTCTGCTGCGCAATAAAGAAGCGTGCGGAGTTGGAGCCGAGCAGCTTGGTCATAAAGGTCATAAAGGCGACGCCGGCCACAATGACCAGGCACATCCACACGCTGTAGTACAGCATGATAAAGAACACCGTGGCGATGACGATGACCGTCATGAGCAGGTTGGGCAGCGACTGGCTGATCATCTGGCGCAGCGTGTCGATGTCGTTGGTGTAGTGGCTCATGATGTCGCCGCGCTGGTGTGTGTCGAAGTAGCGGATTGGCAAGTCCTGCATGCGGTTGAACATCTTCTCGCGCAGTTTCTCGAGCGAGCCCTGCGTGACGATGGCCATGGCGCGGTTCCAGAAGAGCGAGGACAGGATGCCGACGCCGTAGATGCAGGCGAGGGTGGTCACGAGCTGCAGAATCTTGGGCTGCGCGGTCGTCCAATCGCCCGACTGCCACGATTCGCTAATAATCTGCAGGGCGCTCTGAAGGAAGGTCGCGCCGATGGAGTTGATGATGGCGCAGAGCACCACGCCGGCGACGACGAGGGGCAAAAGCACGGGGTAGAAGCCAAAGAGCGTCTTGATGAGGCGCGACATGGTGCCACCCTTGCGGTTGAGCGCGCGCTCGGCGGTCGTTGCCTTACTCATGTGTCTCGCCTCCTTCCTGGGTCTGAGCTTGTGTTGCGGATGCCTCGGTGTCGGCTTCGACGGCCTCTTCGCCCTCGGCAGACATCTTGTTCTGCGAGGTGAAGGTCTCGCGGTAGATCTCGCTCGTCTTGAGTAGCTCGTCATGGCTGCCGATCTGAGCGATACGGCCGCCTTCCATGACGATGATGCGGTCTGCATCCTGCACGGAGCTGATGCGCTGGGCGATGATGAGCTTGGTCGTGTTGGGCAGATAGCTTGCCAACCCTGCGCGGATCTTGGCGTCGGTCTTGGTGTCGACGGCGCTGGTGGAGTCGTCCAGGATCAAGATCTTGGGGCGACGCAGCAGGGCACGCGCAATGCACAGGCGCTGCTTCTGACCGCCCGAGACATTGGAGCCGCCCTGCTCGATCCAGGTGTCGTAGCCCTTGGGGAAGCCGTCGACAAACTCATCGGCGCAGGCCAGATGTGCCGCCTCGCGGACTTCCTCGTCGGTGGCGTTCGGGTCGCCCCAGCGCAGGTTCTCGGCAATGGTGCCGCTAAACAGCACGTTTTTCTGTAGCACCATGGCTACCTGGTGGCGCAGGGCGTCCAGCTCGTAGTCGCGCACGTCCATGCCGCCCACGCGCACGGTGCCTTCGGTGGCGTCGTACAGGCGGGCGATGAGGTTTACGAGCGTGGACTTGGCCGAGCCGGTGCCGCCGATGATGCCGATGGTCTCGCCGCTCTTAATGTGCAGGTCGATATCGTCGAGCGCCTGGCGCTTCGCATGCGCGGAATACTTAAAGCTCACGTGGTCAAAGTCGATGGAACCGTCGGCGACCTCGAGCACGGGCTCGGCGGGATCGGCGATCGTGGGCTCGGCGGCCAGCACCTCGGTAATGCGGTGCGCCGATTCGTCGGCCATGGTCACCATGACAAAGATCATCGACAGCTGCATCAGACTCATGAGGATTTGGAAGCCATAGGTAAAGATCGAGGAGAGCTGGCCCACGTCGAACAGCGTGCCCTGGCTCGTGATGATGAGCTTGGAGCCCAGGTAGATGATGACGACAAACGCGCCGTTGACGCAGATGTTCATCATGGGGTTGTTAAAGGCAAGCAGCTTCTCGGCGCGGGTGAAGTCCATCTGGACGTCGCGCGCAGCGGTCGCGAACTTCTCCTTCTCAAAGTCTTCGCGCACATAGCTCTTAACTACGCGCATGCCGGTGACGTTTTCCTCGACGGACTCGTTAAGGGCGTCGTACTTGTGGAACACGCGCGAGAAGATGGGGCGCACCTTAAAGATGATAAAGAACAGTCCAAAGCCCAGCAGCGGAATGATGACCAGGTAGACCATGGCGACGCTGCCGCCCATGATAAATGCCATGGTAAAGGCGAAGATCAATACCAGCGGCGCGCGCACGGCGATACGGATGATCATCATAAAGGCCTGCTGCACGTTGTTGATATCGGTGGTCAGGCGCGTGACGAGCGAGGAGCTCGAGAACTCATCGATGTTGGCAAAGCTGAACGTCTGGATCTTGTAGAACAGGTCGTGACGCAGGTTCTTAGCGAAGCCGCAGCTCGCATGGCTGCAGGTGACGCCGGCAGCGGCGCCAAAAGCAAGCGATGTCAGCGCGATGAGCACCAAAAAGCCCGCGGTGGGAAGCATCTCGGCTACGGTGGCGCCGTCTTTGATGGCATCGATCAGGTTGGCGGTGATAAATGGAATCAGCATCTCGCAGAGCACCTCGCCAAGCACGAGCAATGGCGTGGCAACGGTGACTTTCATATAGTCGCGGATGCTTCCCATGAGGGTTTTAATCATCCAGTTCCTCCCAGGTTACACGGATTTTCTCGAGCATTTCGGCGAGCTGCTCGCGCTCGTCGTGGGTGAGCGCGCTAAAGGCCCGTTCTCTAAAGCGGATGCGGGCTGCCTGGTCGATGCGGGCGTTTTCCCGGCCGGTTTCGGTCAGGCGAATGGTGAGTTGCCGTCGATCCTTGGGGTTACGGCTGCGTTCAATGAGGCCGTTGACCTCGAGCTTGGACAGGATCTCGGAAAGCGACCCCGGCTTGAGGTCAAAGTGCATGCCGAGTTCCTGCTGCGACATCTCGCCGCCGGGCTGCTTGGCCAGCAGGCAGATAATGGGCGCCTTGCCGGATACGCCACCACCATGAAAGTGCATGTAATGGCCGCAAAAGCCCAGGTTATTGAGGATGCGCTTGGCAAGCTTGTCTTCCGAGCCAACCGCTTCGGGTACATCAGCCGGCTGTGACGGGTCGCCGCCGGGCTCGTGCGAACAAAGGTTAAGAGGTTCATCGCACATGAATTAGTGTTGCTCCTTTCTTTAGTTAGGTAGTGGAATTGTTTTGTGCCTAACCAATCTAGGAGCATGAGAAATGAATGTCAAGGTACCAAACTTATAGTTACGGCGTTTTGCCAAACGCCGTAACCGCTCGACGCTGCAAACGCTCCTAAGCGGCAATCTGACGTTCAATCGTCGGGCATGGCCACAAGGCCTATGCCCCCCATTTCCGAAACCTTTTCGCAACAATGCGCTCTTCGCGACCGTAGCGCCCGCCCACAACGTTCCCTGCGCTACACTTAGTCGCACTGTGGCGCTGCTGCGCCGTGCCCGAACCAAGGGAGACCCTCATGAAGAACACTCAGCTGCTGCTGATCAACGATATGTGCGGCTACGGCAAGGTCGCGCTTTCCGCCATGCTGCCGGTGCTGTCGCATATGGGCTATCGCATCCACAATCTGCCGACGGCGCTGGTGTCCGATACACTCAACTATCCCAAGTTCTACATCCACGACACCACCGAGTACGTGCGCCAGAGCCTCGCCATCTGGGAGGAGCTCGGCTTTGAGTTCGACGCCATCTCCACCGGCTTTATCGTGACCGAGGAAGAGACGCGCATCATTTCGGACTTCTGCCACCGTCGCGCGCAAAAGGGCACCAAGGTGTTCGTCGACCCCATCATGGGCGACAACGGCAAGCTCTACGCCGGCGTGCCCGAGTCCACGATCGGTCTCATGTGCAGCCTGCTCGAGTGCGCCGACTATGCGGTGCCAAACTACACCGAGGCGTGCCTACTCACCGATACGCCCATTGCCGAGCAAATCACGCCCGATGAGGGCCGTGCTCTTGTGGATGCCGTGCGTGCCCTGGGCGCCAAGTCGGTGGTCATTACGAGCGCTGTGGTCGACGGTGCGAATGTCGTCATCGGTTATGACCATGTGGCGGGGGAGTACTTTACGATTCCCTTTGAGCTCATTCCGGTCTATTTCCCGGGCACGGGCGACACGTTCTCGGCGGTGCTCGTCGGCCGCGTTATGGCAGGTTGGAGTCTGCAGCGCGCGACGTCCGATGCCATGCGCGTGGTGGCTGAGCTTATCGAGCGCAATGCCGACCAAGAGGACAAATCGGCCGGCCTTCCCATCGAGGCCTGCCTGGATGTGGTTGACCATGAGTAATGCTGGCGAGAGCGGCGTCAAGCCTGCGGGCGAGAACAGGCCGCTCGGCGCGCCGCGTGGCAAGCGTCCGCGTATCCGCGTGAGCTGCGTGGATCAGCTGGGTGCGTGCCGCTGCCACCATGGTCACAAGCCCGGCGACGTCTTCGACTTCGACCGCGATCGCGGCAAGATGTGCGCCATGGCCTGTCACGTGGGCTTTCCCTATATCGATATCCTGCGCTATGGCGGAACCGTGCCTGGCAACGAGCCCGGCACGGCAAAGTTCTGCTGCCCCGAAGTCGATACACTGAACGTCTGGCTTGCCGAGATCGTCGACGAGTAGTCGAGCGCAATGTGACAAAGGGACAGCCCCTTTGTCACATTCGCCGATGGTGCCCCTTCTTTTTTGCTTATAATCTCAAATCTCTGCGTTTCATCCGATTTTAGGTTCTAAAAATTCTGCATTTCATCGATAATCAAGCGTATAAAACTTTGCATTTCACTCGATGACGCTGAGGGGAGAGCCTATGCTGCGCAGGAAAATAGCGGCAGAGCTGGAGCGTTGGCTGAAGTCTGCCGAGCAAAAGGCCTTATTCATTACGGGTTCTCGCCAGATCGGCAAAAGCTATTCGATTCGCGCATTTGGCAAAGCCAACCATACAACCTACATCGAGCTTAACCTCATGGAAAATCGCCAGGCAAAAGATGCTCTTCTCGAGGCGCGGGATGCCGATGATTTCATCAGCAGGGTGACGCTTCTTTCGGGAAAGTCGATTGCACCAGACAAAACGCTCGTGTTTATCGATGAGGTCCAGGAGGCCCCCGACATCATGACGATGGCAAAGTTCCTTGTTGAGGACGGGAGGTGCCACTGGGCGTTTTCGGGGTCAATGCTCGGGACCCAGTTCAAGGGCGTTAGGTCCTATCCCGTGGGATATGTTCACGAGCTTAGGATGTTCCCGCTCGATTTTGAGGAGTTTTGCTGGGCGATCGGGGTGAGCGAGGGAGCTCGCCAAACGATACGCGACGCGTGTATCAGCGAGAGGCCCATTCCTGATTACATTCATGACGCGATGATGGCAAACTTCAGGACCTATACCGTTGTCGGCGGAATGCCTGAGGTCGTGCAGCGTTTCCTTGACACGCGGGGCGACCTTGTCTCTGTTCGTCAGCTGCAGTCAGAGCTCAACGAACAGTACCGGCGGGATATCTCCAAGTATGCAAGCGGGCGAGCCCTTCAGGTGCAGAGCATCTACGATCAGCTCCCTATTATGCTCGAGGACGAAAACAAGCGCTTCGTGCTCAATTCCATTGACCCCAAGGCTCACTACGAGAAGTATCAGCGAGATTTTGTATGGCTTGTCGATGCCGGCGTTGCTCTCAAAGCCGATATCGTAACCGAGCCAAAATCGCCCCTGCTCAAGACGGCACGGCCATCGCAGTTCAAGCTATATCAATCGGATACGGGCATGTTGATGGCGCGCTACCCCGTTGGAGTCGCCCAAGCGGCGTATCTTGATAGCAAGGAGCCCAATCTGGGCGGCATTTACGAAAACGTGGTGGCCCAGCAGCTGGCTGCCCAAAATCGCCAGCTTTACTACTATCAGACAAAAAAGCGCGGTGAAGTGGACTTTGTGGTCGATGGACCGGATGGGACGGCTGTTCCGATCGAGGTTAAATCGGGCTCCTATTACCACGCGCACGCTGCGCTCGGTCATGTGCTTGATACGGCTGAATATGGCGTAAGGCTCGGGATTGTTTTCTCGAGAGGCAACGTTGAGCGCAACGGAGCGGTTCTCTATTTGCCGCTATATGCGACCTGGGCCCTTTCGGATGTTTTGGGCGACTCCTGCGCCGAGGGGATAAAGCTGGAGGTCAAGCCGGTCTAGGGCCAGTCCCGGATGTGGCAAAGGGGCAGTCCCTTTGTCACATTCATGAGCGTGGATTTTCTCCCGTTTAGAGCGCACTCGAACGCTCAAAGTGGGAGAAAATCCATGCTCGTTTTATGCCGATGGCGTGGCCCGTGTGCCCGCGCCGCCCGAGTGCCTACAGCTGCTCGAGCATGGCCGTGCAGCCGGCGAGCACATCGCGGTAGGTGGCATCGAAGTTGCCGGTGTACCAGGGATCGGCCACGTCGCCGGGGTGATCGGTCCAATCGAGCAGGCGTGAGATCTTGCCATCGGGATCGCTGCCAAAAATGCGACGCAGGCTGCGTGCGTTCTCGGAATCCATATAGACAATGTGGTCCCAGTCACCATACTCCGCGCGACGCACCTGACGGGCACGGTGGGCAACGACGGGAATCCCGACTTCACGCAGCTTGGCAACGGTGCCACGATGCGGCGGGTTGCCGATCTCCTCGGTCGAGGTCGCAGCGGAATCAATGGCAAACTCCGCCTCGCGTCTAGCGCGGCGCACCAGCTCGGTAAACGCGGACTCAGCCATCGTCGAGCGACAGATGTTTCCATAGCAGATAAACAGTACGCGTTGCATATGCGGTTTCCTTTCGATCGCCATCATCGAGCTCGAGTATCGCATCTACGCCTGCACCCTCGCCCGCCTGCGCTCCCAGCGAGCCAACTTAATCGTCACCAGCGTGAGCACCCAGGCCACAAGCGAGAACGCGGCGCCCACTGCGCCCACGTACACAATACCAATGCTGCTTACCACGGCGCCGCCCACTGCGGTACCAAACGAAATGCCGACGTTAAACGCCATGGGCTCCACCGAGCTTGCGAGCACCATCGACTTGGGGTGGCGGCTGCGCGCCACGTCCATAAAGTGCGTGATGCACGACACCGAGAACAGGTACATGAGCATCGCCAGGCTAAAGACAAAGACAAGTGCGATCGGCATGGCAGCGCCCACGGCAAACAGCCCAAACAATGCCGCCGCCTGCAGCACAAACGTAACCAGCAGCGCCTTCATGCCAAAGCGCGCATCGATCCATCCGCCCAGGATGTTCGAGATCAGGCAGAACACGCCGTAGGCCATAAGCGTGGTACTGGCTTCGACCGTGCCCATGCCCAGCACCTGCTCAAGATAAGGCGTCACGTAGCCGTAGAACACATAGACCGAGCCCACGCCAAACAAAAAGATGAGCATGCCGGTGATGATGCTCGGTTCGCGCAGAAGCCCCGCCTGCTCGCGAAAGGTGGCGGGCTCGTCGGTTTGCCCAGCGCGCGGCATAAACGCCACGAGCGCTCCGCAAATCAGAACGGCAAAGGCAAGCGTGCCGTACATGGCCACGTGCCAATCGAGCGTGTCGGCCACAAACTTGCCGATCGAAGTGACAAAGACCATTGCCACGGAAAACGCACCATATACCACCGAGATGGCGAGCGAAGTTTGCTGCGGGGACAGAAGCTCAGGGATGTACGTCACGCCCACGGCGAGCAGCGTACCCGAGACGGAGCCCAGGATGATGCGCGAGATAAACAGCACCTGGAAGTTGGGCGCCAGCGCCATGACCAGATTGCCGAGCACAAAGATAATGCTGTAGCACACGAGCAGCTGGTAGCGGCGAAAACGCCCCGTGCTGAGCGCGAGCACCGGCGTCGCGATGGCGTAGACAAGTGCGAACACGCTAATAAGTTGGCCTGCGGTGGCAAGCGATACGCCGAGTTCCGTCGCCAGGTCACTTTCGATGCCGATGACCACGAACTCGGAGCAGCCGAGTGAGAATCCCAACAGCACGAGCAGCGCCAGGCAGAGCTTGGTGCGCGCGGGGGAGAGCGCGGCGGCGGTTGACTTACTTTTTGGCGTGGTTGCGGCGGTCAAGGTTGTCACTCCAATGTCGCATGAATAAGCGGGATTCAATCAATCCCTGCAACTCTAGCAGAATGTGACAAAGGGACCGTCCCTTTGTCACATGGTGACCTTGCCTGTATAGTCGCAATACAGGCGAAGATGGTCTCAGGTACATCGCGGGCGACGGGAGATCCCATGGGTATGCACACGACAAAGGTTGCAGCGGGCGAGGGCAAGTTTGCGCTCGAGGCCCAGTTGACGGTGACGCCGCGAGGCATGGCGGTGTACGCCTGCTCGCCGGAGTTCGCGCACCTGGGCGCCACGGCGCAGGCCATTCCGCGCCCCGAGCCCGGCCGTACGGCGACGGTGAGCATCCTGGCCGTTCCGTGCCATCGAGACGAGATCCCGGCGCACGATATCGCAGCGGCGCTGGCCACGCGCTTTGGCGTGCCGGTCGTTGCAAGCACGGGCTTTCACGTTGAGCAGGCGAGCGCAGACGACCTGCAGCGCGTGCTCGACACCACCAAGGAGCTCATCGCCGCGCTCGAGGAGGCCGCAGCCCGCATTCTGCGCGCCGGCTGGGATGAGGGCGGCGCGGGCGCCGAGGTCGTGGCGGTCGATGCCGCGACCGGCGAGGCGCTTGGCCCCGTCGACCGCATCGAGGCCCATACTGGTGAGGGCATCCTGCATCAGGCATTTCTGACGCTTTTGGTCGAGGGGCGGGGCGAAGACGCGCGCCTGCTGCTCTGTCGCCGCAGTCCGCTCAAGCGCCTGTGGGGCGGGGTGCTGGCCGATAGCTGCGCCGGCCATCCGCTCCCCGGGGAAGACGTCGCGGCCGCCACGGCGCGTCGCATCAACGAAGAGCTCGGCATTACGCGCGAGCCCGATCAGCTCAAGCACCTCGGACACGTGGTGTACCGCGAGGATCACGGCGACGGTCGCTGCGAGTGCGAGTGGTGCGAGGTCTACCTTGCCCATGTTGAGCCCGGCGAGCTGCATATCAACCAAGAGGAGATCTCGGAGGTGCGCCGCGTGGCCCCGTCCGAGCTCGACGGCTATCTGCAGGGTCACCTCGAGCAGCTGGCCCCTTGGCTCCGCGAGGCCCTCAGCGACCCATCCATCCGTACGGCCCTTGCTATGTGACAAAGGGACAGCCCCCTTGTCACATCCAAACCATCACAACATTCGATGAAAATCTCGAAATCGAGGAAAAGCGTCGAATGTTGTGACGGTTTTCGTGTCCGGCGCGGGTGAGCTTCGGTGCCGTCTGGGGGTATAAGACTAGCGAGTGTTTATTTGCGAGGCCTAAGGGGCGCCCCGTATGGATATCGATAACTTTGAATGGTGGTATAGCGAGGGTGAGGCTTCGGACGAGGAGTGGGACGAGCCCACGCCGCGTGACGTGTCGAGCGACGAGGACGAGACCGGCAACGATGCCGCTGTCGAGCCTGATGCCGCCTCCGACCCCGTCGAGCCCCTGACCTTCGAACAGGCCTGGGCCCAGGCCGAGGCAGACGAGGCCAAGGCCGACGCTACGGCCACGCTCGGCGAGCCAGCCGACATGTCCATCTCGCCGGCAAAGATCCCGCAGCCGCGTCACACTATCGACCCCGACAGCACGGCATCCTTCAGTATTCTCGACGTGCCCTCACAGGGCGCTCAGGCGCCCGCACCCACACGTCGCCCCAATCTGTCTCGCGAGGAAGATGCAGGACGTCGCTCGCCGCTCGGCCCCATCCTTATCGCCTTCATGGCCGGCGTTATCGCATGCTCGGTAATTGGAAACGTCTGGAGCCATGTCGAACAACAGCGAAAAGACGCCGCCAAGGTCGAGATGTCTGTCGAGCAATCGCTCGGTCGTACGCGCTCGGTACATGTGTCGGTCGAGGTCAAGGACGGCGCGACGTGGGACACCGCGCGCGGCGATAGCCAGATGCTCGTCCATATCGTGGGCCGCACGCTCAAGGGACAAACAATCGACGAGTATCAATACGTCAATTCCGAAGGTGACGGCATCGAGCTCAAGCCCGGCGACTACGAGCTCACGGTGGATGAGCCGCCCGTCGCCACCGACGGCACGCGTTACCGCGCCTCAAAGCGCATGGTTCCGGTGAGTTTTAATTCACAGGCGCCCGATACGGTCGACAGCACGCCGCAGGGCGGGTTCGACCTTTACGCAATCGTTCAATAACTGTGCCTGTCGCTTCTCCTTGCCGCCAAGAGTGGGACAATAGCACTCGACACTATTGTTTACTTTTGGAGGAAGTAGCATGTCTACCGTCACTACCATCAAGCGCGGCGGCCTCACCGCGGCCATCGATTCCATGGGCGCCCAGCTCACGAGCCTTGCTCTCAACGGCAACGAGTATCTGTGGCAGGGCGACCCCGCCTTTTGGGGCAAGCATGCGCCCATCCTGTTCCCCATTGTGGGTTCGCTGCGCAACAACACGGCAACGTCTGCGGCCGGCACCTGCGAGATGCCGCGCCACGGACTCGCGCGCATCGTCGAGCACGAGCTGGTCGAGGTTTCGGAGGACGGCTCCTCGGTAACGTACGAGATCACCGATACGCCCGAGTCGCTCAAGGCCTTTCCGTTCCACTTTAAGCTCAACATGACCTATGCCCTGACCGGCGACGCCACCCTCACGCAGACCTTTGCCGTCACCAATACCGGCGACGTGGACCTGCCGTTCTCGGTGGGCGGCCACCCCGCATTTAACGTGCCCGTCCCTGGTGCCGAGGACGAGGCGTTCGAGGATTACGAGCTGGCGTTTACCGAGGCTTGGACCAACGAGGCTCCCATCATCACGCCCGACGGTCTTATGACGTTCGAGGGTAGCTACAAGGCTCCCGATAACTCGGACGTGCTGCCCATCACGCACCGCAGCTTCGATAACGATGCCATCATGTTCACCGATGTCCCGGGCTCCACGCTCACACTGCGCGGCCGCAAGTCGGGCCACGGCGTCAAGATCGACTTTGAGGGCTTTAAGTACATTGGCGTGTGGTCTGCCGCCAATGACGCCCCGTTTGTGGCGCTCGAGCCCTGGACCGGTCATACCACCATGGACACCGAGGACGATGTCTTTGAGCACAAGGTCAACACCATCACCTTGGCTCCCGGCGCTACCGATAAACGTAGCTTTAGCGTCACCCTGCTCTAGAGGTTCCGCCGTTCTGACGAACGGCGGGCCGGTTGACGCTGCGCGCCACCCAAAGCGACAATTTGTCATTCAAAAGGCAAGGCATAGACCTTCTGGTCATGCCTTGCCTTTTTCATGCCACTTGTTCGCTCTGGACGTCGCTCGCCGGCATTGCCAAAACATCGGCGTCCCCAATGACTACCGTGTGTCTATTAATTTTTCGAGCTTGTGCTGCGCTGCTGGTTGCTGGCGTATATCCTGTTAAGTCGTCAGCATACGATTCAACAGGGAAGGCAGATTATGCATTCTCCCCATCAACGCGACGCGCATCCACAGCCGGTATGCAGCCGTCGCATCTTTTTGGGTAGTACTCTCGCTGCGAGCGCTTCTGTCGTCGCCGGCGCACTTGCCGGTTGCCAGCGCCCCTCCACGCTGGAAGTAGTTCAGCCCACGACGGGCGGCGGTCGCGACGACCTGTCCGATTCCGTGATCGGCAAGGACAAGATCCGCATTGGCATGGAGGCGGCCTACGCTCCGTACAACTGGCAGGTCTCCGAGGCCAGCAAGTACACCATCCCCATCGACAACGTGCAGGGCGCCTATGCCGATGGCTACGACGTGCAGATCGCCAAGATCGTCTGCAAGGCCCTCGGTGGCGAGCCCGTTGCCGTCAAACAGAGCTTCTCGGGCCTTATCGACTCGCTCAACAACGGCCAGATCGACCTCATCATCGCCGGTATGAGCGCCACGCCCGAGCGCGAGGAGTCCGTCGGCTTCTCCGACCCGTACTTTATTGGTTACTTTGGCCTGTTCGTAAAAGAGGGCTCGCCCTACCAGAATGCGACCAAGCTCAGCGACTTTAGCGGCGCTACGGTCCTCGGGCAAAAGGACACCATGCTCGATACCGTCATCGACGAGATCCCGGGCGTTGTGCACAAGAACCCGGTCGATTCGGTTCCCACGGTGTTTTCGAACCTGCTGCAGGGCACGTGCGACGCCGTGACCTACAACACCGAGAACGAGAAGGGCTATATGGCCCAAAACCCGGGCATTGTCCCCATTCATTTTGCCGAGGGCGAGGGCTTTAAGCAGGAGGTCGCGGCAAACGTCGGCTGCCGCAAGGGCTCGGACAAGCTCCTTAAGCTCATCGACAAGACACTCAAGGGCATTAGCCAAGAGGAGCGCGACCAAATGTGGGACGCGTGCCTCGACCGCCAGCCGGCATAGGGAGGCAGCATGAAAACCATCAATCGTCTGGCCTCCTTTATCAAGGCCGACCACCGTTATGTGTACCTGGGCACGAGCGTTATCGCGGCGCTCGGCTTGGCGTTTAGCCAGCGCAACCCCACGCCGCTGAGCTTCTTGGCCCCCACGGGCGTGTTCCAAGATTGCCTTTGGGCGATCCTGTGGGCCTGGCTCGTCGTGTCGACGGCGGCGCTGGTCACCAAGCTCATGCACTGGAGTGACTATCGCGAAAAGTCGCCGTTCGCATCCGAGCGTTTCCGTCGTGGCGCACGCTTAGGCAGCTACGTCGTGGTCGCCATCGCGGCGATCTTTTTCGTGGACCGCTGCGTCATGTCGTTTATCGACCTGGTGCAGGTGAGCATTGTCTCGGACTCCAACCCCAGCGACTTTTTGTCGAGCCTGGTCTACATGACCTACAAGAGCGGGGACTTCTTCATTCGCGGTATCGAGATCACCATCGCGCTTGCGACCTTCGGCACCGTCATCGCATTCTTCCTGGCGCTGCTCTTCGTGTTTTTGCGCATTCAGACCTTCGATCGCGTGGACAACGACCTGGTGCGCTTCTTTAAGAGTATCGGCCGCGGCTTTGCGACCGTCTACTCCACCATCGTGCGCGGCACGCCCATGATGGTCCAGGGTCTGCTCATCTATTACGCGGGCTTCACCGTTTTGCGCGGCATGGGCTTCGAGACCGCCCAGGCCAACCAGATCTGGAGTACCTTCACCGCTGGCCTCGTCACCATCTCGCTCAACTCCACCGCCTACATGATGGAGGTCCTGCGCGGCGGCATCGAGTCCATCGATCCCGGCCAGGCCGAGGCGGCGCGCTCGCTGGGCCTGTCGCAGTGGCAGGCTATGCGCAAAGTCGTGTTCCCCCAGGGCATTAAAAACGCGATCCCGGCGCTCACCAACGAGCTCATCATCAACATCAAGGATTCGTCGGTGCTCTCGGTTATCGGCGTGTTTGACCTCATGTACGCCACCACCACCGTCGCCGGCGTGTACTACCGCCAGATGGAGGTCTACTGCGTGGCGCTCGTGGTCTACCTGATCCTGACGCTCGTGGCGAGCCGCCTGCTCGAGGCCTTTGGCAAAAAGCTCGGCGCCGAGGCTCCGGTCACGCTGCCCAGCTCCAACTAGGCTCAAGACGAGGAGAATCATCATGGCAGATACCGCTACTACCGGCACCGCGGCCGCCGCACAGACCAATGAGCCGCTCATCCGCGTCGAGGGCCTGCGCAAGAGCTTCGGCTCGCTCGAGGTACTCAAGGGCATCGACCTGTCCGTCAATCCCGGCGAGGTCGTCACCATCATCGGCGCCTCGGGTTCGGGCAAGTCGACCTTCCTGCGCTGCCTCAACCTGCTCGAGACCCCGGACGCGGGCCACATCTGGTTCCACGGCCAGGACCTCACGGCCGAGCGCTGCAACATCAACAAGCTGCGCGAGGACATCGGCATGGTGTTCCAGGGCTTTAACCTGTTCAACAACATGGATGTGCTCGACAACTGCACGCTCGCGCCCGTCACGCTCAAAAAGATGAGCAAGGTCGAGGCCGAGAAGGTCGCGATGGAGCATCTGACGAGCGTGGGGCTCGAAAAGTTCGCGCACGCCGCCGTGGGTCGCCTGTCCGGTGGTCAAAAACAGCGCGTGGCCATCGCTCGTGCCCTATGCATGAATCCGCAGATCATGCTGTTCGACGAGCCGACCTCCGCACTCGACCCCGAGATCGTGGGCGAGGTGCTCGAGGTCATGCGCAAGCTCGCGGCCGACGGCATGACCATGGTCGTCGTCACGCATGAGATGGCCTTTGCTCGCACGGTGTCCGACCGCGTGGTCTTCATGGACAAGGGCGTAGTGCTCGAGGATGCCGCGCCGGCCGAGCTCTTCGGCAACCCCAAGCACCAGCGTACCCGCGAGTTCCTCTCGCGTTATCTCGAGGACAAGTAACCGACCGCAAACGCTTATGTGGCAGGGCCGCTCCGGTGGGGCGGCCCTCGTTATCACAATCGAAAGGATGTCATGGCCGAGGTTTGGCGCTTTTTTGCGCATGAGGATGATTTTGCCGATTTGGACAAGGCCGGCGCATGCGAGCGCCTGGGCCGTGTGCTGTCGTTTCCGACCATCTCGAGCATGAATGCCGAGGCGGTGAACTGGCAGCCGTTCGACGACCTGCGCGCGTATATGCAGCAGGCCTGGCCGCACGTATTTACGGCGGGTAAGGTTGAGCTTATCGACCATTCGCTATTGGTGACGCTTAGCGGTTCCGACCCTGCCCTCAAGCCCATTATGCTCATGGGCCACATGGACGTGGCTCCCGTGGTACCCGGCACCGAGGCTGACTGGACGCATGCCCCCTTTAGCGGACATGTGGACGACACCTACATTTGGGGTCGCGGCGCCATCGATATGAAAGACCAGGTCGCAGGCATTCTCGAGGCGGTTGAGTATGCGCTCGCACACGGCTGGGAGCACAAGCGTACCCTGCCGCTCGCCTTTGGCCAGGACGAGGAGACTACGCAGTACGGCGCAGGCGCCATCGGCCGCGCGCTCGAGGAGCGCGGCATTGAGCTTGAGTGCCTGATCGACGAGGGCGACTACCGCATCGTTTCGGCTGCCGAGTATGGCGCGGGCGAGGGCTGGCTTATGCATGCCGACCTCGCGGAGAAGGGCTATGCCGATATCGTGCTCAAGACGAAGAGTGAGGGCGGGCATTCCTCCAACCCCTACGGTGGCACATCGCTCGAGGTGCTCAGCCGTGCCATCACCGCAATCTGCGATATCGAGTGGCCGACGCGCGTGACCGACTTGCTTGCCGCCCAGCTCGTCGAGTTGGGGCTCTACACGGCCGACGAGATTGCCTCCAACAAGGACACCATCGTGCGCGAGTGCCTCGCCAGCAAGAAGCTCTACCCGCTCGTGACGACCACCTGCGCGCCCACGCAGATCGAGGGCGGCAGCACCGGCGCCAACGTAATGCCGCAGGATATGTGGGCTAATATCAACTTCCGCATGCTCGAGGGCACGAGCGTGGCCGACGTTGTGGCGCACTGCCGTGATGCGGTTGCCGGGGCGGACCTTGCCGGTCGTGTCGAAGTGGAGCTGGGCCCCGGCAGCTCCGAACCCTCGTCGTCCCCGCGCATCGGTGGTCCCGGTCTCGAGGTGGTTCGCTCCATCGCCGCCTGCTATTTCCGTGATCCAAAGGGGACGGAGGAAAACGGATCATTCGAGCCAGTGGCAATTGTGCCCTCGACCGTGATCGGCGCGACCGACGCTGCCAACTACCAGCGCATTTGCTCCGAGTGCATTCGCTTCTCGGCCTTTGTGGTAGACGGTGACGAGTGCGACCGCGGCGTCCACGGCACCAACGAGCGCATCACCCGCCGCGCCTACCTCCAGGGCGTGCGCTTCCTCATCGCCCTGCTCCACACGCTCTAGCCAAAAAGCAAGCCCTTGGTGCAATGGAGTCAGGTTTGTTTGCACCAATCATTCCGTGCGGGTTATATGCAGGTTTGCCTGCGCACGCTATCATATATGGGTTAGACCGCAATTATGTACCCCATACGCGAAGGGATGCGCATGTATCTGAAGATCGACATGTTCTAGCTGGGCTTACCCCCGCAGTGGCGCCATGCGCCCCATCAATTCTGCCGATTTTCACCTTCACGCATATAAAGGAGTCCTGCCATGCGCGACAAGCTCGAAAAGATCATCAAGGCCTACGAGGAGCTCGAGAAGAAGCTCTCTGACCCGGCCGTCGCCTCCGACATCAAGGAGTTCACGCGTCTCAACAAGGAGTACGCGCACCAGTCCGACCTCATCGCCGCTTCGCGCGAGTACATCGGCGCGCTCGATGACATCGAGGCTGCCAAGGAGATGCTCCGCGACACTACCGATGCTGACGAGAAGGAGATGCTCCAGATGGACATCTCCGAGAACGAGGACAAGCTTCCCCAGCTCGAGGAAGATATCAAGTACATGCTCATCCCGAGCGACCCCAACGACGACAAGAACACCATCGTCGAGATTCGCTCCGCCGCCGGTGGCGACGAGGCGGCCATCTTCGCCGGCGATCTGTACAAGATGTACCAGCGCTTTTGCGAGTCGCGCGGCTGGAAGACTACCGTGCTCGATTCCAGCCCCAGCGAGGCCGGTGGCTTTAAGTCCATCGAGTTCAAGGTCGAGGGCGACCGCGTCTACTCCGTCATGAAGTTCGAGTCCGGCGTGCACCGCGTCCAGCGCGTTCCCAAGACTGAGTCCCAGGGCCGCATTCAGACCTCCACGGCTACCGTCGCCGTACTTCCCGAGGCCGAGGAGATCGACGTCCAGATCAACCAGTCCGACCTGCGCATCGACACTTACTGCGCTTCGGGCCCTGGCGGTCAGTGCGTTAACACCACCTACTCCGCCGTGCGCATCACCCACCTGCCCACCAACACCGTGGTGCAGTCGCAGGAGCAGCGTTCCCAGATTCAGAACCGCGAGGTCTGCATGCAGATGCTGCGCGCCCGCCTCTACGAGATGGAGCTCGAGAAGCAGCAGGCAGAGCTTGGTGCCGAGCGCCAGAGCCAGATTGGCCATGGCAACCGTTCCGAGAAGATCCGTACCTACAACCAGCCCCAGGACCGCGTGACCGATCACCGCATCGGTTTCAACTCCACCTACAACGGCGTCCTTCTGGGCGACCAGCTCGGCACCGTCATCGAGGCGCTCGCCGCCGCCGAGCGAGCCGAGAAGCTGGCACA